>JAJNAU010000001.1 GCA_021462625.1 Shewanella sp.
GGCAGCGTTTGTCGTCGCTTTCTACTGCATTAACGCTCATTTGTGTAGAACAACTACACCACAGTCGCGTTGCTTTGTATAAAACAACGACGAAGTGCTGCAAAAACCATCTTCAAAGGTCAACAGACCCTAAATAAAAAGGGAGTGATTTATGGCGGTTTTTTGTGATGTGACCGTTATTATGACTCTAAATTAACCTGTCGGTTTTGGGTAGGGCGTGTCAGATAACACAGTTTTGGTGTAGAGTTCTGCGCTTTGCTTTGTTGAACGACCGAGGTTTCTAATGTCAGCGCTTCCAAATTGCCCAAAATGTAACTCAGAATACACCTACTTCGATGGTACCATGCTGGTATGCCCAGAGTGTGCCCACGAATGGGCCGAAGGTGCAGCAGAGGCAGCTGAAGACGAGCGTGTGATCAAGGATGCCAACGGCAACATCCTGCAGGATGGTGACACAGTCACAGTTATTAAGGATCTGAAGATCAAAGGTTCTTCTTCCGTGGTGAAAGTGGGTACCAAGGTGAAGAACATTCGTCTGGTTGATGGCGACCACGATATTGATTGTAAAATCGATGGTATCGGCGCCATGTCTCTGAAGTCCCAGTTTGTAAAGAAGGTATAATCCTTTCTTCGGGATTTATCAGCAAAAAGCGAGCCTCTGGTTCGGTTTTTTGTTTGACCAAGGGCATGCCTCATGAAGGCGCGATCTTTATCGGAATGCGGTTTCGGCCAAAAGCCTGTTTGAAAGGGGCGAAGCGCCCGGCAATTGTTCCCCCACAGTGCTGGCAATGGCCTGAGTCATCCACTTTATATTCCCCAAGTTGATACCAGTCCCGCGCGATTACCCTTTGCCGGCAATGGGGGCAAAAGGTGCTGCTGGCCGTGTCATGATGAACATTGCCCACATACACATAATTCAGGCACTTACTTTGGGCGATCTCCCTTGCCCTCAGTAACGTGGCCGCCGGGGTCCTGGATTTATCCATCATTTTGAAATCCGGATGAAAGGCGCTGAAATGCAAAGGTACATCGGGCCCGAGCTTATCGGCTATCCAGTCAGTCATGGCATCCAGTTCCGCATCTGAGTCGTTTTCCCCGGGGATGAGCAGGGTGGTGATCTCCAGCCAGACAGAGGTTTCCTGCGTCAGATATTCCAGCGTTTCCAGCACAGGGGCCAGCCGCGCACCACAGCGCCTGTGGTAAAAATCATCGCTGAAGGCTTTCAGGTCGATATTGGCCGCATCCATATGGGCGAAGAATTGCTCCCGCGGCGCCGGATTGATATAGCCGGCGCTGACGGCCACTGAGCTTATCCCCAACTGCCTGCAGGCCTTTGCGGTATCTATGGCATATTCCAGAAAAATGACCGGGTCGTTATAGGTATAGGCCACACTCCTGCAGCCATGTTGCTGTGCTGCCGCGGCAATTTGCTCAGGGCTTGCCAGGCCCGACAGGGTGTCCATCTGCCGCGACTTGCTGATGGACCAATTCTGGCAAAAATGGCACCCCAGATTGCAACCGGCTGTGCCGAATGACAGCACGCTGGAGCCGGGATAAAAATGATTCAGCGGTTTTTTCTCTATGGGATCGATACAAAAGCCGCTCGAGCGCCCATAGGTCGTCAGCACCACCTCGCCATTATGTTCCTGCCGGACAAAACAGGCGCCGCGTTTGCCGGCACGCAGGCTGCAAAATCGTGGGCAAAGGTCACAGATCACCCGGCCATCATCAATGCTGTGCCAGTAAAGGGTGGGATGGTAGTCGGTCATGTTTTCACTCCTTGCAGGGCGTTGAGGTGAGTATATGCCTGATTGCGCTGGTTGCTATCAGGTGATTGTGACGTTTATGCTCCATCCTGAGCGTTTAAGATCGGGAGATTGCAGATGATTAAAGTCAGACCGATGGCGGTGGCCGGGCACTTTTATCACTCAGAGGCGGCAATGCTGCAGGCTGAGATAGACGGCTGGCTGGATAATCCGCCACCGGATCCATCGATTCGGGCGATTATTGTGCCCCATGCCGGCTACCAGTTCTCAGGCCAGGTCGCTGCCCGCGCATACAGTTATCTCAAAGCGCGCTGTGGACAGGTTCGCCGGGTGATTCTGACAGGGCCTGCTCATACCTTGGGATTTGAAGGTGTGGCTTTGCCCTCGGTTGATCAGTTTGTCACGCCTCTGGGCAATGTCGAAATCGACAAAGCCTTACTGGCGCGACTTCGGGATGATCCTCTAGTGGCTATCAATGACTTGCCCCATGCCAAAGAGCATTGCCTAGAAGTGCAATTACCTTTTTTACAGCAAACCCTGGGACAGTTCAGCCTGTTGCCACTTTTGTACTCCAAAGTGACACCCTGGCATCTTGAGGAAATGATTGTCAATATCTGGGACCCAGAGGATACAGTGCTGGTGTTCAGCTCTGATCTCAGCCATTACCATGAGTATGATGAAGCCTGTGGACTCGATGCGCAGAGTATGGCAACGATTGAAGCCGGTGTTCCCAGATTGACGCACCAGCAAGCCTGCGGAGCGACCGGCATTAATGCTTTGCTGCATTTGGCCCGGAGTCGGGGTTGGCAGTTTGAACGGCTTGACTATAAAAATTCCGGCGATACCGGTGGCAATAAACAACGTGTGGTGGGCTATGTCAGTTATGTCGTCCGTGAAATACAGTCAGTGTGAGTTGTCACAGTTATTGTCTGTGGCCAGAATGGCCATCGCTTCACATTTTGGCGAAAATGCGGCGTTATTGCCGAACGTCGCTGATTATGATGAGCACCTTCGGGCACCTGTTGGCTGTTTTGTGACGCTGGAAGTCAGCGGCCAGCTGCAGGGCTGTATCGGCACCATCCACAGTCAGCAGCCCTTGGTGCAGGAAGTCCATCAAAAGGCGCTGTCAGCGGCATTTCATGACAGGCGGTTCCCACCTTTGACTGCCGCCCAGCTGCCTGAGCTGACACTGGAAGTGTCTGTGCTCAGTCGTCCGGTGCGACTTACCACAGGTACAGAGCTGGATTGTCTCAACCATCTGGACAGACACAGGCCCGGGGTGATTTTGTCCCACGAGCAGCATTGCGGCGTGTTTTTACCTCAGGTGTGGGACAAGCTTAAAGAGCCTAGGGAATTTATTACTGCCCTGAAACGTAAGGCGGGAATCGATCCCAACCTGCCCACCACAGATATGAGGGTGGAGCTGTTTACCGTCGATAAACACAAAGAGCCTTACTGTCAATCCTGATACTGTGTGGTGCCCGACTCCTTTCCTTCAGCTTGTCCCATCAGCGCCCATCGATAACCCAGCCTGGGCTGGGTTATCGATGGGCGATTTGTCTTCACGGGTTATTAGGGTCTGTTGACCTTTGAAGATGGTTTTTGCAGCACTTTGTCGTTGTTTTATACAAAGCAACGCGACTGTAGTGTAGTTGTTCTACATAAATGAGCGTTAATGCAGTAGAAAGTGACGACAAACGCTGCCCGAAGGGCTCGGCTATACGCGCTTTACTCTTTGTTGCAAGGTATTTGCTTAGGCCCCTAGGCGGCACACCTTGCGTCGCGATTAAAGCGCGTCTAGAACGAGCAAAATTCAACCATGAAAGGTCAACAGACCCTAGAACCACGTGAAGTTTATACCATATATGGTATTAAACATTCTCAGCGCAGCAGGTGCTCCAGTTGGCTGCGCACATTGGCCAGACCCGAATCCGTATGGGGAATGGTCAGTGCCTTGTAGCCATCACCACGAAATGCCCTGTCCAGTTCAATCAGCACATGGGTCTGATGCGCTTCGGGAATAAATGACAGCTCCACCTCTTTAACGCCAAACAAGCTGCGGTTGTTGGGTCTATATTCCATTTCCTGATAAATACCTGAGCGGGATCGGAATCCCGGAGCGGAAATAACCCCTTTCTCTACATCGGCTTTCATCATCTGGTAACCGGCCCGCTCCATCACCTGCAGACAGGTTTTGACGGCCTCATTGGGATAGATGTAGAGATGGTCTTTGTCGGCGGCATCCAGTGCCATGTCGATGCTGAGGCCTGTTGTCAGCCAGACCACAGACTGATTAACACGCACTGGCAGCTCAGTGACAGGGGTTTCTGGGTGCAGCTGAGCACTGAAGGGGATACGAATTTCCTGCCCGGGTTGAATGGTGGTGTTGTCGGACAGGTGCCACTGCTGGATCACCTGATTGCGGAAATAACTGCCCTCGTCGGTTTCAACCTTGGCCTTGGTCATCAGTGCCAGCTCCAGACCAGATAATTCCTGAGCCACTTCACCGCCGGTAATCAGGATTTCTGCATGAAATTCCTGGCCGGGCAGCAGATGTTCGGTTTGCAGTACTGTGTCGATTTTGGCGGCACCTATGCCGACTGAGGCCAGAATCTTTTTGAACATGACGCTTTTACTCCTGGTAAACGACAACTCCCCAAAGAGCTGGGGAGAACCGGCAACACTTAACCACAAATTGCCGCGTTTGTCTGCTGATGGCGCGTGGGATTACGCCATCGAGGATGACTTGCCGGTAAAACTTACAAAAATGTAAGCTCGGGGCAAACTTGCAGCAAGCTCTGGGGTATACAGTAGCGCCATCGACAAACATTGTCTGACTGAATCACAACCCAGAGGAAAACAATATGAAAACCATCAAGCACACCAAAATCGCTGTACTGGCTTGTTCATTGGGCGTGGCAAGTGTTGGCAGCGGCTTTGCTGCCGATGCGCCAAGCCATATGAATGCCGATGCCATTAGTTTTAAGCAGGCCATCGCCATTGCCAAACAGCAAACCGGCGGCCAGCCGATGGAAGCTGAGCGTGAAATGTCCAAGGGCAAGGCGGTATACGATATTGAGCTGGTGGCGACTCAGGGCAAAGAGAGCAAGGTGCGCATCGATGCCAATACCGGCAAAATCATCCGCATGCGTGAAACTATTGAGCATGACAGGGATGACATTCAGGAGCAGGTTGACTGGCTGGCCGGTATCGCTTCAGGTAAATATGTGACATTGGATGATGCACTGTCCCAGGCTCAGCGGATCCAAAAAGGACAGGTATATGAGATTGAGCTGGATGATGATTATGGCATGCACTACAAGGTTAAATTTATCCTGGCTGATGGCAGTAAAGCCAAAGTGAAAATCTCGGCTGAAAACTAAACCGAACAGGCAAGACACCAAATACATATGTGCCTTGCCCTGAGAGATGTGCGATTAAATCGGAGGTAAGCTTATGGAACATACACTTTATGGCGGCCTGTGGACGAGATTGAAGTTACTACTGCTGAATGTTCGCCCAAAGGGGCTTAAGGGAGTGGCCGAACTCCTGGCGTTCAGCCTGTTTTTTATGTTGGGACTGGTGACTCTGGGAGCCAGTTTATTGGCGGGCGCGGCTCTGACTATTTTCAGCCAATGGCAGGCCCGCAAGGTGCAGGCATCTGCGACCAGCCCTCGGGCTGATAAGCCGGTTGCGGATGGCAATGATCAGGCACAAGCCAATCAGGCTGAAACTGTTGTGATTACCTGAGTTCGCCTGAACTGTGGTACTTACGTGACATACTGAAAAGTAAAAGAGAATCTGCATGTTGATATTGTTGGTAGAAGATGATGCTAGCCTGAGCCGCTTTATTGAAAAGGGGCTGCAGGAGGCGGGTCATCATGTAGAGATCACCGACAATGGCAAACACGCCCTGACCCTGTGCATGACAGAGCAATTCGATGTTGCCATTGTAGATCGCATGTTACCCGGACTGGATGGACTGTCACTGGTCAAAGCCATGCGCGTCGCCCAGATAGTGACCCCAGTGCTGTTCCTGACGGCACTGGGAGGGGTGGATGACAGAGTTGAAGGGCTGGAGGCCGGGGGAGATGATTACCTCACCAAGCCTTTTGCCTTTTCCGAGTTGCTCGCCCGGGTGATTGCATTGTCGCGGCGCTCATTGAATATCAGTGCCCAGGTCAATCCTGAGCTCAGTGTTGGCGATCTGGTGTTAAACCTGTTTGAGCATACCGCCACCCGCCAAGGGCAGACGCTTGATCTGCAGCCCAAGGAGTTTCGAATTCTTGAGCTGTTTATGCGTCATCCCGGCCGGGTGATCACCCGCACCATGTTGCTGGAACATGTGTGGGATATTCATTTCGACCCCCAGACCAGTGTGGTAGAGACCCATATTAGTCGGCTGCGTAATAAGCTGGAAAAGCCCTTTGGTGACAGCCTGATCCAGACAGTGCGCGGCGCAGGCTATAAGCTTGAATACAAAAAGGACCCGGCATTATGAGAGCTGGATTATCTTTGCCCGGATGGTTACAGCGCAGCGCCACCCAACAGGGGCTGGTGTTTATTCTGGTATCCCTGCTCAGTTTGGTGCTGATGGCCAGTATCAGTCTGGCCTATGTGGACTATGAGCTGGGCAAACAAAACCGGAAAATTGTGGACGAGACCCGTGAACTGGTGGGACAGGCCAAGCCGGATATCGACGATGACCCCATAGATGACGATGATATCTTGGAGATTATGGCTACGGGTTTTGTACTGTCCGGGGTCCTGGTATCCATGCTGACCATTGCCATAGTGGTGGCCATGAGCCGCGCCAGTGGTCGGCGGATCCATCGTATCGAGCAGGTACTGACTGAGGTGGCCGAAGGCAATCTGGCCGCCCGAACCGGTGAAAAATACAAACTGAACGATCTGGCCCGAATCGCGGTGGCCGTGGATGAAATGTTGTCCCGTTTACAGGGAGCCGTGGCCGCCATGAGTGATATTTCCGCCAATATTGCCCATGAACTCAAGACGCCCATTACCCGGCTGCAGCATAACCTGCTCCATCTGCAGGACGAGGCCGGGCGTTTAGGTGAACAGCGCGAGGGGTTTGACCAGGAGCTGGAGCAGGCACTGAGCGACTCAGATCGGCTGGCTTCCATTTTCGATGCATTGCTGCGAATTTCCCAGATCGAATCCGGTGCCCGTCGCAGCCGCTTTACTCAAACTGATATCGCTGCCGTGATGGCTACAGTGGCCGATATTTATACGGATGTGGCCGACGATGCGGGTATGCAGTTGAGTGTCAGCTTGCCGCAATCGCCTCTGATCCTGCAGGGGGACAGGGAGCTGCTGGTTCAGCTGTTGGCGAATCTGGTGGAAAACGCCCTGAGATATTGCCCGGGGGGCAGCAAGATTGAGTTGAGTTGCGAAGCTCTGGGGGAGGAGATATGCCTGAGTGTCGCTGACAATGGCCCCGGAATTGCCGATGCGGAAAAAGAACGGGTGTTTGAACGTCTCTACCGGGTTGACAAAAGCAGGGCTGATGGCGGTTTGGGTGTTGGATTGGCACTGGTAAAGGCGATAGTTGGCCTGCACCACGGGCATATCAGCCTAGGTGACAATCACCCCGGGCTAGCGGTGCAAATCCAGCTGCCCCGCAAATATTAATCCGCATCCGTGCTAACGCTCAAATCCTGATAATCGGCATCCTGATTGCCCGCATCGTTCAAGCCAAACTCCGGGGGAGCATTGAACTCCCCCGGTAGGGTACCTTAGTTGACAGTAGCACGCGCATTGAGTGACACCCTGTGGTTAACATTCAGACCATCCAACGCATCGACAATATCACCGTCCGCCAGTTCCTGTGGCACTTCCAGCTGCAACTTTGCCCGATACACGGTTTCGTTTGCGCCCATGACAGGGATCCTGTGATTTTCCTGGTGGCTGATGACTACCCCCAGTCCATCGAACAGGGTATTGATGTCACGGGTTAATCCTGGCCTGTCGGCGCAGTCCAGCGTAACGTCCAGAGTCCTATGGTGCATGGGGGCATCACTACTTTCCACAAAGGTGAATACCAGCTGCGGGAAGGTGGTTTCCAGTTGCTCCTGTAGGGTTTCCGGTTCATCTGAGTTGATGGCCAGTTTCATCATGGCGCTGAATTGATCTTCGAGACGAATGACTTTGCTGCTCAGCCAGTGTCCACCAGCCTGCCGCGTGACTTTGGCGATATCAGCGATCAGATGAGGTGAAAATGTGCCGCTGATACTGCAGATAAAACAGGTTTGCATAAGCCCTCCATTGATCTGCACACAGGCTCGATAACCGGGGTGGTTGAGCGTCTTATCCTGTGGCTTTGTAACACAATATCAGGCTTGAGCTCTGCGGGGAATAGCGGCAATGGCGGCATCTGTTGTAGCAGCTTGGCCTGAGTTGTTACACATTTCCCAAGGAAGCTGCAAACAAGTCCCTGCACCGCTCTGGCTTGGGTTGCGGTAGGCGTTCTGGGGAGTTAACTGCAGGCATGCAGGGGCCTGCTGTCGAAAGACAAGGCTGAACAACAGGCCGAGCATTCAATAACATCGGCATGACCATGACATTGCCAGCTGAGATAAGCTCAATGTTAATTTTTAAACTGCCTGTTACAGCTGGCTTTCCACCACTTTGTAGCGCCAGAGTCTGGCAGTCTCCTCAAGCAGTTTAAGGTTTACCCCGGCCACATTGCGATTCTCCGGTTTTGCCAGTGGTGTGTCTGCAACCCAGGCATTGAATGCCCCCAGAGCCGGGCCTGCCCAAATTTGATAATCCATTTCCCGGCCCGGCTCACCGATATTGGACCAGCGACTGGATAGCCCCAGATACCAGCGGAAAATCAATGCCATTTTGCGTTTGGGGTTATCCAGTGCCCGCTGGATTTGCTGGGGATCCCTGACATTAAAGTGAGCCTGGGTCAAAGCCCAGATCTCTTCCAGTGAACATCTGAATATCTGGCATTCCAGTTTTTCCCGTTCATCGGCGGGGATCGCCTCTATGCTGTCGTACTGGCGGTACAGCTCCCACAGTTTGTTGGCGCGCATGGGAAACAGGGTGCCGCGTTTGACCACCTGCAGCTTGACGCCCATTTCAAACATGTCGGCGGCCGGGGCCATGGTCACATCGGCCATCTGGGTGGTGGCCAGCAGCCTGCGGGTATGCTCACTGGCACCGGCTTCGATGCAGCTCTGGTTGATGGAGCCGGTAACCACATAGGCGGCACCCATGGTGAAGGCCGCCAGCATGGCTTCAGGTGTACCTATACCGCCTCCGGCACCGACCCGCAGCGGTTGTGGATATTGATATTTGGCCTGCAGTTGATTTTTCAGGGCAATCAGAGTGGGCAGCAGAGTGACCAGTGAGCGGTTATCTGTGTGGCCGCCGGAATCGGCTTCGGCTGTGATGTCATCCGCCATGGGTACCTGTTGTGCCAGTTCAAATTGCTCGGCGCTAATAAACCCGGCCTCCAGCAAAGGCGTCAGTAGTTTTACCGGCGCTGGAGACATAAAGTGGGTGGCCACTTCGGTACGGCTAACTTTGGCAATCACCTTGTTGGCAATATGGATACTGCCATCCTGATTGCGGCTCAGACCAGCAGCCCGAAATCGTACGATATGCGGCGTGAGTGCCAGAAAGGCGGAGGCTTCCACAGTGCGCACCTGGTGCTTCAGGTACATCTCCACTGCGCCCTGTTCAAGCGCGCTCTCGCTGGGGCTATGAATCAGGTTAAAGCAGTAAGGGCCGTTTGGCAGTTCGGCCTGAATGCGTTGTATGGCCTGTTCCACCCGGGCAGGCACTAGGCCGGCGGCGCCGAATGACCCCAGCATGCCAGCTTTACCCATGGCAATCACCATGGCTTCAGAGGCAATACCATTGGCCATGGCGCCGGCATACAGCGGGTACCTGAGACCATGGGCAACTCCAAAGGCACTGTCACCCAATCTGCGGGCATCCAGTGGCGGGACTATGGCTTTGGTATTTTCATCCGGCAAAGCCTGATGGATGGGCGCTTGCCCATCCAGCGCCAGAGCGAATGGTTCTGGGTCAGCGTTCAGCAGTTGCCTCAGGGCTTGGGTATCGCAGCGGGTTTGTTGATTCATGCTCTGGCTCCGGTATCGCTGGACTCAACAATCATGATGGCCAGATCGCTTATCTCGTAAATTCTCAATTGGTCTTTGGACAGGCAGGCATCGGCCTGCAACATCAAACCTTGCTCTGTGCGATCTATTGCTGTGATGTGCAGCTCCAGCGACATCTGCTTGTTGTGTGGGGTTATCTGTCCCCGGTATTTCCACTTCACCTGAGACAGCGGCCAGCAGAATCTGGGGCTGATAAACTTATCCCCAAGACCGGTTTCAATAGCAAAAGCCTGCAGCAATTCCAACATGGCTTCAACCCCCAGCGAGCCGGGCATTACCGGGTCCTGATGGAAGTGGCAGGGGAAGAACCAGTCGCTGGCATTGATAGTGCGCTCGCCGTACACATAACCCAGGTTGTGGGTACCGCCAGACCCTGAGATGGCGACGGTATCCACAAAGTTCAGCTGTCCGCCGGGCAGGTGCCAGTGCGGCTTGCCGGGCGCGGTGGGAAAGGCATTGGAGACCGCAAAATCCAGTTCAATATCGGGCTCTTGCCCTTGACTGATATGCCAGGGCTGACGAGTCTGACCTCTGTCCAGCCCTGCCTGATGGGTCAGGGCATGATCGTTGAAATAGCCAAATACCGCCTCACCTTCGTAGAAAGGTTGGGCCTGCTGTTTTTCATCACTGCAGGTTTGGGTGCTCAGGGTAAAGCTGAAGGTTTGAATAATATTGGCCCCGGCGAACACTGTGCTGAGCAGTTTGGTGTCGTTGATGATGGTCTGGCCGCGCAAATCCACAGCTCGTAACAACCTGCCGCGACCATCCAGATTGCGGAAGAACAGTGGCTCATCCCGATAGTTGAGCGTGGTGCCCAGATACCCTGACAGGAACCCATTGGGCTGCAGCGCAATTTCCATTAGCACTGAGTAGGGCATGTGGGCATGGTGGCTGTTGGCTCGGAAGTACCAGGCATCCTGCGGCACTTCATACTCGGCGCGACAACAGGAAGGAGATTTGAAATCCCCGCGGGTGCCCTGGATATGAGTCACGCTGGTGATCAGCTGCAGATCGCCACAGGGCGTGCGTGGCGGCACCATTCCCCGGTACACGGCAAACTCAGGTCCAAAGCAGTTTTCGATATTGCCGGTGGCAAACTCAAACAGGTGCCAAGGGGTAAACGGCAGGGTATCGGGCTGACGGTTGGCAAAGCGCGCCTGCATGGGGGCCTCGACATGTTTAAAGGGGGTGACCCCTTTGTTGGCAGGTGCCTGCAGATCCGGCAGTTTTTGCATCAAAGGTGCGATTTGCTGCTCCGGGGGGAAGGGTAACTCAGGCGTGAGCTGTAATTCAGAGGCGCGCTGTGCCTCTAGCTTTGAATACAAGATGCAGTCGTCTTCTTCTTTGAGCATGACGCCCAGATTCTGGAAATCCACCACCACTTTGCCATTGAGCAAAATGTCGATATTGGCTCTGGCTCTGGGCGTCGGATGCATGCTCAGCTCAGTCACTTCCATGCGGTAGGTGAGGGTACCGGACTGAGGCACTACCTGGCCACGGCAGCGCACTTTCTGCGGGGCATCCAGCAAAGGCTGAAAGCGGCCATGACGCATGTTTTTATGCATGCCCAGCCACAACATGTAGAACTGCAGCAGCTGACCACAGCCCTCGGCCATCAGGGAGCCTGCCATCACTTCATCGTCCTTGAAATGACAGGGGAAATACCAGTGATCCGGCTGGAGGCATTTATGGCCTGTGACGGCGCCCAATCCCCAGGGGCCACCTTGGGCATTGAGGGCACTGATCTGCTCGAACATCATAAATTTGTGGGAAGCAAAGCGCAGTGACCGGGGGGTATTGCCCGGCAATGGCCTATGGCCTGGACCAAAACAGCCGACCAGATCTGCCTGCAGCAATGGCTCGAGCTCATCGCGGCTGAACTGGGTCTTGCTGCACACAAGCAAAGGCGTGAACTGGTTTTTCTGGGCATTGTGCCGGGCCGTTTCCTCGGCCTGAGTACGAATAACCCCTTTGCCATCCTCCAGCTCTTTGTCGGTGAAAAAGCCGGCGCAGCCATTGTCCATTTTAAGGATAAGGGAATCCCCCACATAGCAGCGATAGGAGAAGAAAAACAGCAGGGTATCGCCGTTGCGGGCAAAGTGGTTGATGGAGATATCGTATCTTAAGGTATCGCCGCCCCGGGGCAGGTCGCCCAAAAAGGTCAGAGTGCAGTCCAGCAGGCGGTATACCCGCTCCCCCCGGTTTTCAAAGTCTATGCCCAGATAGCTTATCAGCATCAAATCACACTGACCTGACTCGACCGCCACTGCCCAGGGGATCTGCCCGTCTACCAGATAGGGGGCATCGCACGGGATATCATATTCAGTGGTCATGCTGCAGGGTTTAAATTCTCCGCGTTTGGCATTGAGTTTGGTTACCCGGGAAACCAGCAGATAGTCCCTGGAGGGTAAGCGTACCCGACGGCGGAAGCTGTCAATAACGGCATACTCAGGTCCGAATACCCCGGCGATATCGCCTTCGGCATATTGCAGCAGAGCCTCATAATCCCAGATGCAGTCTTTGACTTTGGGGGCTGCATCGGGCGATGGTGCTGGCTCCTGCACTGGTGCTTGCCTGTGTAATGGAACCTGCACTTGTCTGGATGAAGGCTCGGGTTCAGACAATGATGCAGGCTTCAGTTCAGAGGCTTGCCCTTGAGCATCACAGAGGCTGGCAAGCTGTTGCCTGAGCAGGGTATTCGCCTGCTTAAGTCCAGCCTGTCTGGCGTTAAGGAACGCAATATGCGCATCGGCCAGTTGACGCTGATTGGCTGCCAACGTCTGGCGTGTTTCCAGGCCGGTGTCATTGATGGCTGGGTGCGTTTGTGTTACTTGCTGAACCTCTGCTTGATTAACAACTTGTTCCTGTGCATCTGTGCAAGCTTTGTGAGACAGTCCCGCTTCAGTGACGGCACTGCGAACGCTGGCGGCAATATCATCGCCGCCCAGAGTGATGATTTTGGGCAGTGAAGGGCCTTGGGTGGCAGGCACCGGCTGTTGCAGCCTCTCCTTAAGCGCCTGTCGCTGGGAGGGAGCTTGCTCCAGCAGCAGTGCACTTTGAATATCTCCCTGGAGCGCTGTGATAAGGGCTGATCCAGTGTCATTCAGCATGGCCGTGAGGGTAGCAAATAAGCCTGAAGCTGCGCCCGGATAGCCGATTAATTGGGCTGGATGGTGAGAGGCTAAGGAAGGTAGCGCCTCGCCCTGGCCGCTTATCACCTGTAATTGTGGCAATGCGCCACAGGCAGACAGCAGCTTATCGACGATTTCAGCCAGCGCCCGAGTCTGCTCCTGCTCTTGTGTTGGCGTTTGTCTGTTTGCAGATGCCTGACGGCCAAAGACGGGCATGTGCAGTGTGCCGTAGCCGGTTTGGGCTCGAGACTCAGCTAAAGGCTCGGATGCCAGTGTCAGTACCATGGCTGCCGCACCATCGGCCAGCGGCAGTTCTGTGGGGCTTAACAGAGCGTGCTCGGCGCTGCCGGCAAGATCCACAGCGCACAACACCACGGCATCGGCATCTTTGGCGTTGAGCAACTGCCCGGCGATTTCGATGCCCCGGGCGAACCCCTGCTCACCGGCGGACACAGTAAAGGCGGGGCCGGAAAAGTCCCACAGCGCGGCGACCCGGGAGGCCATAATATTGCCAATAAAACTGGTGTACTGGTTAAGCTGCGCCTTGCCCAGTACCGCATCCATAACCAATGGCTCAAGGGTGGCATATTCATCGGCCGTCAGAGTGATGCCAAGCGTGCTGAGGTATTGAGGCAGCAAGGTATGCAGCTCCACCCGGCCACGGAATTGGTGCAGCTCGGGCTCGGTTTCCATGGCTACCACTACTGCAGTCTTGCTACCGGCTGTGAGTCCAGCATCCCGTATGGCTTCATCGGCCTGTTTGAGCAGCAGCAATTGCTGGGGGATAAGCCTGTCCTGCTCGGTGGCGGGTAGTTTGAATTTCATCAAATCCAGCTCGAATTGCTCGATATAGCCGCCAAGGGGTGCCTGCCCGTGGGGAAGCAGTGCCTGCAGCCCTTTCCAGCGTTTAGGAGGAAAGGGTTGCAGGGCAGGTTGTTGCCTGCTCAGGGTGCCGGCCAGGGCGCTCAGACTGTCCAGCTTACCTATATGCGCCGCCAGCCCGGTGATCAGTAATCTGGCTTCGGTGAATGGTGGTCGCGCTGAACTATTGCTAATCGACTCATCCAGTTTAAGGGAGCCAGATCCAGCAGGGTTAGGTTCAACGGGATGTTGACTGAGCACCAGGTGGGCGTTACAACCACCGAAGCCAAAGGCGGATACCGCCGCCACCTTATTGTTGTCGACAATAGTGTTCTGCGTACCACTGCGGTTGTGCTTTGTGCCATCGGCTGATGTTGCCGGCCAGGGTTGTGGTTGAGTGACAATCTTCCTGGCAAACGCTGTGTTATGAGGGAGTGCGGCCTGCTCAAGGCCCGGGCTGGCCGGCACAATGCCATGAGCCATGGCTTGCAGGGTTTTTACCATGCCGACCATACCAGCGGCTGTCAGTAGGTGACCGACATTGCCTTTGGCTGAGCCTATGAGTGGCAGTTCACCGGATCTCAGTTCACTGAAAAAGTGCTCCATAGAGGCCAGTTCCACCTTGTCGCCCAGGGGAGTACCCGTGGCATGGCATTCGATCACCTGAAGCTGTCCGGGCGTGAGCCCTTTCCCACTTGCTGTTTGCCAGGCTCGCTCGAAGGCGGCCTGCTGGCCTTTGGGGTTGGGGCTTAATACAAACTGGCCCCGACCATCGTTGGACAGGCCCACACCCTGAATCACCCCGAGTATCCTGTCACCATGAGCCTGGGCGTCTGCCAGACGTTTGATGACCAGCACCGCCGCGCCTTCACCGGCAAACAGTCCTTGGGAACCCGGCGAGAAGGGGGCGGAAAGACCATTTTGTGGATAGGCCTGGAAAATAGAAAAGCCCATATGTACAAACAGGGGATCGGCGCCACTGACCGCGGCGGCCAGCATGACATCAGACCTGTGACTGGCAAGGTAATCACAGGCCAGGCGGATGGCATACAGGGAACTGGCGCAGGCGGCATCGAGGCTGAGACTACAGGGGCCAAGTCCCAGCGCCCGGGTGACATGGGCGGCGGTATCTGAGGCATTGGTGAGGCTTACTGTGGGTCTCGATGGCAGTTTAGGTGCCGGCGAGCCAGTGGCCTCATGCAGCGCCAACTTCACCAAATCGTGGTACAGGGGCAGGCTGGCGGCATTGGTCTGTTTGTCCGGGAAGGAGAGCGCGCCGACAATAACGCCGGTGCGCAAACGCTGATCCTTATCGACTGACGCTAGATCAAGCGCTTCCCGGGCGCAGCTCAGCAACCACTGATGGCTGACATCCAGGGCGGCGACCTCTTCCTTCGGCAGATCAAAGCCGTCTGCATCGAACTCAAAGTCCTGAATAAATCCGCCCTTGGTGCAGTAAAACCGATCGCTTTGGCCTTTGGCTCCCACATAGGCCTCGACATTGGCGCCCAGCTTTGCGTCGGTCAGCTCGGTGCGACAATCTGTACCTGCCAGCAGTTGTTGCCACAGTGCCTCGGGGCTGTCGGCGCCGGGAAAGCGGCAGGCCTGGGCGACGATGGCAAATTGCTGGGCGGCCCAAGAAGGGTTAGCGGCTGATGACATACTGGGTTTCCTGTGGCGCTTCGCCTGTGGTTGAAATCCGGGAGTGAGAAGATACGCTAGAATCTGACCTGTATGAGGGGAGGCATTTGCCATGGGCGGCCAGCGGCGGATCTACCCTGACACCCAGTGCCCGCAGTGCGGCGATACATTTAAGCAGGCTGCGCGCAGGCGGAGCGCCCTTGCTGTTACAGGCGAGGGGTTTAAGAGGCTGCCAGCTCAGTTGTTGATTGCTGAGCAAACTGGTGAGCTGACGGTCGGCGCCGACTTCGATAAACAGTCGTGCTCCCTGGCAGATAGCCCGGGTGATTAGCATTGGGAAATTCAGGGGCTGGCACAGGGTATCGGCAATGCTGTCAGCTATGGTCTGACTCCAGTCCTGACGGCTCAGTTCTTGCCTTAAAGGCTGTGGCTGAGAGGCACTGAAAAACAGACAATCGCTGCTGAGTGGCTGGTTGCGACTCTTGAGACGATAGAAGGTCCGCATCGCCGGGTGCAGATGCCAGGCTGCCGGTGTGTGCATGGCGGTCACCAGGGGGGAGGGCAGTGCTGTGCAGCCAAGCTTATCAATAACAGCCTGAGCCTGAACATTGTCACCGGCCAGAATGCAGGAATCGAAGTGATACACGGGAACGTACACCCGCCTGGTCTTGCCAAACAGGGTATCGATTTGCTGTTGCACCTCTTCGCACTGTGCTCTGAGCAGATAACAGCCCCAATCCGGCGTGCGGGTGTCATCATTTGGCTCTGGGCTGGTCTTGGCGTTGATATCTTGTTTTTGCCACAGATCGCGCACCGCAAGCAGCGACCCTGATAACTCCTGACTGAACAGGGATGACTCGAGGGTTGGCTGGATAAGAGACTGGGGCTCCTCCCAGACACCCAGAGAGGCCCACATGCTTATCTCCCCCATGGAGTAACCGAGCGCAATATCCGGATAAAGGCCAAATTCACCGGTGAGAATTTGGCTCAGCAGCCAGGACTGGCCAGCACCGGCTACGGCCTGCTGTGCCAGGGATAAAGGTACAGTTGACGGGTTTTGTTCACTGCCAGACTGCAAGGTATCAGATTGCAGCATCTCTGCCAGGGGCAGCTGTTGATGAGCCTCAAACAAGTCAGGGAAATGCAGGTGCAAATTCTGATACATCCCGGCCCAGACAGTGCCGACTCCGGGATAGATAAAGGCGACCTCTCCCGGTTTTGCGCCCTGATTTGCCGGGCAGTAACAGCTGCCGGCAGGTGTTTGCAGCCAGATGCTTGGTCTGGATTCAATGTGGTGGATAAGGGCATTGAGTTCAGACTCCAGTGTCTGCACATTATCTGCCACCACTACGGCGCGGCAGTCTATACCCTGCGGTGGCAACGTGTTGTGGGCATGCCCATCGTTGACTGCTTTGCGCGCTCCTGTGTCCCGGCGTAACTGGGTGGCCAGCAGGGCAGCGCTGGCAGCACTGTACTCCAGCCAATAATGTGTGATGGGGCGGGGCGGCAGCAGGGCGCTGCCCTGAGCCAGTGTCAGGCATTGTCTGGCATTGGGGGCGGCTTTGGCGTCCTGCTCCTCCAGATACAGCTGAACTTCCCGTCGGTCGCCAGGCCCGCAGAACCAGTAATTCCCCGAAAAGCTTGCAGTGCCGTCTATTGGCAGCGGTGTCGGCGGTAAGTCTCTGGCTGCCAGCGAGTGGCACAGTTGCCACAGGGCGGCAAAGCCATGGTTTGGCGATACTCGATATTCCCGCGCGACCTCTATATTATCGACCGTCTGATACAGGCGTGCGTGGGGATGCAGTCGAACTTTCAGCGCCTCCCGACTGTCCATCAGCCAGAGACTTTGGGTGTGATTGCCAGTGTTGGCGCTGGAGATCAGACAGATAATGCCGGCCGGTGTCTCATTGAGCACTTTTCTGGCCTGTTGCAGCGCTGGCAGCAGGTCATGGGCGGCCAGACTGACGGTCTCAGCCGGCTCACTGTGATCTCCTGCAGGCATACTGAGAAACAGCGCCAACGGCGCCTGAGGGTATTGTGTCATTGCTGCTCCAATGTGGCTGTCGTCTTGACATGGGAAGCGGCACGACTGTTAAGCCGGGTGTGACTCAGGGTCAGTTTTATGCTCTTGAGCAGCACAAGGGTTCTGCCCTGTTCACTCAACAGCGCGGCATCACACTGGAAGGTATGGCTCATCAGGGTGGCATTGTGAACCCACAGTTGGACAGTGCCCAGTTCATCCATGTTGCCATCAAATTCTTTGTGCAGGCTCAGTTTGCCAAAGGCCACCGGCAGGCTGTCCTGCTCACTGAGCTCATGGGCCAGCACCAGTGCGCCCTGCAACATGGCATCCAGCGCGCAGACCCGTCGCCAGGTATTTTGAAACAGGCCTGCTCCACTGCCGGTATCGGGTAGATGCACTTGCGCCAGTAACTGGGACTCACGGATGGCAAACTGACGAATTAGCTGCAGTCCTTCGCCATGGAACAGCGGACCGCTTTGATAACACAGGCGTCCATCCAGAGGATGTTGTGCCAGCGCCTGAAGGATCCGTTTAGGGACTCCCTTGGTGACAGGGGCGACCTTATCCCCCAGTCGTGCCCGGTAACCTGGCCTTCCATTTGTGCTCAGCAGTAATTGTCCATCCTGCACGGTCAGTGCCAGACTGGCTTTATCCACCTCATCAAACACCAGCCCTTTGAGCAGCTGATAGTCAGTCAGGGTATGCCATTGGACTTCAGGATCCGGCTCAAAGGCATCCAGCATCAGACTCAGGGCGCAGGCGGTGGGCAGCACGGGATTACCGAGCACAGCGTGGTCCTGCAAAAAGCCATGGTCATCCAGTGTCAGCAGCCAGTCATGTTGCGTCGAAGGCTTTTTTGCGCCAGTCTGTTCCTTCCGGGCTTCGCAGGCCGGATCCGCCTGTTCAATGGACTCCGCGGCGCGGCTGTCGATATCCGGGATCTTTGATTCAGCGGCTGGGGTTTGCGAGCCCTGCATATCTGAGCCCACCAGACATTGCACCACCCCCACATGCAGTACTTGCGAGGCGAACAGTTCAGCCCCGGCCGCTCTTGGGATCACATACACTCCCCGACTTTCAAACATGGCCTTCAGGGTCGAATTCACCATGCCCCCATCCCAGGGACCCCAGTTGAAGCTGGTGACTTTCAGCGCTGGGTATTGGGTTTTGAGTTCAATGGCTTTTTTGTTCAGCACCTCATTGGCCATGGCGTAATCGCTTTGGCCGGCGTTGCCATAGAAGCCTGCCGCTGAGGAGAACAGACTGATAAATTTAAGCGAGTCCATATCCAGTACGGCAAGCAGGTTATTCAGCCCCTCCACCTTGGTATCGAACACCTGGCAGAATTGGCTGAGCGTCTTCTGTTCGATGCGCTTGTCCGCCAGCACACCGGCGCCGTGGATAAGTCCGCTGAATGGCCGCAGCGATACCAGTGGCATCAGCTTTTGGGCGACATCATCGGCGTTGGTGATATCCAACGCCAGATACTCGGCGCTGGCGCCCAGTGCGCCGAAACGCGCCAATGCCTCTCGAATAGCCAGTGTGTTTTGCACCGGCATCAGCATGGCATCCAGCGCTTTTGGGGTGAGCTTCTCATCGGCTTGCTGCAGATGGGCAAGCAGCGCGGGTTTAAGTTCAGTCCCAGTTTGACCCAGCGCCCAGTTTGGCAGTGTTTCGATTAGTGGACTGCGACCCAGCAGCACGAAATGACTGCCGGTGTGGGCCGCCAGTGCCAACGCGCAATCTAGGGTGACACCTTTGGCACCGCCACTCACCAGAATGGTATCGTTGCCACTAAGCTGTAAGCTTGGCTGGCATTTGCAGCTCTGCAGCGGAGCGGGCATCAAGGTGGTGCGGATGAGATTATCCCGGGTTCCAGCCAGGCAGGTTTCCACCTGCCCGGCAGTATGCAGCAGTTCATCCAGTACCAGAGTGGCAAAGAACTGAGGCTCAATGTCAGGGCTGATATCCAGCGCGCGGCAGTGCACCTGTGGCCACTCATGGCTTAGAGTCTTGGTCAGTCCGTGCAGCGCTGCGGCAAGGGGGGTGACGTCACCGGTGAGATAGCCCATGCCACCATCCTGACGGGTCACAGTGGCAAACAGCGCCGTTGGGGCACTGTGCAGTGCGGCCGAGTTGTGGGCAGCCAGCAGCAGGGCGGTTTGCAGTGTGCGTTTCTGTTCGGTGTTCGACTGCAGTGGGCAACTCAGCACCAGTATGCCGCTGAGTGGTGAGATCAGCTTGGCGGTCAGGGTTTCTAGGGCGGCATTCAGCTGAATTTGCGCGCTGTCATGGTCACCAGAGAAGAGATCGGCAGGCAGAGTGATTTGCGGTATGTTTGCCGCCAGTGTTGAAGGTGTATCCCATGACAGCACCACAGGCTCAAGCCCTCGGGCCTGGCATTGTCTGGCAAGCTCACCGGCTTGATGACCGTCATCGACAATCAGCAGGCTGCCCGGTGGTTTAAGAGGTGCTCCCAAAGGTGCTGCGCCCACCAGTTCAACGCCTGAATAGGGTGGCAGCTTGGTTTGAGACACTGAGTCTGGATCCTGCAATCTGGCCGCCGCCAATACTGACGTGGCAGGAGCTGTATGCAAGTCATGACCTTCCGATAAGCGCGATGCTTCTGTATTGGCCGAGGCCAATATCACAGTAATTTCACCCAGGGTGCGACACTCGGTCATGGCATCTGGACTCAGGGCTGGCAGCAGCGGCAAGGCTTCCTGCACGGCGCCGAGAATTTCCACCCGCTTGATGGAGTCGATGCCCAGATCCGCTTCCATATCCATGGACAATTCCAGCATCTGGGCAGGATAGCCGGTTTTATCGGCGACCACGCCAATCAGCACAGCAATGATATCCGGCGCGCCGGTGTCGTCGGCAGTCAGAGTTTGAGTCTGAGCCTGAACTTGATTCTCAGCCTGAGCCTGAGTCGATGTTTGGGACTGAGCCAGCAGATCACTGATTTGCTCCAGAGTATGGCATTCAGCCAGCACTTCAGGGCTCAGGGTAGGCAATTGTGGCAAAGCGTCCTGTACGGTGCCGAGAATTTCCACCCGCTTAATGGAGTCGATGCCCAGATCCGCCTCCATTTCCATGGACAGCTCCAGCATCTCAGCCGGGTAGCCAGTTTTATCGGCCACTACGTCAAGCAGCACAGCCTGAGCTGAGGGAACTGAGTGAGCTTCGGCCAGACTCTGAGCAACCTCTGTCGGAGGATTGGTTGTCCGAGGACGGATTTTTTCCGGCAGGGCGGTGTGGATCTCATCCTGTATCTGGGCCAGAGTGCGGCACTCGGCCAGCACTTCAGGGCTCAGGGTAGGCAATTGTGGCAAGGCGTCTTGCACGGCGCCGAGGATCTCCACCCGCTTGATGGAGTCGATGCCCAGATCCGCTTCCATATCCATGGACAGTTCCAGCATCTCGGCGGGATAGCCCGTCTTGTCGGCGACAACGGCCAGCAGAGTTGCTGTGATGTCCTGTGTATTGGCGCTCTGTTTTCCTCCGCTGGCTGTAACGTCCGTGGTGGACTGTGGCTGTTGGCTTAATCGCGTTTGAACGGGTACAGCAGCTGGAGTCCGCACAGCCCCCTGAGTTGACACAGTCCCCTGAATTGACATGGCACTCTGATTCTGCATTGCAGCTTGACTCGAGGTCGTTGCAGGCTGGGCAATGGTGCCCGATGAGCCTTGACTGTTTTGTCCGGCACTGAGTTGCGTCAGCCAGGCCTGATGGATTTTCAGAGTTTCTGACTGATGCTGGTGGAAGAGTTCCATGGCGCGCACTAGGCTGTCTGGTACCGGCAGGCCCTCCCTTGCCAGTTGCAACTGAGCCTGCATCAGCTCATTAAAGGTGTCATTGTACTGCTGAGGGATGGCCAGAAACGCCTGGTGAACCCGGGCGGCTTCAGACTGGGCAGAAAAGAGCGCATCCAGCGAGTTGGTGACAGCGCAAGGCGATCTCTCGGGAGCTGATTGCGTACTGATTTGGGTGTGGGGTTTATGCACGATTTTCTCGACCACCTTTTCACTGAGTTGGGTTTGTACCAGTGGGGTTATTCTCCCCTGTTCCAGCGATGCCTGCGCCTTTTTCAGCGTCGCCGGACTGACATAATGGGCACCGTTTAGCCGGATGTTCATGGGCGAGGGCGAGACCTGATGGCGAGTGTGTTTCACAGCCCAGGTATCCGGATTGGTTATCGCTTGACCCGCCACAGCCAGCACCACCGCAGCCTGTTTTAACTGCCAGTCACAGCCTCTTCCTTTGCCCGAATCTGCGGGATTGGGGCTCTGAGGAGGTGAGGGATTGACGCTGACGATTAACAGCTCGTCTTCGGTCTGTGGAGGGAACTTAGCGAAGTATTCATCGGCGATGGACCGCACCAGTTTGCTTTGGGTATTTTGGGGGCCAAATTCCACGAACAGGCGGCAGCCTGCTGCCAGCATTCCGCGGATTTGGCTGACATAGTCCACCTGGCTGAGCATGTGGGACGACAGCTGCCGGGCAACATCCCCTTCATAGGGCAGACCGGTTTGGTTGCTCCACACTTCAGTGGCTGGTTGCGAGAAACGGGTTGCCTCAATAATCTCACCAAATTGGGCCGCTGCCTGGGTCATCATAGGGGTGTGGAAGGCGCCGGCCACCTTGAGGACAATGGCCTGAATGCCATGTTGCCTGAGGCTGTCTGTGAGTGAGTTCAGGGCGCTGACTTCACCGGCCAGCACGAGTTGGGTCGGGGAGTTGATATTGGCAATGCTCACCCCGGGGGCGGCCTGAAGCAGTATCTCCAACTGGCGCTTTTGCTCATCGTCTTTGATCCCAACGGCCGCCATACCGCCCCTGGGCTCCTGCTGCGCCGCCTGCGCCATGGCCTCGCCCCGGGCAAGGGAGAGGGTGCACAGAGCGTCATTATCCACAGCGCCCGCTGCCCACAGAGCGGTGAGTTCACCATAGCTGTGTCCAGCTGTCATGTCGATATTGAGGCCAGCTTGTTTAAGCAGGGTGAATTGAGCGGCGCTCAGGGCACCGATGCCGCTCTGAGCATAGCGGGTGTCGGTCAACTGTGCCTGCTGACGGGCGCGGCCTGGCTCATCGAAGGCCTCAAAGGGATACATGATGCGGGATAAGGGCGTCAGTCCGGCGTCGCTGAAAGCATTGTCATATCGCTGCAGCCAACTGCGCACCTGCGGATAGAGGCAGGCCAGTTCGCGGCCCATGTGCAGGTACTGATTACCCTGACCGCTGAACAGGGCCGCCAGTTTGCCGCTCAAGGCTCGGGGGCGGAAACTCACGCCACTGGGCAGTTGCCAGGCATGGTCACTTTGCTGCCCAAGTTGTTCCCGCGCCTGGGTGAGTGCATCCTTAAGCTCGCCCCCACGGTTTACTGTCAGGCCAATTCTGGGGTGCTCAGGGGGGCAGGGGGCCAATGCATATTGCTGGCACAAAGCATCAAAGCCCCCGGTATCCTGCGCCAGAGTGTCTATCGCTTCCGTCAGAATTTGATGCAGCGCGGTAGTCGAGGCGGCGCTGAACAATAATGGCCTGGCACTGCGGCGCAGCCGATAGGGGCTGTCATGTTCGGCCTGATACTCTTCCAGCACAATATGAAAATTGGTACCGCCAAAACCAAAAGAGGAAATTCCGGCGCGTCTTGGGGTGTGGCCATTTCTCAGCCAGGGCGAGGTCTGGGTGGAAAGGAAAAAGGGCGAGTCTTCCAGTGCCATTTTGGGATTGGGACGGCGTACGTTAATGGTGGGCGGCAGCACTTTATGGTGCAGCGCCAGTGCCGCCTTGATCACCCCAGCAGTGCCGGCAGTGGATTTGGTATGGCCTATCTGGGATTTGACTGAGCCCAGCGCGATATGTTGTTTGCATGGACTGATATCGCCGGACTCATCATGGCTGAACATACTGCTCAGCCCCTGAAATTCCGCCATATCACCGGCGGCGGTGCCTGTGCCGTGAGCTTCTATCAGACCGACGCTGCAGGGGGCGAAGCCTGCGTCATCATAGGCACGGCTCAACGCCTGGGCCTGGCCTTCAGAGCGCGGCGCGTAAATACTCTTGGAGCGGCCATCGGAGGAGGCGCCTATGCCCTTGATGACGGCATAGATGCGGTCACCGTCGCGCTCGGCATCCTCCAGCCGTTTCAGCGCCAGCATACCTATGCCTTCACCTATCATCATGCCCTTGGAGTCGGCATCAAAGGGCTTGATGTGGTCATCGTCGGTAAAGGCGGGTGTTTTGGAGAAACTCATATACATGTAAGGCGAGTTGTCGGTACACACCCCGCCTGTGATCATCATGTCGCTGCGTCCTTCCACCAGTTCGCTCAGGGCCATACGCATGGCGGCCAGTGATCCGGCGCAGGCGGCATCCACCACACAGTTCATCCCCCCCAGATTAAAGCGGTTGGCGATGCGACCGGCTATCACATTCCCCAGTGAACCGGGGAACGCATTCTCCTGCCAGGGAATGTATTGATCCTGAAATTTGCGGATCAGCATCTGGCAGTCATCATCGCTGATGCCGCTGCTTTTAAAAATTTTTTTCAGCACCGGGTATTGCAGGCGGGCATTCATGGACTGGCTGATCTTCTGCCCACCACCTATGCCCAAGGTGATGCCGATAGAGCTTCTGTCAAAGCTCCCTTCATCCTCGATACCTGCGTCAATCAGCAAGTCTCTGGCGACCAGCAACGCCAGCAACTGTGCCGTGTCAGTTTGTTCCAGAATATTGGGAGGTAGCCCGAAGTCCAGCGGATTGAATTCCATCTCAGGCAAGAATCCCCCCCGTTGACAGTAAACCTTGTCCGGGGTATTGGGATCGGCATCGAAGTAGTCCCGCGGATCCCAGTGGCTGTCGGGGACCTGGGTAATGGCATCAATTTTATCGACAATCAGATCCCAGAACTCATCCAGATACTTAGCTTGGGCGAACAGGCTGGCCATGCCAACAATTGCGATAGGCGTATCTTTCAGTCTTCGTCCGAGACGGACGTCCTGCTCGGTACTGGATGGGGTGTGGTTATCGGGATGGCTCATTTTGAGTCTCCGTGTGGTGGTCGCCATCGGCGCAAAGGGTGTCGGGTGTCGCCTTCATGGCTTTGTTGATGTCGGCATCCGGGAAGCGGATAAGAAACTTGCGGTAATTGCGGACCAGCAGACGCCTGAGTTGGTAAGGGCCGTGGGCCAGCACATAAGCGATATAACGGTCAGCTGCTTGCGCGTCTGAGTCTGAATAAATGTCTACATAAACCCAGTCGAGTTGTGGCTCAAGGCCTATCATGACTGAGCAGGCTGGCCCTTGCTGCACAGGAATGTGTATGGCTTCTACCTGCACCACCTGAGACTCCCCCAAGGTGCGAGCCAAGGTGCTGGCATTGAGGGGGTAGCGCTCAGTGCTGTGGCTGCGATAGACAGGCAGCTGGGCAAAATGCTTTTGCGGTAGAGCGTCACTGGGCTCAATCTCGCCGATACGGGAAACACCGTGGCGTTTGAGGCAACGGGCAAGACCTGAACGCGACACCGCCGGGTTGATAAAGGTTCGGGTGACCTCAAGCAGTTTATCCAGTGTCAACTTAAGCTGATATCTCAAACCCACCACCACATACTCCTGGGCCGGTGTCAGGGTGGTATTGAGATGATGTGGGGTATGAGCCCTGTCCTCAATGTCGCTGCGCCTGCGCCATTTGCGCACCGTGGCTTCACTGATATTGAGGATCTGCGATAATTCACGCACGCTCAGAGGTGAGTCCTGAATAAAGCGACGCATCTGAGGCGTAGTGTGACGGGCGCTGTTTTTCCCCTTAACTGGCGTTGTTTTTGCGAGCTCCGGTGGCAATGCCATTGCGCTTCCCTGTGGTTGCAGTATCAGGTGGGACTGATGAGCCGGGCACTCTCCTAAGTGCCCGTCTACCACTTGATACTCAAGCTATTCCTATTTTGATTGTGCCAAGGTTAGCGAACATATGGCAATGAAACAATCAGTTGGGACTTAAAATTAATAAGATTGTTACATGTTGGCAGCAAAGGCGTTTTGGGGCGGCATGTGTGGCTGACATCGCGCCTGCTTTCGGTATGTGCGACAATTATTCTGTATTTCAGGTAATTAATTTTTATATGACGCTTCCTTCTCTGCACCTTTGGCTGATCCCGCTCAATCCACTGATTGCCTGTGTCCGGCCTTTACCCGGGGACAATGAACTGGCGGATTGTCTGAGTGATGTTGAACGCGTGAGGCTGGCGGGTTTTACCCATGCTGCAGCCAAACGAACGAATCTGTTGTCCCGCGGTATGCTGCGCCATGTGCTCAGTCGTCATGGCACGCTTTCACCAGCCGATTGGAAGTTTGTGGCCGGGGAGCAGGGAAAACCGGCGCTTTGTGAATCCCAGCGTCAGGCCCACAGGCTTGCATTTAATATCAGTCACAGTGGCGATTGGCTGGGTATCGGCGTGCTGAGAGGGGCGCAGACCGGGCAGGAGCTGGGAATCGATATTGAGCGCTTTCGCACCGGTGTATCCAGCGACAGCGTAATGAACCGCTTTTTCGCCCCCGAAGAAGTGGAGCAACTTAGACAGCTTGATGAGAGTAAAAGGCGTGAAGGTTTTTTTGACCTCTGGGCACTCAAGGAGTCTTTTATCAAGATGACCGGTCAGGGGCTGGCCCGTCCGCTGGGTAGTTTTGCGTTTGACATCTGCAGGCTGAGCTGTGAGTCAGGATATCTGCCGCTGACGTCTGTCAATCATGGCTTGCAAGCTGATGAGCATAGAGTAGCATGGAACTTTGTTACCCTGTCCGGCCCTCAAACCTCGGGTTTTGGCAGTCGGTTTGCCCGCCTGACAGGTGTATATCGGGTCGCTCTGACCACCTGTGCCTCGCTGAATGCCGTCCCCATTCAAAGTCATTTTTGGTAACACGGTTTTTTCATCGATAACAACCGGTTCAAATTATGCGCTCGGTCAATTTTTAAACGTCATGCAGTCCGTATACTCAAATCAGGACTGCAGAGGAAGATTCACTCGAGTCGCTGCACCTCATGTTATTCAGCTTTCTGATGGAAGCCTTGTCGGGAGCTCAAGTGACTTGTCTCTGCTGGAATTGCCTGCTGCAAAGGCTGCACGGGCCAACGGGTACTTTTCCGAATAGAATATAGAATATAAAGGAGGCCAAATTATGGCTGAGTATCGAACCGGACAGATCCGCAATTTTGCCGTGTTGGGACACACGGGGGCGGGTAAGTCCAGCTTACTGGAGGCGCTGCTTTATGGCGCCAGGACGATTGCCCAAAAGGGCAGGGTCGATAAAGGCACTAACCATGCCGACTTCACACCTCAGGAAAAAGCACACCAACACTCTCTCGAACCCTCCTTCCTCAATATCGATCTTAACGGTCACCACATTAACCTGATAGATACACCTGGATTACCTGACTTTTTCGGCAGGGCACTGCAACCATTGCCTGCGGTGGAGTCCGTGCTGTTGGTGATCAATGCCGCCAATGGTATTGAGAGTGTTACTGCCAGAGCTTTCAGTGCTGCCCGCGCTCAGGGCAAAGTGGTCATGCTGGTGATTAACCATATCGATGGTAACGAAACCGGGCTGGAAGAATTACTCGATGATATCCAGCGGCAATTTGGTCCCCGTTGTTTGCCGGTGAATTTGCCTGGCCTTGATGGCGATGTGGTGGATTGTTATCTGCATTCGGATTTTCATGCCAGCACCCTGTTTTCCGATGTTTTCTCCGCTCAGGAGCGTCTGGTGGAAACTGTGCTTGAGGAAGATGATCAGCTGATGGAGCTGTATCTGGAGCAGGGGGAATGTCTCACGAGTGAGCAGCTGCATGAACCGCTGGAATCGGCTCTACGCATGGGACATCTGGTGCCTGTGTGTTTTACCAGCGCCGAAACTGATACCGGCATCGCTGAGCTGCTTGAGCTACTGATCCAACTCATGCCTAACCCAACAGAAGGCAATCCACCGCAGTTCGTTAACGGATTTGGTGAAAAGGCCCGGCCGGTGGCGGTCAGTGCCAAATCTACTGATCATGTGCTGGCCCATGTATTTCGGGTCAATATTGACCCCTATTTTGGTCGGATGGCCATTATGCGGGTGTATCAGGGACTGCTCACCAATGGTATGAAGCTGTTTGCCGGCGTTGACAGAAAACCTTTTAAGGTGATGCACTTGCTGTCGCTGCAGGGTGATAAGCAGGTGGAGATGGGGCAGGCGGTTCCCGGTGATATCTGTGCCATTGTCAAAATCGATGAGCTGGAAGTCGGTTCGGTGCTGCACGACTGCCATGATGAAGATGAATACCATTTGCCAGCGCTGGCATTACCACAACCGATATTTGGGTTGGCAGTGTCCTCTAAACGTCGAGGTGATGAACAAAAAATTGCCGAAGTATTGGGTAAACTGATGGCTGAAGATCCCAGCCTGAGTATCGCCCGCAATGAAGCCGAAGGGCAGACTGTGTTGCAGGGGCTTGGCGATATGCATCTGCAGATTGCGCTGGAAAAAGCCCTGCAAGTATTCAAAGTGGATATGGACACCCAGAAACCGGCGGTAGCCTATCGGGAAACCATCCTCGAGCAGGCCACGTCCAGATACAGACACAAGAAGCAATCCGGTGGCGCCGGTCAGTTCGCTGAGGTGGAACTGAGAGTCGAGCCATTGTCTCGGGGTGAAGGCTTTAAGTTTAAATCCAAAGTCGTGGGCGGAGCTATTCCCGGACAGTACATTCCTGCGGTGGAAAAAGGGGTGCGCGAAGCTATGCGGGCCGGAGAGCTGGCCGGATTTCCGGTGGAAGACATTAAAGTGACCGTGCTGGATGGTAAACATCACAGTGTGGACTCCAAGGAGATCGCCTTTGTGATGGCGGGCAAAAAGGCCTTTATGGACGCGGTAGAGCAGGCCAATCCCGTGATCCTTGAGCCCATAGTGCAGATGCAAATCAAGGTAGACTCGGCGCAGGTGGGCGATATTACCGGTGATATCAGCAGCCGCCGTGGTATGGTATGCGGCACCGAATCGGAGAATGATGGCAGCGTGGTGGTGAGTGTGGAAGCGCCTTTGGCAACTGTGGATGATTTTGCCACCCGGCTTAAGTCCATAACCGGTGGTGAAGGGGAGTACACCATGGTGTTTGCCCGTTATGAACCTGTGCCGGATCATATTCAACAACAGATAGTTGTGACTAAGGTATAACGGTTTTTGACTTTCCCTGTGTTATTCAGTTAAACAGGAGGTGAAAAAACCAGAAAATTATGTCAGGTTGGCAAGAAATAAGCTTGCATTGACTTTATGGGATACCGGGACCGATACTCGAAAGGCAGCAAGATTTTAGTGGCAAACAGCGTACTGTTTTGATCTATGAGTATCGTCTCGGGTAGTGCCGGATGTTCCGGCCAGTCACAGTGGGGGGAAATCAGACGTTGTAGATTGGGTTTGTACCTGATGCAGCACCAGAGCTCACAGGCCAGGTCATTGAACTTGAGCACCGCCAGTGGCATTTCAGCTTTGTTGTTGCCTGGGTGATCAGTTAGACAGATTGGCCATTGATATGCCGATAGATAGCCCGGCGTTGATGTGCCGATAGATAGCCCGGAATGAACCGGTTGTACGACCTGTCGCCCTGAGGTATGGGATGTTCACTTTTGACAAAGGAGGCGAACTGAGTTTGATTCATATCAGCGTAACAACAGAAACAGCGCCGCAAGGCGCTGTTTCCTTTTGTGGTTTTCATCGACTGCAACGCATTAATATCTGGGCCTTTAGCACCAGCAAAGGCTTGTCTGTGTGGCGCTGAAGGCGTAACCGGCATCGGTACCACTGAAGGCGGAATACTTAATGCGGGCTTCTTTTTATATGCCGGTTGGTATTATTGCCGGGCGAGACGCAGGTTTTCCGGCGGGTGTTCGAAGTCACTGCGTAACGGATTGATATCCAGACCACCGCGGCGGGTATATCTGGCGTAAACAGTGAGCTTGCTGCAGTGACAAAAACGCTTCAGATCCATGAATATGCGTTCAACACACTGTTCGTGAAACTCATTGTGCTGACGGAATGAAATCAAATAGCGCAGCAATTTCTCCCGGTCGATTTTTGGACCCTGATAGCGGATCATCACACTGCCCCAGTCGGGCTGGGAGGTGATAAGGCAGTTGGACTTGAGCAGATTTGAGTTCAGGGTTTCAGCGACAATTTGTTTGTCATCAGTGCTGCTTCGCAGGTGCTCAGGCCGGAATACAAAGTCATTGACCTCAATGTCCAAATCATCGATGCAGTGGCCAGGCAACTCAACAATTCGCTGGTGACCAAACAGTTTTGGCTCAATCACTGCGACTTTGACGTCGCCTTCGGCGCAGCGGGAGAGGTCATCAGTCAGTATCTGCCTGAGCTTATCTACAGACTCAACCCGGGTCTGGTTGAAACTGTTCAGGTACAGTTTTAATGACTTGGACTCCACCAGATTCTTGCTGTCGTGACTTAAGAAAAACTCCGCAATGGCTACCATGGGTTTGCCCTTGGCATTCAGCCAGGACAGCTCATAGCCGGTCCAGATATCGACCCCATGGAAAGGCAGTGGTTCAGTAAGATTGATGGCATCGCGGTTAAGCGCTCTGGGAACCCCCTGCAGCAATGAGGGATCATAGTCAGACTTGTAATCAGTGGCTTTACCCAGAGTCAGCCCGCTGAGTTCATCGGCATGCCGGTAAGGGTCGTGATGCTGTGTCATCTAAAATCATTCCATGTCAAAATTAAGACTGAATTATACCTCAAATTGGGATCTGCTTAAGTGTCTTGTTTGTCAGCGCTGCAAAGCTTTTTGAATCTGTATGTGAATGCTTATCGCTCGAAACTGGATGAGTATCCACGCTATTATCCTCAGGGTGAGTCTTCAGCCTGTGTAGTCAGCGGCGATGTACAGTCGGACGAGGCGGTGCAGTGGCAACCCGCCCGGCGGTACAGCCCCGGTAATTTCAGTAATGTGGAGCAGGCGCTGGAGTTAACCCTTCACCCTGATATCAATGGGTTTTATGGACATTTCTGGAGTGCGCCCGCTTTATTTTCCTGCGAGCAGGGAGAGGGGGAGCTCACAGGCGTTTGGAATCAGCAGGATTTTGAATATCTGCAGCAAAACATCATTGGTCATCTAATGATGAAACGTAACTTAAAGCAGCCACTGACCTGGTTTATCGGTCTGCTGGATGAAGGCGAAAAGATGCTCACTATCAACAACGAGGATGGCAGCGTCTGGACAGAAGTTCCCGGTGAACTGCAGGGGGAGAAGCTGGCTGACAGTCTGGCGGAGTTTATTGCGGGCTTAAGCCCCAGAGTTGCGGTACCGTTCCGGCATGAACACTTGCCTATGCCGCAACTGGACCACCCTGGTTTGCTGGCCAGATTAAAAATTATGTGGCAAAACCTGACCGACAAGGGCTGAGATAGCCACTTTGGGCGGATGAGGATATCGGAAATTTTCCATGGCAGCCCGATCTGCTTCTCATTAGGCTTAAGTGCTGCTGTTTGAAGGCGTTGCTGTGAAAATCCTTCAAATAGCAGCATTGGTTAATCCTGTAAGCGCAGATGTCAGCCTGACATACCGCGCAGCACCATCTTGTTATAGCTGACCATGCCAATCACCTGCCTGTTTTCCACCACTGGCGCGCGACTGATCCCGAAGCGTTCAAATAGTCTGGCGCAGTATTTTATTTGCATGTCCGGCTCCACGCTCAGCGCGGGTTTGGTCATGATTTCATAGACATTGATCCGGTCGGGAGCGCGATCAGCTGATAATACCTTGCGGGCGATATCACCCAGCATAACAATGCCGAACTCATCGTCATCGTGGCGTTTTTTGACAATCAGGGTCTTCACCTTTTGCTCCCGGGCAATGGCAATGGCTTCTGCAACCGTGATCAACCCATCGACCATGGCATAGCTGCTTTGCATAACGTCCCTGACCAGTATTTTGGCGTTTGTATTCATATTTCATCCTCAACGACTTTGGTCAATTCCTTGATCTGATGAGCGACTCCAACGGCATCTTCAATGTCCAGTTGCACGGCTATGCCACGTCCTGATGCCTGATCAAATTGTCCCACTCTGCAGATGGTTTCCAGTACTTTGCGGGCCAGATGTTCTTCAACCATAAACAGCATGACATCCCGCTGTACATCCAGCGTCAGGCCGAAAAAGGTTCGATGTTTGGTCAGGCCTTCTCCCCGGGCATTGTTGATAACTGTTGCGCCAGTCGCACCAGCATCGCGGGCAGCATCCAGCACAGCTTCTGTGTGGGTATCTTCAATAAAGGCCACAATCAGTTTGAATCTCATGGCTTCTCCTCAGGTTCCTGATGATGGTTCAGGAATTGGGTCAACTGGGCATAGCCCATTACGGTAATCATAGGAAACAGACTGGCAAAAGCGATAAGGCCAAAGCCATCCATTAACGGGTTGCGTCCGGGGACAGTTGCGGCCAGTCCCAACCCCAGTGCTGTCACTAAGGGCACAGTGACGGTTGAGGTTGTGACACCGCCGGAATCATAGGCTAAAGGTACAATGAATCTGGGGGCAAACTGGGTTTGGATGACCACCACTATATAGCCGCTGATAATGTAGTAGTGGAGGGGATCTCCCACCACAATCCGATAACTGCCAAGGGCAATTCCCAGGGCAACACCGGTAGCGACAGCAAAACGCAATCCGTTTACTGAAATCGCACCGCCAGATACCTGACAGGCTTTGATTGCCACGGCAATCAGTGAGGGCTCTGCCACAGTGGTGCTGAAGCCGATAGCTGCGGCAAATAGATACACCCAGTAATAGTGGCTCCAGTCAACCTGCATAAGCAGTGCAGCCTCCTCGCCAAACAAAAAGGCTGGGTCTGTCAGTTGCTTGGCCATTGACTCCCCCAGTGGGAATAGCGCCAACTCCAGCCCCATTAAAAATAGAGAAAGTCCCAGTGTCACGTACAACATCCCGACAATGACCCTGGGCAAATTGGGCATGGACTGGCGTAATACTACCAGTTGAAAGCTGAAAATGAGGACCACTATTGGCAGGATATCCATCAAGGTACCTTGTAACGTGGCCAGGAAGCTGTGGAGCAGGTCGGATGGGGTCATGTCATTATCATCCCATACAGCATGACGAAAATCATCGGAGTCAGTGATGCAAAGGCGATAAGGCCAAAACCATCTACCATGGGATTACGGCCCTTAATCACAGTTGCCAGACCAACGCCCAGGGCGGTGACTAATGGTACGGTAATGGTTGAGGTGGTGACGCCTCCCGAGTCGTAGGCGATACCGATAATGCTGCGTGGTGCAAAGGCCGTAATTATCACCACCAGTATGTAGCCGCCGATAATTAATCTGTGAATGGGCCAGCCTTTTAAAATCCTCAGAACCCCAATCACAATCGCTAGCCCCACCGACAGTGCGACTGTTATCCTTAATCCATTGCCATAGTTGTTCATGGCGGTTTCGTCATTGGCGATAAGCCCGCCGTTGGCCGCCACTTCAGCGGCTTCAGCAGCAACTGCCGTGAGAGCTGGTTCGGCGATGGTGGTACCAAATCCCAGGCAAAAGGAAAACAGCATTAGCCAGAATACGCTGCCTTTACGGGCCAGCGCGTGGGCCATGGATTCGCCAATGGGAAACAGCCCCATTTGCAGACCAAAAATGAAGAACGTCAGTCCTGCCACGACCAACAGCAGACCAATCAGAATAGAGGCCAGTTCTGGAAGGGGTTGCTGCAGAACGGCTAACTGGAAGAAGGTAATTACTGCTATGATGGGCAGTAAATCTCTCAGACTACCCAGCAGGGCGCTGAGTAGCGCTTTCAATCCTTGCACGGCGACTCCTTATCCTGTTGAAAGACATCCTGTTTCTGTCTTTCAGGCTAGGAGCCTTACACGCCAATGTAAATCAGACAATAGGATAAAGTTGTCAAACAGCAGATATAATGCCGCATGCGGTTTGGTATAATTCCAACCGATACAGCATTTGAGCCTGGGCACTGTCGTTCACCTTCAGCTATCACAGCGAACGCCATATCACTGACAATACCCCGACAGGACTGGATAAGCGCCGCTTTACTCTCGGGGGTGCCCAAGCGTCTGATAAAGCCGCGATCGATTTTCAGATAGTCAAATTCCAACTGCTGAAGATACAGGCTGTCACCATAGACAGTGCCGGCATCATCCAATTTGAATTTTCGCCCATATTGCGACAGCTGCGAGTTAATCATCAGTTGGCATTGGGCAAGAACCGTTGATGATCTTGCCCTGGTTTTACCTGTGTTAACCGACAGTTAACAGGTGAGCCTGAGTAACTGTTCGACAAGTCATACTCGTTGGCTTTGCTGCTTAACAGATAAGAGCTGGAAAAATAAGGTAGTCTACTGGTGATCCCAAGACAGGTTAGAAACAATCCTGCAGGGCTCACAGCGGAAATGGAACATCTCCAGCAGCGGTTTCTGTAGTTTCCAGTCATGGCTTCCACAGCGGGGACAGGGACGATTTTGCTCTGCCTGTTTATCCTCGCCACCAACCCGATACAGGTAGTAGTAAGTGGGAGTTTGGGTCAGAAATTCAATACGGCCACGTAAGTCCCAACCCCGGCGGAACAGATCACTGCCCGCAGAGCTGATTTCTTCCAATGCGGCAAATTCTGCCTGGGTTGCTGCCGCCATTTGCAGCTCATCACAGGCTTGCCATTCTGATTGCCAGCGAATAACCCGTTTGTGGTCACCGTTGAAGGTGGCGGGGATCCTGTACAGAGGAATGGGCAGCAGGTTGTCCCCGCTGCGCAGGGGCGAACACATATGGACATAGCTGGTATACAGAATTTGCCAGTCGGCAAATTCGGTGGCGCTCGCTTCTGAATTGATGTCCTGGCCGACAAGTTTCTCTCTGGGGGCCAGAATTTTTGCCTCTGTCAGTTCTTGCAGTGCCGCCTTAACCCAGGGGCTGTTAAAGCTGTAGTGCAGGCTCTCTTTTTCAGGTGTCAGCAACCGAACACGAAATTCACCATCATTAAAGGCGACGGCAAACTCCCTTCCCAACACCTGTCCGTTGGCGCGATAGGCCTCCAGTAAATTGTTGATGGTTTTTTCAGCTGCTGTGATTGTGGTATCGGCAAAACACTCAAAGCGTAATTCTGTAACGAACATCAGTCTTGTCGCTCCAGTTTGGTGACTCTAAGCGCCAACTCGTTATAGGCGAGCTGCAGTGCTTTAAGTTGCTGACGCATTACCCTCAGCTCATCGGAATCAACTTGTGGTGTATTTTCAGTGGCTTGATTTGGTGAAAATGTGGCTTCGATGGCGTCGAGTTCATTCACTGACAGAGCTTTAAATCTCTGGAGCCCCAGTACCAGAACAGGCATGGGAATGGATTTGAGTTTAGCTTTGAGCAAAGCCAGGCTTGGGGTTTTGCCTGCTAATTGTAAACTGCGGGCTGTGGCCAGTACTTGGTCGATTTGACTCATAAGTGATGATATATCCCAATAGCGGCATAATGCCGTCATTAAAATTGATTTAAAACATAATGTTAAGTAATGTCCCGCTTTGTGCTTAGCCAGTCAGCATCAAATAACAGCACAAGAGGACGTTTTGATGAAAACCAAGTTTATTCCATTGTTGCTTGCCGGGGTAGTGACTGGCGACCTGAGTAGTCCGGGGGCTTGTTTGCACCTTTCTTCGTCGCGAGGACGGTTTGGTGGAAGTGCTGTTTTATCGTCCCTAAAGTGTCGATAGTGATGGATGCACCAGCAAAGTTGAATGCACTGCGCAGGTCTTCAACAGGACGCTCTGACTGGTTGGGGAGAGCGGGCATACACCACCATATAGTAATGAGTTCAGCTCGCCGTTTGCTTTGATAATGGCAAGTTTTCAAAGATACAGGATGTGGTTAAAGACAGGTCGCATTAACGACTAAGCAGAAGAGTCAGTGCAGGATTGGTGCACTCCGGCATCCAAGTGAACCAGTCATTCGCTCCAGTTACTGTCCTGTATCATAGCCTCTTTGATAAATGCACCTTGTGCCTTATTCCAGAATGGGGCGACACTCATGCAGTCATCCCCTGGCAAAGTGATACCTGCAATAAATGTCTCGAGACTTTGCTCATCGGCAGCAAGTCCGAGTTGGGCGAACAAATGGCTTAAATTTTTGGGCGTTGTATCCATCGTATTTCCGACTTTCAACGTTAACGAATTCTCCAAGCATCCTCCAATAACAAAAAAAGCAATCACACTTAACAGCCAGCAGAATCCTTGTTAGGTTGATTTTGTGTGATCTTGAACAAGGAGAACATGAATGCAAACGCCAGCTTTTGAAAATTATCGGACCGTCTATTTGACTGCGGAAGATTTACGTATTGCCGCATCAATTATCTATAACGCCTATCATGATGATCCTTTCTTTCAAGATGTACTTTATTGTGGCGATTTACACCAGTACGAGCAGAAACTCCGAGCGGCGATTCGTGAGGAGCTCAATGAACTGTGGCAACAGGAACAAACCCTGGTTGGTTTGTTTGAGGAGGACAGATTGGTCGGCGTGGTGTGTGTCTTTTCCCAACAGGCAGGTATGGGGGAAGGCCGATTTTGGCATTGGCGCCTGAAAATGGTGCTGAATACCGGTTGGAAATCAACTCAGGCGTTGATGAGTAAAGAATCCAGCATCCTGGAATACCTGCCGGGGAAAAACTGCGCCGTGATCCAGTTTGTCAGTGTTGCTCCCCTTGAGCAGGGTCAAGGACTCGGGGCAAGACTTTTACGTGCGGTCACCAGTTGGTGTGATGAGCAGTCTGATTTGGATGGCGTAGGGGTATTTGTATCTCAGCAGTCTCATGCTCGTTTATTTAACCGCCATCGATTTTTACCCTTGACTCACCTGACTATCGGTAATGTTGAAGGCGACCTGATGTTCTACAAAAGGTTAACGGATGAGCTGTAGAAAATTTCCCCATTCCCGAGACTTTTATCCTTTTTATCTGGAACAGCACCGTCATCCTATCTGTCGGGCACTTCACTTTATCAGGAGTTTGTTTGTGATCATCTTGCTGGTTTGGTTAATTCTTTCAGTGAGTTGGATATGGCTGTGGACTGTTCCTGTAATTGGCTACGGATTTGCCTGGTTTGGTCACTTTTTTGAAAAAACAGGCCCGCAACATTTCAGTACCCTTGGTATTCTGTGATGGGTGACTGGGTAGTGTTTTGGTAAACGTTGACGGGGTGCAGAAAAAAAGCTTCGTGGCGTTCGTGGTAAAACACCGTGAGGTGTGTAAGACATATCTCACAAAGATGTAGGATAACGTCTACTTCGCGCTTGGCAAAACACTCTGATTAATATTTTTATCCTTATTTATCAACTGGTTGCGTTTAGTTTGTTTAAACTCTACAGATAGTTGATGAATTTATGTTCATCTGTTTTTCAGCTTCCGATATACACTTAAGTGGTAGCCAAGAGACAGGGTGTCGCGGTTACGCACTGACAGGAAGTTGGGCGCAGTTCACAAGGCGGTATGCGCAAACCCAAATCAGCAATAACACGGCTCAATTCATGGATGGTATCGAGCGGCACAGGATAGTGCAATCACCGTGGATGAGGGGAAAAGGATTAAAGGATAACGAGTTTGCAGGGATTGTGACTCGGATAGGCAGGATGCTGAATCGCTACAGGACGAAGCGATATTACCGGGATGGGTAAAAGCACGGATGCGGTACGTAAGTACATGGATTTCATGGATGCAGGGATGTTAGCGAAGGAAGCACTGCGGACGCATGGATGGTGCAGGGAGCATGAGAAATAGCAGGATGGCTTACGAGAAGATGAGGGGGCGCGTTGAATAACGCGCCCCCTTCTTGTTATATATTACCCGAGAGCCCTGAGTTATAGAGGCTCGGTAGGGCAAGCTTAAATTCATTTTTGCCGCTGGCGCTTGGATTTCGGTATTACCGAATGCGCCACTATCTGAATAGCTGCACCTATGCAGCTGTGCCAATTTCAACCTTCTCCCTTTGAAGTCGTAAGAAATATCTTACATCCATGTAGGACAAGGGGTGGGCTATCTGTCAGTGGCTCACTGTGAGGAAATCTATACTATTGATATATATGGGATTAATTTTGATTAATTCGGGCTTGGTAGAGTGACTTCTGCGCTGCCTTGGTAGGGCATGAGGAAAAAATATTTCCAGTTAAGTAAACTTAAGCCATCACAGAATGTGAGAGGCAATGGAATGGGATGATGCCGATCAGGATACCACTGTCTTACGGAATGAGATTGAGCAGGAAGCTCGTATCATGCCAAACGGCAAGGCGAATCCTGGGCCCGGATGGCGGTTAGGGACTGTGTGGGGAGATTTCCTTCAGGATGAAGGTAGTCTGGCAGGGATGACATGGACACGCTCAGGGATGCAGCATGCCTGGAATAGGGACGACCAGGTCGCAGGACGGTACGTAAGTACAGGGACAATCAAGGAACGACAGGGACGAAGCAAGGAGCATTTCAGTCGCAAGGATGGAGCAGGGAGCATAAATCTCAGCGGGAAGGCTGGCAAAAAAAGATATAGGGCGTAACCTCAGGTTGCGCCCTTTTCTTCGTGGCAGGATTTTGCTTGGGGAAGGTGCGAATAAGTCCCTAGCGACAACGTCCGGAGTTACAACCGCCGCGACTGCCACACCCGCCTCCAATACTGCCGCTGGCCAGAGGAGCTTGATGCCATTCAGGCTCCGGGAAAATGGGCCATTCAATTTGGGTAACCCGGTTTCCCAGCATACTGATATGAGCACGGAACTGATTCATACCATCTGTACTGAATTCAAATTGAAATCTGGCTTTCCAACCAATCCCTGTATGTCCACCGAAACAGGGGCGGGCAGACACCATGGCAACTGATAACAGTTGTACTTTTTGTTTGCTGCACTCAGTTTCCACAAATCGTCGGCTTTGCTCAGCCATTTGGCGCAATTGCCAGAAAAATGCGGCAACGACCAGCAGGCCAAGGATTATCAATAGATCTGTCATCATGCTCTGGTTGCTCTGACCAAACCGCCAATGGCGGCAGATAATTGTACACTGCGCTCAGGGCTACGAATAGCCGTTAATAGTTCGTTACGCAGTGCAGGAATGGAGACGATATCAGCAAATATCTGATTGAAAAAGTGCTGTTCCTGAAATGCCAAGGCTTCGAGATAAATAGTGCGAGCTTGCTCCAGTTTCAATACTGTCCAGTTACGTGCCGCGATGGTCAACAGTGCATCGGGAGCCAGTTGCTTCCCTGCCAGCCATTGCAGGGCTTGCATGCCTGTGTTGGGGCAAGAGGCCAAAGCCCGCAGGTAAAATAACCGCAGATTATCGGCGGATTTCATCTTTGCCAGAAGTTTGTCGGCAAGTTCAGCAGGAATGCTGACGTGTTCCAGGCATTGGCACAATGCGGCAACCGCTTGTGCGGCGGCGTTGTCCAACGCGTGACTGACAGCTTGCAGATGGTCCAGATCATTAAGCCGGACACAAATGTCAGCCAGTCCCTGAAAGCCAAGCTGCTGCCATTGTTCACCGGGAAGTTGTCCACTCAAGTATTGCATGGCGAATTCATACTGACTGGAGGCTTGCTGTCCCAACTGTTTTCGTACCAGTGCATTAAATAAGGCCCGTTTTTCCTGAGTGGGACGGAAAGCAAAAGGATGATTATCCAACTGCTGTTGTTGTTCATCAGACAATGTCTGGTTCAGATCTTTCCCCAGTGCTTCTAATACCATTTTGATGAATTGGCTTCGGGCTGCCGGGTTGAGTAACCCCTGCTCATCCAAAGGCAGTTTGAGAAACCAGACAAACTCCTGCCCATGCTGATTCCAGAATACCAAAGCAAACTGGGCATGCCCCTGGATGGGGAACGGATAAGGGGAGTTGAGTGCTTCAATCTGATGAAATTCCATCATATCGATATGTTGTACACGTCGACCCAGATCATAAACCTGATATTGACTGCTGGCGGCGCCCAGTAACTGGCTTAGAGTAGTGAGTTCTACCATTGGTGGATATTGTTCTCGTTTGATGTTCAACGGAGCCGGATTATAAACACTTCAACGCATTGATGCAGCGACAGATTTGTGGATTTGGTCACCGGAACCGGCGAATTGGCCGGATTTAATCTCATCAGTGGTATGATAGCGGTTCAATTGATCCAACTTTGAGGAAGCTATGCTTTCGCTTCGTACCCGTGAGCATTTGCAGCAACTGGAAGGCTTACTCAGGGAACAGGAATTGTGGGCCGATACCCCTCCCGATGCAGCGGCTTTGGCCAGCAGGACTCCTTTTGCCTGTGACACTCTGGCATTTGAACAATGGCTGCAGTTTATTTTCCTGCCAAGAATGAATGCCTTGCTGGACGGCGGCCATGCTCTGCCAACCAATATTGCCATTACGCCTATGGCTTTTCATGTTTGGCAAAATCAACCTGAGCGTGCGGCGCTTATTCACCTTTTAAACGATTTGGACACCCTGCTGAATGAACCCGGATGAACCGCTGAATCAAGCATTGCTCGTGCCTTCCATTGAGTTGTTGTATGAGGATGACTATCTGGTTGCCGTTCACAAACCGGCGGGTTTGCTTGTGCACCGAACCTATCTGGCCCGTAAAGAAAAGTACTTTGCCATGCAGATGACCCGGGACCTTGTTGGGTGCCATGTGTTTCCTGTGCACCGTCTTGATCGGCCAACTTCAGGGGTGTTGTTGCTGGCAAAAAGCAGTGAAATGGCCAATGAATTGTGCCAGCAATTTGCCGGGCATCAGGTACGCAAACGCTATCAGGCCCTGGTGCGGGGTAACATGCATGAGTCGGGGGAGTTGGATTATCCACTCAAAGAAGAGCTGGATAAGATTGCCGATAAGTTTGCATTGCAGGACAAAGATGCTCAGTCAGCAGTAACCCGGTATCAGCCTCTGCTTAACTCGGAGATCCCTTTTAGTTCGGGACGTTACCCAAGCAGCCGTTTTGCACTGATGGCACTGGAACCCCTTACCGGCAGAAAACATCAGTTGCGGCGTCATATGGCGCATCTGCGACACCCGATCATCGGTGATACGACTCATGGTGATGGCAAACAGAATCGATTTTTTCGTGAGCATTTCGGTCATAACCGGTTGTGGCTTATTGCCAAACAGTTGAGCTTTAATCACCCAGTGACCGGCAAGGCTATGCAGATTGAAACCGAGCTGGAGGCCGAGTGGCTGGATGTATTTCAAGGTCTGGGGTGGAACGAAGAAGCCCTCGCGCGGGATACTTCAATCCTGCTTGCCTGAGCCAGGCTGATTGCTTAGCAGAACGCACGGGAGCCGGGCCTGCGCCGTCACGTACTCCCGGTAGCGGAAATAACAGCCGCGTCTGTTGTGAGCCACCCGATGCATCTGTTTAAAGTGACGCATACGGCCAAGACGTTGGGTATGTCGCATGGCAGGCCTCTGATTCAATTGCGGCTTGCATGAGGCAAGCTATTGACCTAACTGACAAAGGTTTACTACCCTGAGGTGAAAATTATGCAGCAGGTCAGGAAAATTGACGGGGAGGATTATATCATGACGCGTACCAATTTGCTCTATGGGACGGTATACGGCAGCGCGCAATCAGTGGCCGAAAACCTGGCCGATGAACTGAAAAACCGGAACGTCGCTGTTCACCTATGGCAACCTGATGAATTAGAGGGATTTGTACCTCCTGTTGATGAGTGGTTGCTGATAGTGACTTCCACCACAGGACAAGGCGATCTGCCCGATGACATCGCTCCCTGGTTTTGTGCTTTGAAAAACAAAGCGCCTTACCTGGCCGGACTGCGTTATGCCGTGGTCGGACTCGGTGACTCCAGCTATGACACTTTCTGTGGTGGAGGGTATCAGGTGGACGAACTATTGCGGGAGTTGGGTGGCGACTCGCTGGCGCCTATGCTGACAATTGATGCCATGGAAACCATGGAGCCGGAAACTGCTGCCCTGGATTGGCTAGCCGGTTGGCTTAATACCAACCCGCACAGGAGTTAACTTACTTAGCGAGAAAGAAAAGGCTTCAAGGCAATCAGAACCATTGAAGGCCTATCGGGCGGGATAAATCAACATTGTGATGGGCAGCATTGGCGCCTTTTATACTCGCCCTGTGGAGATCAATGGTCTATGCGGATTGATATAAGACTGTGGCCGGGCAATTGTTCCCAATAGGCGGGCTCGCCAGTGTTGTGAGCATGAAAGCAGCTCGTTTGTTGGCTTGAGAAAGATGCTGAAAAAACGAAGGACCCAGACGAGCCCTTTATGGTGTGAGATGGTCGAGTTATTCAGCCATGCGCAGCAGTTCGTTAATACCCACTTTGCTGCGGGTCTTCTCGTCTACTTTCTTCACAATGATGGCCGCGTACAGATTGTATTTGCCACATTTGGAAGGCAGAGTACCGGAGACCACAACAGAACCGGCAGGTACACGACCATAGTGGATTTCACCGGTTTCACGGTCGTAAATGCGAGTGCTCTGGCCGATATAAACGCCCATGGAGATCACTGAGCCTTCTTCAACCACAATGCCTTCCACCACTTCAGAGCGAGCACCGATAAAGCAGTTGTCTTCAATGATGGTTGGGCCGGCCTGCAGAGGTTCCAGCACTCCGCCGATGCCTACTCCGCCGGACAGGTGCACATTCTTTCCGATTTGAGCACATGAGCCCACAGTGGCCCAGGTATCCACCATAGTACCTTCACCAACATAAGCGCCCAGGTTAACGTAAGAGGGCATCAGTACCGTGTTTTTGGCAATAAAGGAGCCTTTACGAACGGCAGCAGGAGGCACTACCCGGATCTGTTCGTCTATGAAACGTTGCTCATCGTAGTCAGCAAACTTCATCGGTACCTTGTCGAAGTATTTGGTCTCGCTGCCTTCAACCACCTGATTGTCAAAAATACGAAAAGAAAGTAATACGGCCTTCTTCAGCCATTGATTGACATGCCATTGACCATCAATTTTCTCAGCGACACGCACTTCGCCTCTGTCCAGCATGTTAATCACGGTTTCCACGTCGGCGCGGATGCTGGGTTCTACAGTAGATGGGGTAATAGATTGACGAGCTTCAAAAGCAGCCTCGATACGTTGGCGTAAAGCCTCCATTGACATCTCCCGATTGGTGTCTGATTAACTTAATTTGGGTGTGACAGCGCTTCTACCAGCGCCTCACTCAGTTGTTGTTGCTGTGCTTCATCAAGCGCCTGACCTTCCCGGGTTTGCAGTATAAAAAAGTCTTCTGCCCGTTCACCTATGGTGGTGATCTTGGCGGCGACCAATACCACGCCACAGCGATAAAAAATATCACCGACTTTGGCCAGCAGTCCGGGGCAATCCAAAGCGATCAGCTCCATCTTACTTGTATCATGCCGGGAGCCCAGCAGGAAACTGACCTGCGTGGCAACTTTAAAGGGTTTCATTTTTCGCGGTAGCTTGCGGAACTTGGGTAAATTAACCACATCCGCCCCCAGCGCCTTGACCAGTGCCTTGCGAATACTCTGGATACGTGACAGTTGCGATACCGCCTCTCCGTTTTGCTCCAGAATGATGAAGCTGTCAAGTGCATAGTTGTCTCTGGAGCTCATCACCATGGCATCATGCACATCGATATTTTTATTGTCCAGCACTGCCATCACTGTGGCGAACAGTTTGGGTTTATCCGGGCAGTAGATGAACAGTTCCGTGCCACCGCGGGAAGTTTGCTTGGATAACAGCACCAGCGCCTCTTCGGCACGATGCTTGAGAATAGCTTCACTGTGCCACGCTATTTGGTTAGGCATATGGCGCAGAAAATAGTTGGCCTTGAATCTGGCCCAAAGCGCATCTATATTTTTTTCGGTAATGCCACGTCGCAGCAGTTCTTTTCTGGCTTTGGCCTGGTGTTCGCGCACCCGGGCCCGAATGTCGACCGGCTTTTCCTTGCCCCGGGCCAGCACTCTTTGAGTCGTGAAATACAGTTCCCGCAGTAATGTACCTTTCCAGCTGTTCCACAGCTGGTCATTGGTGGCACAGATATCGGCTACAGTCAGGCAATACAGATAGCTTAAATGCACGGCGTCGCGCACCACATCAGCGAACTTAGCCACCACCTCAGGATCGGAAATGTCCCGCCGTTGGGCAGTGACTGACATCAGCAGATGATGTCGTACCAACCAGGCAACCAGGCGACAGTCGTGAACGCTCATGCCGTGCTGCTTACAAAAGTCCTGCGCGTCTTGAGCGCCCAGCGTGGAGTGATCGCCGCCCCGGCCTTTAGCTATGTCATGGAAGATGGCGGCCAGTAGCAACAGCTCTTTTTTGGGAAGCTGATTAATAAGCACTGAGCCTAAAGGGAATTCTTCTTTTTGTTTCGGCTGGGCAAAACGCTCAATATTCAAAAGTAGCCTGTGGGTATGCTCATCCACAGTATAGGCGTGAAACAGGTCAAACTGCATCTGCCCTTCGATGGCGCGCCAGGCCGGCAGATAGGCAGATAAGACGCCATGCTTGTGCATCAGTGACAGGGCCGGAATACCTCTGGGGTGATGCAGGATCTCCATAAAGATCTCACGGCAGGCATCATGACTGCATAAAGGCTGCATCTGGGCACGACGGGCCCGCCTTAGGCTGCGCAGCGTGGGCGCAAAGATCCCCTGAATGTTGGAGTTACGGGCAACCAGTAAAAACAGACGAATAATCTGCTCTGGTTGGTCGAACAACTGTTCATCCAGAGCTTCGATAAAGCGGCCGCGGCGCTGAAAGTCTTGATCTATTGGGCTGATGGTCAACACTTTTTCGCCTGTGAGGGTGGCGCGCTTAAAGAGTTGCAGCAGCATCTCATTAAGCTCCATCACCCGTCTGACGGTACGATAGTAGCGCTTCATCATCTCTTCTACTGCCAGCACAGTACCATCCTGGTAACCCATCAATTCTGCTACCTGAGGCTGCAGCTCAAACAATAAGCGGTTTTCATCACGGTCGGCGATGATGTGCAGGGCAAATCTTAGTTCCCACAAAAAATGCTGACACTCGAGTAACTCATCCAGCTCGTATTGATCCAAAAAACCATGGTCTAACAGCTCAGTGAGATTGGCGGCATTGAAATGACGCATGGCCACCCAGGCGATGGTCTGAATATCCCTCAGCCCTCCCGGGCAGGATTTGAGGTTGGGCTCAAGATCAAAGGCGCTGGCTTTGGCGTGACGGGTATTCTGCTCTTCGCGTTTGGCCAGAAAGAAGGCATTTGAGGGCCAGAAGTCACCTTCACGAATCGCATCGGAAAGGGCATCAAACAGGGTTGGACTGCCTGCCAGCAGCCGGGCTTCGAGCAGGTTGGTGGCAATGGTGATATCCCCGCGCCCCTGCTCGAGGGTTTGTGATAGGGTACGAACACTATGGCCGATTTCCAGCCCGGCATCCCATAAATAGGCGATAAAGGTACTGAGAGCCTGCTCTCCCCGGGCATTTAATTCCTCACCAAGGAGAAACAGAATATCCACATCTGAATGGGGATGCAGTTCGCCGCGGCCATATCCACCCACGGCGATGAGGGCTATGGGAAGGGCGCCAAGCCCCAGATCCCGCCAGGCGCATTGCAACAATTCATCGACGAATCGACAGCGCTGGACAACCAGCTGTGCAATGGGGGTATGTGATCTGAACTGACTGAGCAGAGCCTGATTTTGATCCATCAATGCGCACTTGGCGGCCTGGGCTGTGTCCATATAGTCCCCTGAAAAACCGGTTTTTAATTGAGTTAGTGATTGATGAAACGAGGGAGATCTTCTTCCTCACGCAGCGTCAGTACTTCCACACCGGTTTCGGTCACCAGCAAAGTGTGTTCCCACTGTGCGGAGTTTTTGCCGTCGGCTGTGGTCACAGTCCAGCCGTCATGCTTGTCCAGTTTGGCTTTGAAGTTACCTGCGTTGATCATCGGCTCGATGGTAAAACACATACCCGGGCGCAACACAGTGTTATCGTTGTTTTTGTAGTGCACTACCTGTGGATCTTCGTGGAAAGTCGCCCCGATGCCATGACCGCAGTAATCCTTAACGATGCTGTATTTGTTCAGGCCGCTTTTGCTGTTCTTGATGAATTTCTCAATGCTGGTACCGATTTCACCCAGTTTGAGACCCGGGCGAACTTTACGGATGGCGGTATACAGGCTTTCCTGAGCGATACGGCACAGGCGGCGATCTTTTGGCGAAACGTCACCAATTAGAAACATTTTTGAGGTATCACCATGGTAGCCATCTTTGATGACAGTGATATCGATATTCAGAATGTCGCCGTCTTTGAGCACGTAATCACCGGGAATACCGTGGCAAATGACTTCATTGACGGATGTGCAGATAGATTTCGGAAATCCGTGGTAGTTCAGCGGTGCGGAAATGGCACCCTGTTGCTCAGTATATTTGGCGCAGATGGCGTCCAGTTCGTTGGTGGTGACACCGGCCTTCACATGGGGGGCGATCATTTCCAGTACTTCGGCGGCTAGCTTACCTGCAGCGCGCATTTTCTCTATTTCTTCTGCGGTCTTGATGACTATACTCATTGGGTTTTCTCTAAGGATTGGCGGAACAATTTGACACACTGCCAGCCGGTAAAAAAATTGTGCTTACAGCCGGTTTATGGTATAAAGCGCGCCGTCATGTTTGACTCTGAAACTCCGGTTATGCGGGACAGATAGGTGAAAACCGATTGGCCTAACCGGTCAGGTCACGTAAAATGTGGCCGCCATTATACATGGCAATTAACGTAAATACTAAATCACACACGTATCGGCACATACTTCGGGGTGCCTGGGTAATCGGGTCGAAGGCATGGGGTGCGTGGAGGTTTAACCCCACTTTAATCTTAAGGTAGATTTAAAATGACTACAGTTTCTATGCGCGACATGCTGCAGGCCGGTGTACACTTCGGTCACCAAACCCGTTACTGGAACCCAAAGATGAAGCCATTCATCTTCGGTGCCCGCAACGGTGTACACATCATCAACCTGGAGCACACTGTACCAATGTTCAACGATGCGCTGGCGTTCCTCAGCAACGTCGCTTCGAAGAAAGGTAAAATCCTGTTCGTTGGTACCAAGCGTGCAGCAAGCGAAGCTATCAAAGAATCCGCTGCTTCTTGTGACCAGTATTATGTAGATCACCGCTGGTTGGGCGGTATGCTGACTAACTGGAAAACCGTTCGTCAGTCAATCAAACGTCTGAAAGAGCTGGAAACTCAGTCTGTTGACGGTACTTTCGACAAGCTGACCAAGAAAGAAGCCCTGATGCGTTCCCGCGAGCTGGAAAAGCTGGAAAAGTCTCTGGGCGGTATCAAGAACATGGGCGGTCTGCCTGACGTTCTGTTCGTCGTCGGTGCTGATCATGAACACATCGCTATCAAAGAAGCCAACAACCTGGGTATCCCGGTTGTTGCAGTAGTAGATACCAACTCTGCTCCAGACGGTGTTAACTATATCGTTCCTGGTAATGATGACGCAATGCGCGCTATCAGACTGTACACCTCTTCTGCTGCTGCCGCTGCTAACACTGGCCGTGGCCAGGATCTGGCTGTTCAAGCTGAACAAGACGGTTTCGTAGAGGCCGAATAATAAGGTGTGATGCATCGCATCTCCCTTATTAACCAAATAGTTTTGATTGGTTAACAGGGGCCTTATGGCCCCTGTTTTACATCTATACAGATCATCGAATTTATTTCGACCCTAATTTATAGAGGACTTAACAATGGCAATTACTGCTGCCCTGGTTAAAGAACTGCGCGATCGTACTGGCGCTGGCATGATGGATTGTAAAAAAGCGCTGACCGAAACCAACGGTGACATCGAGCTGGCAATCGAAAACATGCGTAAGAGCGGTGCTGCAAAGGCTGCGAAGAAAGCGGGTAACATCGCTGCTGAAGGTACCATCCTGATCAAGCAGGGCGAAGGTTTCGCGGCGCTGATCGAAGTTAACTGTCAGACTGACTTCGTTGCCAAGGACTCCAACTTCCTGGCTTTCGCCAACGGAGTTCTGGACGCTGCCGCTGCTGGTAAAGTGGCTATCGACGACCTGAAAGCTCAGTTCGAAGAAGCTCGCGTCGCACTGGTTGCCAAGATCGGTGAAAACATCAATGTACGTCGCGTTGAGTACATCGACGGTTCCAACCTGGCCACTTACCGCCACGGCGATCGCATCGGTGTAGTTGTAACCGGTGACGCTGATGAAGAAACTCTCAAGCACATCGCGATGCACGTAGCTGCCTCTAAGCCTGAGTATGTCACTCCTGAAGATGTACCAGCTGAAGTGGTTGCCAAAGAGCGTGAAGTTCAGGTTGAAATCGCCATGAACGAAGGCAAGCCAAAAGAAATCGCCGAGAAGATGGTTGAAGGCCGCATGAAGAAGTTCACCGGTGAAGTATCGCTGACCGGTCAGCCATTCATCATGGAGCCTAAGAAAACTGTTGGTGAAATCCTGAAAGAAAAAGGCGCCACTGTTACTAACTTCATCCGCCTGGAAGTGGGTGAAGGCATCGAGAAGAAAGTTGAGAACTTCGCTGATGAAGTGAAGGCTCAGCAAGAAGCCGCTGCCGCCGCTGCTGGCAAAGGCGAGTAATCGCTAGGCTGTAAGCATTCAAGACCGCAGCCTGTGCTGCGGTCTTGTTATACCCGAGGCTAAAAATGTCTGCCGGGTCCGCCGACGAGCGGTAAACCAGAATAGTAAACAGAGTTGGTTTAATACCAGGACTAGAAAATATGAGCACCAATCCTAAACCTGCATTTCGACGCATTCTTCTGAAATTAAGTGGTGAAGCCCTGATGGGCGAGGAAGGCTTCGGTATTGACCCGAAAGTTCTCGACCGTATGGCTCAGGAAATTAAAGAGCTGGTAGAGCTGGGCATCCAGGTCGGCGTAGTGATAGGTGGTGGCAACCTTTTCCGTGGTGAAGGTTTGGCCAAAGCTGGTATGAATCGCGTAGTGGGTGACCACATGGGTATGTTGGCTACCGTGATGAATGGTCTGGCCATGCGCGACGCGCTGCACCGTGCTTATGTGAATGCCCGTCTGATGTCTGCTATTCCACTGAACGGTGTGTGTGACCGTTACAACTGGGCTGAAGCCATCAGCCTGCTGAAATCCGGCCGCGTAGTGATTTTCTCTGCCGGTACCGGTAATCCATTTTTCACAACTGACTCTGCGGCCTGTTTGCGGGGTATCGAAATTGAGTCAGAAGTAGTGCTGAAAGGCACCAAGGTTGACGGTGTATACTCCGCCGATCCGATGAAAGACCCGGATGCAGTTAAGTATGATACGCTGGGTTACAACGAGGTGCTGGAAAAAGAATTGAAAGTCATGGACCTTGCTGCGTTTACTCTGGCACGGGACCATGATATGCCTATCCTGGTTTTCAATATGAACAAGCCAGGAGCGCTGCGTCGCGTCATTATGGGCGAGCAGGAAGGCACCCTGATTAAAGCCATCTAAAAGGACATTTATCGTGATTGAAGATATCCACAAAGACGCCAAAGAGCGCATGGGCAAATGTGTTGAGGCCATGAAAGGCCAGATGAGTAAAGTGCGCACAGGTCGTGCTCACCCAAGCCTGCTCAACTCTATTCAGGTTTCTTACTACGGCAGTATGACTCCCCTGAATCAGGTGGGTAACGTGGTTGTTGAAGACTCCCGCACTTTGGCGGTGAACGTATTCGACCGTTCCATGATCCAGGCTGTTGAAAAGGCTATTATGAGCTCAGATCTGGGTTTAAACCCAATGTCAGCCGGTGCCACTATCCGTATTCCGCTGCCGCCACTGACTGAAGAGCGTCGTCGTGATCTGGTTAAAGTGGTTCGCGCTGAAGCTGAAAATGGCCGTATCGCGGTACGTAACGTACGTCGTGATGCCAATTCAGACGTGAAAGCGCTGGAAAAGACCAAAGAGTGTACCGAGGATGATGTTCGTCGCAGTGAAGATGAGGTGCAGAAGCTGACCGACGTACACATCAAACAAATCGATGAAATTCTGGCCGCAAAAGAAGCTGAGTTGATGGAAGTGTGATTCCACCACGCAAGTAACTAGAGTTAAAGCGCCGTGTAGCGGTATACTATGCGGCGTTTGTTTATTTTTAAGGGTTGTTGCGCATGTCATCCAAGTTGGAAGCTGATTCCGGCCAGGTCTCTGTCCACGAGTCCGGCGCTTCTCAGTGTGAATTACCGACTGAGTTGCCGGAAATACTGCAGCAGTCTGTCCCCAATCATGTCGCAATTATTATGGATGGCAATGGCCGTTGGGCGCAGGCCAAAGGCAGACCGCGGGTATTTGGTCATCGTGCCGGTGTGAAGGCGGTGCGCCGAGCGGTTACTACCGCCCGCAGCCTCGGGGTAAAGTCCCTGACTCTGTTTGCCTTTTCCTCTGAAAATTGGCGTCGTCCTGACACCGAAGTCACCCTCTTGATGCAACTCTTTTTCACTGTACTGCAGCGGGAAATTAAGTTGCTGGATAAAAATGGTGTACGCCTGAATATCATCGGTGACACCAGCCGCTTCTCCGAGCATTTGCAGAAGCAGATCCGCTTCGCCGAAGAAAAAACGGCAGACAATACCAATCTTATTCTGAATGTTGCGGCCAATTATGGTGGTCGTTGGGACATTATGCAGGCTGCCCGTACCTTGGCGACCAAAGTGGAAGCCGGTGAGCTGGGTGCCAATGCCTTGACCGAAGAAGCCTTGTCTGAGCACCTGTGCATGCAGGAGCAGGGTGAGGTGGATCTGATGATCCGCACCGGTGGGGATTATCGCATCAGTAATTTTGTTCTCTGGCAAGCCGCCTACGCAGAGTTGGTGTTTACTGATATTCTCTGGCCTGATTTTGATGAGCAGGTGTTCCACCAGGCTGTTGCTGTGTTTGCCAGTCGTCAGCGCCGTTTTGGTCTGACAGGCGCACAGATAGACGCGCTGCGTACTTCTTAACATCCATCCGAGAGGACGAAGCCTTTTGCTAAAACAACGAATAATAACAGCAATTTTATTGATCCCTTTTGTGCTGGGTGGGGTGTTTTATTTGCCTGCCAGCTATTTTGCCTGGGCACTGGTGCCGGTGTTTTTGATTGCGGCAAAAGAGTGGGGCAAGTTTATTGAGCCTGAGTGCATTATCACTCAGTGGAGCTTTACCTTCACCATGGGTATTTTACTGATAGCCCTGAATATCTTGGTGCCAGCCTCTGCAGTTTGGGGGTCCACGGGGCTTAACCCCATATATCAGGGGGTGATGGGACTTGGCGCCATCTGGTGGCTCACCTCTGCGCTGTTGGTCATGGGATATCCAAAAACCAGTAAAAGCTGGGCAACCAGCCCGATGCTCAAATCCATGTTTGGTCAGTTGACCCTGGCTCCCTGTTTTGCCGCACTTGTTGCGCTTAAGAGTCTCAGTACTCCATCCAATCCTTATTATGGCGGCTCTCTGGTGCTGTTGGTGTTTCTGGTGGTGTGGGCAGCGGATACAGGCGCTTACTTCTTTGGCCGCAGTCTGGGAAAGCATAAGCTGATGCCCAGCGTCAGCCCGGCCAAAACCCTCGAAGGGTTGCTAGGTGGCCTGCTGACGACTATGGTGGTGGTGGCACTGGTGATGTACTTGTCGCCGGAGCAGGAACTGCCACTGGTCATTGTTGTGACCCTGATAACCGCAGTGGCTTCGGCGCTGGGCGATTTATCAGAAAGCATGTTCAAGCGCAGTGCTAATGTGAAAGATTCCGGCAATATTCTTCCTGGCCATGGTGGCGTGCTCGATCGCATCGATAGCCTGACTGCGGCCCTGCCGGTATTTACCCTGTTTTATATTGCATTCTGGATGTAGTTAATATGCAAAATATGGTGATTTTGGGTGCGACTGGCTCTATCGGTGCCAGCACGCTCGGTGTGATTTCCCAAAACCCTGAGGCATACCGGGCCTATGCTCTGGTTGCTTACTCCAATGTCGATAATATGTTGCCTCTGTGCCACGAGCACAAACCTGCCATTGTACACATGGTCGATGAGGTTGCTGCTCAGGCACTGAAAGCAGCGTTGAGCCCCACATTGGGGATTAAGGTCACCAGTGGAGAGCAGGCGCTGATAGAACTGGTGACGTCCGATGAGGTGGATACCGTGATGGCCGCAATCGTCGGGGCGGCGGGTTTGGTTCCTACGCTGGCTGCCGTTAAGGCGGGTAAGCGTATTTTGCTGGCCAACAAGGAATCTTTGGTGATGTCCGGTCAGCTGTTTATGGATGCTGCCAAAGTCTCCGGCGCGCAAATCCTGCCGGTGGACAGTGAACACAATGCCATCTTCCAGTGCCTGCCTGACTCTATACAACAGAACTTGGGTTACTGCGATCTGCGCGCCGAAGGGATTTCCTATATATTGCTTACCGGCTCAGGTGGCCCGTTTCTGACTGCGCCGCTTGAGCAGCTCAAGCTGATGACCCCGGCGCAGGCCTGCAAGCACCCCAACTGGTCCATGGGCCCCAAGATATCGGTGGATTCTGCGTCCATGATGAATAAGGGGCTGGAGTTCATTGAGGCGCGCTGGCTGTTCAATACCCGTTCGGATCAACTCAAAGTGGTGATCCATCCGCAAAGCGTGATCCACTCTATGGTGCAGTACCTTGATGGCAGTGTGCTGGCGCAGTTGGGGAACCCGGATATGCGTACGCCGATTGCTCATTGCATATCTTATCCCGAGAGAATTCCGTCAGGTGTGGAACCTTTGGATTTTTTCAAAGTCGGACAATTAAGTTTTTGTGAGCCGGATTACCAACGCTATCCCTGTCTTGAGCTGGCGATTGAAGCCTGTCATCAGGGGCAGGAAGCCAGCACGGTACTCAATGCGGCCAACGAAGTGGCTGTTTCGGCGTTTCTTGCTGGTGGCATCGGCTTTACCGATATCGCCCGGGTAAATACCCACAGTTTGCAAGCAGTCGAGTTCAAGCAGCTTTGCTGCATAGAAGATATTCTGGCTCTGGATGCCGAGGTGCGCGCCAAGGCGAGGGAGTTCATTCGTCAATTGATCAATTGAGTTGATAAACAGGATTTTAATGTTCGATTTTTTGTGGAATCTGGGCTCATTTATCGTTGCCCTGGGGATTTTGATTACCGCCCATGAGTTTGGTCACTTCTGGGTGGCCAGACGTTGTGGCGTGAAAGTTGAGCGTTTTTCTATCGGCTTTGGCAAGGCGATTTGGCGTAAAGTCGGCCAAGACGGCACCGAATATGTGGTGGCGCTTATTCCCCTTGGCGGCTATGTCAAAATGCTGGATGAGCGGGTCGAAGATGTCCCCGAACACCTCAAACATCAGGCGTTCAACCGCAAATCAGTTTGGCAGCGCATCGCCATTGTCACTGCAGGCCCGATCGCCAACTTTATTTTCGCCATCTTTGTTCTGTACATCATGTACCTGATTGGCGTCCCCTCTATTAAGCCTGTCGTGGACAGTGTCAAAGCCGGCACTCCTGCTGCTGTAGTGCAACTTAACAATAAGCCGGAAGAAATACTGGCTGTTGGTGGCCAAAAAGTCCGTAATTGGGAAGAGGTTAATCTGGCGTTGATGGCCCAGATAGGTTACCCATCAATTGAGCTGACATTGGCACCGCTGGACAGATTGCAGGATGCCAGTAACAGCCGCACCTTTACCCTGGACACCCGCAACTGGAACTTTGACCCGGATAAGCAACTGCCTTCAACCAGTCTGGGGCTTAATGCTTATCGTCCGGCCATTACTCCGGTCATTGCCGTGGTCAGTGATGGCAGTGCAGCGGCCAAAGCCGGTATGAAAAAAGGCGATGTGATAGTGGCGGTGGATGGCAAGCCATATCCAGGCTGGGATGCGCTTGCTGAAGCGATTCGTGGCAGTGCCAACAACGCCATGAATATCACAGTGCGTCGTGATGTTCAGCAGCTGCCGCTAACGGTGACACCGGAAGCAGTTGAGGGCGCTGATGGCAAGACTATCGGCGTCATGGGGATAGCTCCAACTGCGGAAAATTGGCCGGAAAACATGCGCCTGCAGATGCAGTATGGCATAGTGGATGCCTTTGGTGCGGCACTGGACAAAACCTGGAAGCTGATGGATGTCAGCGTTCGCATGTTTGGTAAGCTCCTGACTGGCGATGTGTCGGTGAAAAACCTAAGCGGCCCTATCTCCATTGCGCAGGGGGCCGGAAACAGTGCAGAATTCGGTCTGGTTTATTTTCTGGGCTTTTTGGCGCTGATCAGTGTCAATCTGGGCATAGTGAACCTACTGCCTTTGCCGATATTGGATGGTGGCCATTTGATGTATTACCTGGTTGAAGTGGTAACAGGTAAACCCGTACCTGAAAGAATTCAGGAAATTGGATTCAGACTTGGGGCAGCATTGCTGCTGATGTTGATGAGCGTTGCGCTGTTCAACGACTTTGCCCGACTCTGAGCAAGGACAGACAAATAATTAGAAGTGCTCTATGAGATTGAATAAACTTTTTGCCTCGATGTTATTGGTCGGTGCGACAGTATCAGGGAATGCCCACGCTGGATTTGAACCATTTACTGTCACCGATATTCAGGTAGACGGACTTCAGCGGGTAGCTCTGGGTGCTGCACTGCTCAGTTTACCTATTAAGGTCGGCGACACTGTTAATCAAACCAAACTGCAGCAGGCCATCAAGAGCCTATATGCCTCGACTAACTTTGAGGATGTCAAAGTGTCCCGGGATGGCGGCGTGTTGATCGTTGAGGTGAAAGAGCGCCCGACCATCAGTGCCATCACTTTTGAAGGCAACAAGGACATCAAAGACGAGCAACTGCAGGAAAGTTTGGACGGCAGTGGTGTAACAGTCGGCGAAGCGCTCGACCGCACCATGATCTCCGGCATCGAAAAGGGCCTGCAGGACTTCTACTATGGTGTGGGTAAATATGGTGCCAAGGTGGAAGCTCAGGTCATCAATTTACCCCGTAACCGGGTTGAGCTGAAGTTCAAGTTTACTGAAGGTCTGGCGGCAGAAATCAAGCAAATCAACTTTGTTGGCAACACCGTATTCAGCGATGCCCAATTGCGCGGCATGATTGAACTGAAAGACTATGTGGCCTGGTGGGATCTGTTCGGCGAGCGTCGTTATCAGAAACAAAAGTTGCAGGCGGACTTGGAAACCATCAAGAACGCCTATCAGAACGATGGCTATATTCGCTTTAATGTGACCTCCACTCAGGTGGCCATGACGCCGGACCGCAAGGGACTGTACATCACCATCAACGTGGATGAAGGCGAACAGTACAAGGTCAAGGAAGTTAACCTGACCGGTGATTTGATGGGACGTGAAGAGCTGATGAAGGCGATTTTGCCTATCAAAGCTGGCACCACCTACGACGGTGGCGATGTGACCTTTACCGAAGAGATGTACTCCAAGTATCTTGGCCGCTTCGGTTATGCCTACCCCGAAGTGAAGACTTACCCTGAAATTGATGATGCCACCAAGGAAGTCACCCTTAACATCAACATCAAACCGGGCAAGCGGGTTTATGTGCGCAACATTAACGTGACAGGTAACGATATCACCAAGGATGAAGTGCTTCGCCGCGAGATGCGACAGATGGAAGGCTCCTGGCTGAACTCGGCTTTGGTGGAAACCTCCAAGGCCCGCTTGAACCGTTTGGGCTTCTTCGAGTCCGTGGATACCGAAACCGTGCAGGTGCCCGGCAGCGACGATCTGGTGGACGTGAACTTTGCCGTGAAAGAGCAGCCATCCGGCTCCTTTAACGCCGGTGTGGGTTATGGTACCGAATCCGGTTTGAGCCTGCAGTTTGGTGTGCAGCAGAGTAACTTCCTGGGTACGGGTAATCAGGCGGGTATCAACCTGTCGACCAACAAGTACTCCAAGAATATCAACCTGTCCTATACAGACCCATACTTCACCAAAGATGGCGTGAGTCTGGGGGGCAGTATCTACTGGAATGAGTTCGACGCCAACGAGGCTAACCTTGAGCGTTACAAGAATAAATCCTACGGCGTGGCATTGAACACCGGTTTCCCGATCAACGAATACAACCGGATTAATGCGGGTGTAGGTTATCGCCACAACACTATTTCGGAAATCTCAGCCTACCAGCAGGCACTGCGCTTCTACGATATTTACCGCGAGAATGATGATCCCAACAGTGAACTGAGCTTTGACAATTTTGAGCTGAGCCTGGGCTGGTATCGCTCGACCCTGAACCGCGGGACCTTCCCTACCGATGGGTCTTCCCAGCGCCTGTCAGGTAAGATGACAGTGCCAGGTTCCGATCTGCAGTACTTCAAGACTGAATTTGATACCAGCTTCTACTTCCCGCTGACCCGCAGTCACAACTTTGTGCTGCTGACCCGCGCCAAGGCCGGTTACGGCAACGGTTATGGCAAGTTCAATGACAATGATCAGATCCTGCCATTCTGGGAAAACTACTACCTGGGCGGTACCTCGCTGCGAGGCTTTAAGTCCAACACTGTCGGTCCCCGTTCTTTCTACGTGATGCGCGATAACGAACCCTGTCCGCCGGACCCAAGTGGCAAGGGCTGTTCGCTGCCTGGCGATCCTAACCGGATTGAGGTCAGTCAGGGGCGCAGTATCGGTGGTAACGCCATGGCGGTGGCCAGTATGGAGTTGATTGTACCGACCCCATTTTTGGATGAAGCCTACACCAACTCGGTGCGTACCAGCTTCTTCATGGATGCCGGTAACGTCTGGGATACTGAGTTTGACTATAATTTTTACCGCTATTTGCCCGCAGATCAGTTTGATAAGCTGCAGGATTTCAGCGACCCTTCACGCATTCGAGCCTCCTGGGGAATGAGCGTGCAATGGTTGTCGCCTATGGGGCCTATGGTATTCAGTCTGGCCTGGCCAATTAAAGAGTACGAAGATGACGATACTGAGATCTTCTCCTTCAATATTGGCAAAACATTCTAAAACACATACACTCGGCACGTTTCTAATGCCAAAAGCAAGGATAAAGGAGCTTATTTTGAACAAGATGGTAAACCGCGCACTGATGACTCTGATAATGCTGGGAGCACCACTGATGGCCCATGCAGAGAAGATTGCGGTAGTAGATATGGCGGCAGTGTTTGAGCAACTGCCTCAGCGTGAACAGATAAGCAAGCAGCTGGAAAGCGAGTTTGGTGATCGCATGGCGTCAGTAAAGAAGCTGCAGGAAGAGCTGCGCACTATGGCTGAGAAAAACCAGCGTGATGCTGCGCTGATGAGCGAAGCCCAGAAGATTGAACTCCAGCGCAATATGGCATCCAAGAAGTCTGAGCTGCAGCTGAAAGGTAAGGCGCTGGATGAAGATCTACGTCGCCGTCAGGGTGAAGAGCAGAACAAACTGCTGGCTCAAGTCCAGAAGGTGATCTCCTCTGTGGCCAAGAAAGGTAAATATGAGATTGTGCTACAGCGCGGTGCGACTATGTACGTCAAACCAGATGCCGACATCAGCAAGCAGGTAGTTGAGGCCTTGAGCAAAGGCAACTAATTGAATGAAAAGTGTGACCTTGAAACAACTGGGCGAGCTGTTGAACGCCCAGGTGAAGGGTGATCAACACATTGAGATTTTCGGTGTTTCCACCCTGGAGCTGGCCCAAAGTGGCCAGCTGACTTTTTTAGCCAACAGCAAATACCGCAACCAGCTTGAGCAAACTCAGGCTAGTGCGGTGTTATTGTCTGAAAAGGATGCTGAATCTTATGAAGGCAATGCCCTGGTGCTGAAAGACCCTTATGTGGGCTTTGCCAGGGTAGCACAATTGCTGGATACCACCCCACGTACGGCCGACGGCATTCACCCCTCTGCGCAAATAGACCCATCCGCCCAACTGGGTGAAGGCGTTGCCATTGGGGCCAATGCGGTTATCGGTGCCAATGTGATTCTGGGTGAAAACGTGCAGATTGGTGCAGGTACAGTCATCGGTCAGGACACTATTATCGGCAGCGGCACCCGTTTGTGGGCCAATGTTACTGTCTACCATGACGTGCATCTGGGGCAGGAGTGTATTGTTCACTCCTGCGCTGTGATTGGCTCTGACGGTTTTGGTTATGCCAATGAGCGCGGTCAGTGGGTCAAGATCCCGCAGACCGGTGGTGTTCGCATTGGCGACAAGGTTGAGATTGGCGCAGGTGCCACTATCGACCGGGGCGCGCTGGCCAATACAGAAATTCACGATGGCGTGATTCTGGACAATCAGGTGCAGATCGCCCACAACGATATTATCGGTGCCCATACAGCCATTGCCGGTTGTACTGTGGTTGCCGGCAGTGTGACCATAGGGAAGCACTGTATTATCGGTGGTAACTGTGCCATCTCCGGCCACTTAAGCATTTGTGATGGGGCCCACATCAGTGGCAGTACCAACATCACCAATAATGTGAAAGGGCCGGGTCTGCTGTCTTCTGCGACTGTTGCCATGGACAACCGTACCTGGCGTAAGAATACAGTCCGCTTCCGCCAACTGGATGAGTTGTTCCAGCGGGTGAGGAAGATTGAAAAAACAATCAAAACTGAAGATTGACAGTCCTGCACTGTAGAGGAAACGAGCTCGTGTCTAATGAAATGAACACTATGGATATCAAGGAAATACTTGAGTATTTGCCACACAGATATCCATTCCTGTTGATCGATCGCGTACTGGATTTCACCCCGGGTGAAACCCTTCACGCCATTAAGAACGTTACCATCAATGAACCTTTCTTCCAGGGGCACTTTCCGGTGCAGCCTGTGATGCCGGGTGTATTGATCCTGGAAGCCATGGCACAGGCTACCGGCTTGCTGGCGTTCAAAACCATGAGCAACAAACCGTCTCCTGATGTGCTGTACTATTTTGCCGGTATCGATAACGCCCGCTTTAAGCGTGTGGTTGAGCCAGGCGATCAGCTGCACTTTAACGTGAAAATGATCAAGGAGCGCCGCGGGATAGGCGTATTCCAGGGTGAAGCCAGAGTTGATGGCGAGCTGGTTTGCTCGGCTGAAATCATGTGTGCTCGCAGAGAGATTGGCAAGTGATTGATAAATTAGCGTTTGTACATCCCGATGCCAAGGTTGGCAACAATGTTACCATTGGCCCATGGAGCTATATTGGCGAAGGTGTCGAGATTGGGGATGATTGCTGGATAAGCTCTCACGTCGTGATCAAAGGTCCAACCCTGATTGGCAAAAGCAACCGGATTTTCCAGTTTGCCTCTGTGGGTGAGGACTGTCAGGACAAAAAGTACGCCGGTGAGCCTACCCGTCTGATTATCGGTGACAACAACATCATTCGTGAGTCTGTCACGATTCACCGCGGCACCATTCAGGACAACAGCGAAACCCGTATCGGTTCCAACAACCTGTTTATGGCTTATGTGCATATCGCCCATGACTGCGTGGTGGGTAACAATGTGATTATGGCCAATAATGCCTCTATCGCCGGTCACTGCCATGTGGGTGATTTCGCGATTCTGGGCGGTATGACAGGGGTGCATCAGTTTGTGCGCATTGGTGCTCACGCCTTTACTGCCGGTTGCTCTCTGGTACTGCAGGATGTGCCTCCCTTTGTAATGGCCTCCGGTCAGGCGGCTACGCCACGTGGTTTGAATTTCGAAGGTATGAAGCGCCGCGGTTTCTCCAGGGAAACTCAGCAGGCGATGCGCCGCGCCTACAAGACCATGTACCGCTCAAGCCTGACAGTGGCCGAAGCGGCTGAAGCCTTGGTGGAAGATGCTCAGCAATTCCCCGAAGTGGCGAACTTTGTTGAATTTTGCACCAGTTCCAACCGGGGTATTATTCGCTGATTATGACAAGCCAAACCAAACCGCTTGTTTTTGCTATGGTCGCCGGAGAAGTCTCCGGCGATATTTTAGGTGCTGGATTAATCAAGGCCCTCAAGCAAAGACATCCAGATGCCAGATTCGTGGGCATAGGTGGCCCACGAATGAACGCGCTGGGATTTGAATCTCTGTATTTCATGGAAGAGCTTGCCGTGATGGGCATAGTTGAAGTGCTCTCCCGTCTGCCGCATTTGCTCAGTATCAGAAACGGCCTGGTTAAGCAGATCCTTGAAATCAAGCCTGACTGCTTTATCGGTATCGATGCGCCGGATTTTAACCTGGGCGTTGAGCTGAAACTCAAACAGGCAGGCATCAAGACAGTGCATTACGTCAGTCCCTCGGTGTGGGCCTGGCGTCCTAAGCGCATTTTCAAAATCGAGAAGGCCACCAACATGGTGCTGGCGCTGCTGCCTTTTGAAAAAGCCTTCTACGACAAGTATCAGGTACCTTGTACCTTTGTGGGTCATACCCTGGCGGATGATATCCCCATGGAAAGCGACAAGGTTGCAGCCCGTGAGCAACTTGGGTTAGATCCTGAGGGCGAATATCTGGCCATTCTGCCGGGCTCCCGTGGCGGTGAGCTGAAAATGCTGGCCGAACCTTTTGTGAAGGCGGCGAGCCTGATCAAGCAGGAGTACCCGGACGTTCGCTTTATCACCCCTTTGGTGAATGAAACCCGCAGACAGCAGTTTGTGGAGGCGCTCGAGGCACATGCGCCGGGTCTGCAGATCCAATTGGTTGAAGGTCACTCCCGTGAAGTAATGACAGCCTGTGATGCCATTTTGCTGGCATCGGGTACCGCGACCCTGGAAGCCATGCTGGTGAAGCGTCCTATGGTGGTGGCTTATCGGGTTGCGCCCATGACTTACCGCATTGCCAAGCGCCTGATGCAGATTGACAGATTCTCTTTGCCTAACCTGTTGGCTGGCGGTGATCTTGTACCAGAGCTTATCCAGGCCGATTGTACGCCGGAGAAGATTGCCAAGGCAGTTGGCAATATGCTGAACCGTGATAACAGGGCGTTGATCGATACCTTTACCCAACTTCATCAGCAGATCCGTCGTAATGCCAGTGAGCGTGCGGCTGATGCTGTGATGGCCTTGATAGGGGCCTAATCAGGTTAATTAGTATGGCAGTATTAAAAAATCTGACGCCAGAGCAGGCAGCAGCACTCTGTGTAGGTTTGGTGGCCGGTGTCGATGAGGTGGGCCGGGGTCCGCTGATTGGCGATGTGGTGACCGCCGCCGTGATTCTGAATCCAGACAAACCCATCGCCGGGCTCAATGATTCCAAAAAGCTCAGCGAGAAAAAGCGTGACGCGCTTTATTCAGAGATTATGGAGAAGGCGCTGGCCGTCAGCGTCGGGCGTTGCAGCCCTGCCGAAATCGATGAGCTGAATATTCTGCATGCTACCATGAAGGCCATGCAGCGTGCCGTTGCCGGGCTGAGCATAAGGCCTGAAAAAGTGCTGGTAGACGGTAACCGCACACCGGACTTTGGTATTGTGGCTGATGCCGTGGTGAAAGGCGATGGTCTGATTGACGCTATCAGTGCTGCATCCATTATTGCCAAGGTGGTTCGCGATAAAGAGATGCAAGCCCTGGATGCCAAATATCCCCAGTATGGTCTGGCCAAGCACAAGGGCTACCCGACCAAGGCGCATTTCGAGGCGCTGGAGCAATACGGTGTACTGCCCGAGCATAGACGCAGCTTCCGTCCGGTACGAGAATGGCTGGAGCAGCACGGCTGAAGCAGGTTGACCTCTGGGGCACCTTTTTACATCCAGGTTAGGGGCTGGCCGCCGGTATGAACCTCTGGCTCCAAGAATCGGTTTTGTGCTTTGGCGACCTGCCGGTTCATGTTATCTTTCGTTTTTGAAATTCATAGAATCAAGTCGTTTTTGCCATGTCCCAGCCCCGCTTTGTTCACCTGCGTTGTCACTCAGACTTTTCCATGGTCGATGGACTTACCAAGATCAAGCCTATTCTTGGCAAGATTGAAGAGTTGGGCATGCCTGCTTTTGCCCTGACAGATCAGAACAACCTCTGTGGTCTGGTGAAGTTTTACAGTGGCTGCCACGACAAAGGCATCAAGCCCATTATCGGCGCCGACTTTAACATGATGGTACCCGGGTTTGAAAAGGACTTTTGCAGCCTGACAGTGCTGGCCATGAATAATCCCGGTTATCAGAATCTGACCGACCTAATCAGCCGCGCCTATCTTCGTGGTCACGTGGATGACACTGTAGTGATCGATCAGGAGTGGCTTATCGAATACGGCGAGGGGATTTTGTTGCTGGGCGGCGGCAAGGATGGCGACATAGGAAAGGCGCTGCTCAAGGGCAATATGGCGCAGGCAAACAGTTTGGCGGAATTTTACCGTAGCCATTTTGACGGCAGATATTACCTGGAGTTGCTGCGCACCGGGCGGCCTGACGAGGAACGTTACCTGCATGCCGCCGTAGCCTTTGCTCAAGAGCAGGAACTGCCCGTGGTGGCCACCAATCAGGTGGTGTTCCTGACACCCAGGGAGTTTGAGGCCCACGAAATCCGGGTGGCTATTCATGACGGCTATACCCTGGCCGATCCCCGCCGTCCCAAGCAGTACAGTGATCAGCAGTATCTGAAATCAGAGCAGGAAATGTGTGACCTGTTTGCTGACATCCCCGAGGCGCTGGAAAACACAGTCGAAATCGCCAAGCGCTGTAATGTGACTGTACGTTTGGGGGAATACTTCCTGCCCAACTTCCCCACCGGCGATATGTCTATTGAAGACTATCTGGTTCACGTGTCTAAAACCGGGCTTGAAGAGCGTCTGGAGTTCCTGTTCCCTGATCCCAAAGAGCGGGCTGAAAAGCGCGGCGAGTATGACGAGCGTCTGGATGTAGAGCTGAAAGTCATCAACCAGATGGGATTTCCCGGCTACTTCCTTATCGTGATGGAGTTTATCCAGTGGGCTAAGGATAATGGCATTCCTGTGGGGCCGGGCCGGGGTTCGGGTGCGGGCTCTTTGGTGGCCTATGCCCTGAAAATTACCGATTTGGACCCACTGGAATTCGATTTGCTGTTTGAGCGATTTCTGAACCCTGAGCGGGTATCCATGCCCGACTTCGACGTAGACTTCTGTATGGATCGCCGCGACGAGGTGATTGACCACGTGGCCGAATTGTACGGTCGTGGGGCGGTGTCCCAGATTATTACCTTCGGTACCATGGCGGCCAAGGCGGTAATCCGCGATGTGGGCCGGGTGCTGGGCCACCCTTACGGGTTTGTGGACCGAATCTCCAAGATGGTGCCGGCCGAGCCGGGAATGACCCTGGCTAAAGCATTTGAGGTTGAGCCCGGCTTGCCTGAGGCCTATGAAGCCGATGAGGAAGTGCGCGATCTTATCGATATGTGCCGCAAGCTCGAAGGGGTGACCCGTAACGCCGGTAAACACGCCGGGGGCGTGGTGATTGCGCCAACTAAGATCACCGACTTTGCGCCGCTTTACTGCGACAGCGAAGGTAAGTTTCCGGTAACCCAGTTCGACAAGAACGACGTGGAATATGCCGGGCTGGTGAAGTTCGACTTTTTGGGTTTGAGAACCCTGACCATTATCGACTGGGCGCTGGGGATGATTAACCCGCGATTGGCCAAAGCCGGTAAGGAGCCGGTGGATATCGCCGCGATCCCGTTAGATGACAAAGCCTCTTTCAAGATGTTGCAGCGTTACGAAACCACGGCGGTATTCCAGCTTGAATCCCGTGGGATGAAAGACCTGATTAAGCGTCTGCAGCCTGATTGTTTCGAAGATATGATCGCTCTGGTGGCACTGTTCCGCCCAGGTCCCCTGCAGTCAGGCATGGTGGATAACTTCATCGAGCGTAAGCACGGCCGGGAAGAGATTTCTTATCCGGATTCCACCTGGCAGCATGAGAGTCTCAAGCCGATTCTGGAGCCCACCTACGGCATTATCCTGTATCAGGAACAGGTAATGCAGATTGCCCAGACACTGGCAGACTACACCCTGGGCGGTGCAGATATGCTGCGCCGGGCCATGGGTAAGAAAAAGCCGGAGGAGATGGCCAAGCAACGCGGTACTTTCCAGGCCGGGGCCGAGCAGAGCGGCGTCGATGGCGAGTTGGCGATGAAGATCTTTGACCTAGTGGAGAAGTTCGCCGGTTACGGCTTCAACAAGTCGCACTCGGCTGCCTATGCATTGGTGTCCTACCAAACCCTGTGGCTCAAGGCGCACTTCCCGGCAGAGTTTATGGCGGCGGTAATGTCCGCCGATATGGACAATACCGACAAGATTGTGACCCTGGTGGATGAATGTGAGCGCATGGGGCTGCCGATTATTCCGCCGGATGTGAACAAGGGCCTGTTTAAATTCACTGTGGATGATGAGCAGAACATCGTCTATGGCGTTGGCGCGATTAAAGGGGTGGGTGAAGGCCCGGTCGAGTCCATTCTTAAAGCCCGTGAGGATGGACTGTTCAAGGACCTGTTTGATTTCTGTGCCCGGGTGGACTTGAAAAAACTTAATCGCCGGGTGATTGAGCGGCTTATCCGCGCCGGCGCCCTGGATTCGCTGGGGCCACACCGCGCTTCCATGATGGAAACTCTGCCTGAGGCCATGCGTGCCGCCGAGCAGCACGCCAAGGCCAGCGCCATAGGCCAGTGTGACATGTTCGGCCTGCTTAACAGTGAGCCGGAAGACACCAAGCAGCAGTTTGTGAATTGTGTGCCCTGGCCGGATAAAGTCTGGCTCGAGGGTGAGCGTGAGACACTGGGTCTGTACCTGACAGGGCACCCTATCAATCAGTATCTGAAGGAGCTCAGACAATATACCTCTGGTCGGCTTAAGGATATTCATCCTACCGAGCGGGGCAAGACAGTCAAAGCTGCCGGGCTGGTGATCGGCTCGCGGGTGATGCTGACCAAACGGGGATCCAAAATGGGACTGGTGACATTGGATGATAAAAGTGGTCGTCTGGAGTGCATGCTGTTTACCGAAGCCTTTGAGAAGTTCAGTCATCTGATCGAAAAAGACCGCATCCTCATCTGTGAAGGCGAAGTGTCTTATGATGATTACTCTGGCGGTAATCGTATGACGATCCGCAATATGATTGATATCAGTGAGGCTCGCAGTCATTTTGCTCAGGCACTGGAAATTGATCTCGACAGTCAGCTGATTTCCCCTGACTGGCTGGAGCGTTTCGGTGAGGTGCTTCAGCCCTGGCGTAATGGCGCCGTACCTGTGGTGGTGAACTATGCCCAGGTACAGGCCAGAGGCCAGTTCCGCCTTGGTGATGAGTGGCGGGTGAATCCCACCGATGATCTGGTGCTTAATCTGCAACAGCTCATTGGTCCGGATAAAGTCAGGATCCTGTTTTGATGCAAGAGGTGATAGCAAGTGCGCTGCGGGGCCTGACGTTAACTCCCGGCAGGGGGATATGGCTGGGTTACAGCGGCGGGGTCGATTCCGAAGTGCTGGCCAGCCTGCTTGCCGGTTATGCGAAATTGCATTCAGAGCTTAAAGTGACTCTGGTTCATATACATCATGGTTTGAGTGCCAATGCCGATATCTGGGCACAGCACTGTGCCGATCGCGCGGCTTGTTATGGTCTGGCTTTCAGGCTGTGTCGTGTGACAGTGCCTTGTGGTTCGCGCACCAGTCTGGAGGCGGAAGCTCGCAAGGTTCGGTATCAGGCCATCCGGGAGCTGATGGCACCGGGCGATATTCTGCTGACCGGCCATCACCAAGACGACCAAATGGAAACTCTGCTGTTGGCGCTTAAGCGTGGGCAGGGGCCCAGAGGGCTGGCTGCCATGGGCATGCAGCAGGTGTTTGCTGATGATTGCTGGTTGGTAAGACCGCTTTTGAATATCAGTCGGCGTGAAATTGAAAATTATGCAACGTCTCAGGACCTGGTGAATATAGTGGATGAGAGCAACTTTGACACCCAATATGACCGTAATTTTCTGCGCCAGGAGATTATTCCTGCACTGAAATCCCGCTGGCCCCATATCGCCCAGACCGCTGGTCGCAGCGCCGCCCTGTGTGCCGAGCAGCAACTGGCACTGGATGAGGTGGTGAGCGATCGTCTGACTCCGTTATTGCATCAATCGCCCTGGGGCTGCAACCTGGATTTGCAGGGACTGGCTGAATATGCGCCTCATTGGCAGCGATTGCTGCTGCGTGCTTTTATCGAAAATCAGCGGGGTGAAATGCCCAGTCAGGTGCAGCTTGAGCAGGCGCTGGAACAATTGCTGCTGGCTCGTGATGATGCTTCCGTCGCCCTGAGATTCGGTCAGATGCTGCTGCAACGGTATGCCGGTCAGTTGTTTATTTCCCGCCCTCAGGATGATGATGCTGTGGCAACTGTGACGCTCCCGTCAGACTGGCTCTCTGTCGCGCTGAGCGGGTATTTGGTTGAGGCTCAGAAGGTGCTGCAGGGTGCCAGAATACACCTGCCCCGTTCGGGGGAAGTCTGGCAACTTGGGACTGTAGTCAGTATTGGGCTTTCGGGAAGTTACAGGTGTCACCCGCACTTTAGGGACAAGGGTCGGGAGCTAAAAAAATGCTGGCAGGAGGCCGGGGTACCTCCCTGGTTGAGACAACGCCTGCCCGTGCTGGTCATTGACGGTTGCCTGGCTGCAGTGCCGGGTGTTTGGCTCGAGCGCAGGTTCCTTAAGCAGGATGCGGAGCCCGGACTGTCATTCAGTTTGTCAGGTCCTCTTTAACCTGCCAGCCGATAGTTGTTGCGACCGGCCTTTTTCCCCTGATAGAGGGCTTTGTCGGCTCTGCGATACAGGCTGCCCATATCGTCCCCCTGACGGTACTGGGTTCCTCCCAAAGTAACCTTGACAGCATATCTGGCCAGCGGCGGATGATTGGCAAGACCGGCCAGAATTCGCTGACACAGTCGGGCACATCCCTGTTTATCCCCTTCCACCAGGATCACAAATTCATCTCCGCCCAGGCGAAATGCCTGATCACTGGCGCGAATGGTATTTTGCAGCAGCATGCCGAACTCAGTGAGTACCCGATCGCCCACTTCATGTCCCAGGGTGTCGTTCAGTTGTTTGAAGTTATCCAGATCCAGGATCAGCAGTGATAAAGGTGCGGCTGAGCGCTGACTGCGGCAGATGCTCTGATTGATATTGCGCTCAAAGAGCCGTCGGTTGCCAAGCCCGGTGAGTGTGTCAATCAACGCCTGGCGACGGATATCTGCATGTTGTAGCGCATTGTGCATGGGTTGCTGCAGCAAAGACTCCAGTAGTGCCATTACCTTGGTGCCGTTAATCGGTTGAAGCAGATAATACTTGAGAGTCCCGGTTTTCCCACGCAAGACAAAGGGTCTTGATAATCCCTGCGCATTGCATTCCCCCCATTGCAGTTGCTGACAGTCGAAGCTGAGCTGAACACCGGCCAGCGGCAAATATTTGCCGGCCAGGGTGGCAAAGGCTTCGAAGACCTCCTGGGGGTCGAGGCTGGCATGCAGATACTGCAGCAAGTTGAACAGCTCTGCCTGCCCCGGAAGCCCTGGCTTAAATAGCTGGAGCAGGTTGCCTTTTTGAGTTGGATTATCGGAACAAACTGTTGCTTCATTGCAATAAGTCATGACTAAGTCCTTGGGTTTCCCCATTTTTACTGAGAATCTACAGGAGCCTTTAGCAAAGTTTGTGCCGTAACCTTTGTTAAATAAATTTGTCTTTATTAGTCATTAGGTTAACCTGAAATGGCTGGGCTCAAAAAATGTGCCACAGCCGGAGTGTCATTTTTTTGACTTTTGACCGGAGCAGAGTACCTGATGGAGCACCAATTTCTAATTCCCCTGATGTTGCTGATCGCTATTACTTCGATCGCGCTGCTGAGGCGATTGGGTTTACCGGCGATTCTGGCCTATTTACTCACCGGGGTCGTCAGTGGACCCAGTGGCCTGAATTGGTTCTCACAGGCGCAGATGCATTCGGTCGCCGAACTTGGGGTGGTACTGCTGATGTTCAGCCTCGGGCTGGAGTTCTCTGTGCCGCGTTTATGGGCGATGCGTCGTACTGTGTTTGGGCTGGGTAGTGCGCAGCTGCTTCTAACCTTTTTTATCAGCGCCGCAGTTGCCTTCTACTGTGGTCAGAGCCTGACGGCAGCCATCGTCATTGGAGCCGCGATCGCGCTGTCGTCCACCGCAATTGTCCTGAAATTACTCAAGGAACAGAATTGGTTGCAGCGTCGGCACGGAGAGCTGTCCGTCAGTGTGCTGCTGTTTCAGGATCTGGCCGTGGTGCCATTACTCATCCTGTTGCCACTGCTGGCTACCGATGCTGAAGCGTTAGCGCTGCTGGATGTATTTAACGGATTGCTTAAAGGTACTTTAGCTTTTGTCAGTTTGATGGCGGTCGGTAAATGGCTGTTGCCCAAGCTGTTTGATGAAATTGCCCGCTCCCGCTCCGATGAACTGTTTGTGCTGGCGACCCTGGCGGTTGCACTCAGCACCGGGGCGTTTACCCAGTGGATGGGCATGTCCATGGCGCTTGGCGCTTTTATGGCGGGTATGTTGCTGGGAGAGAGCCAATATCGCAGGCAGTTGGAAGCGGATATCCGGCCGTTTCGGGATTTGTTGATGGGGTTGTTTTTTATCTCCATCGGCATGCTGCTGGATGTCTGGCTGGTGCTCGAATACTGGTGGCAAATTTTGCTGCTTCTGGTTGTGGTGGTGGTGGGCAAGGGGGTGATCGTCTATCTGTTGCTGCGGTTATTCGGCGAGCCGGTGCAAAATGCTGTGGCGTCGGCCATGACTCTGGCTCAGGTGGGGGAGTTCTCCTTTGTGATCCTGGCGCTGGCCGTTAATTATCAACTGCTGGATAAGCAGATCAGCACCGAATTGGTGATGATGGCAGTGGCCTCCATGGCGCTGGCTCCCTGGCTGGTTAAGCACAGCGTGGATCTCGGCAAGCGCATGCAGCAGGCGGTGAACAACCAAGTGTTGGATGAGCCGGAATTTCCGCTAGAGGTTACCCGCGAGCAGGTGATTATTCTGGGGTATGGACGGGTAGGGCAAACAATCGCCCGGTTTCTGAAAGTCGAAGCCATCCCCTATCTGGTGTTGGATCGGGATCCAACCCGGGTCACCGAGGCTCGTAATGCCGGCGAGCCTGTGTACTATGGCGATGCCTGTAAGGCCAGTATCCTTGGGCAGCTTGGGATCAGTCAAGCCGGTATGTTGGTGGTGACCTTGGGTGACCGTCGGGTGTTAGAGGAATTGGTGCAAATGTGCCGGGAGATGGCGCCTGGATTGAATATTCTGGTGCGTACCCGGGATGACAAAAACCTCGATGTACTGGAGCAAGCCGGTGCGACTCAGGTGATCCCTGAGTCGCTCGAAGGCAGCCTGATGCTGGTGTCTCAGGTGCTGTATAAATGCGGTATTCCCCTGTCACGGATATTGAAACGCCTCGAATCGGAGCGACACAACCATTACCGCGATCTGCATGGATTTTTCAGTGGCGGTGAGTCAGACTTTACCCTGGAGCAATTGCATGCCGTCAGTTTGCCGGAAGGTGCCAGAGTGATTGGCATGCAACTGGGGGATTTGCCTTGGCATAAGCTCAGGGTTGAGCTGCGAGCGGTGAGGCGAGGTGGCACCGAAACCGAGCAGCCAGCAGCGGATTGGTTACTCAAGAGCGGTGATATTCTGCTGTTGCAGGGCAAGCCCCGCAGAGTCGAGCGTGCAGAGCAATTTTTATTGCAGAGCTGACAACACAGTATACACAGGATCAGTCTGCCTGTCACAGGCATAAGCACGGCAAAAGACTGTGGAAATTTCATCCAGAACCTGTTTGGGTGCGCGGCTGGCTGCGGTTTCCTGGCCTGACAGTAGCGCCGGGCGCTGCTTGTTTGCAAATCGAAACAATTACTTCAACTCGTCTGCCACCCAGGACAAAGGCGCCTGATATTGGGTTGGCATCCAGCGCTTCAGTAACGTCAGGGCGGCCTGAATTTCCAATTTGTCCGACGCGTCCAGGTTCAAATGGCCCACTTTGCGGCCGGGGTGAACTTGTTTATTGTACCAGTAAAGCTCAGCCCCGGGCAGCGACAGCCATTTGTCATCCCGCTTAACACCGATCAGATTGACCATCGCGATGGGCAGGGCGGGTTTAAGCATCGGCACGGGCAGACGCGCCAGCGCTCTGAGGTGCAGCTCAAACTGGCTGATATGGCAGCCAGCCTGAGTCCAGTGACCTGAGTTGTGTACCCGTGGTGCCAGCTCGTTTACCAACAGCCTATCACCCACCCGGAAACATTCCATAGCCATGACACCCACATAGTCCAGTGCCGCCATGATTTTTGCCAGCATCGCCTGTGCTTGTTGCTGCAGGTGATCCAGCCGCGCTAGCGGGCTGATGGAAGCCATCAGAATGCCATCCTGATGCAGATTTAGCGCCAGCGGATAAAAGTGGCATTGACCATCGGCGGTGCGACAGCCTACCAAGGATACCTCTTCATCGAAGTTGATCGCCTGCTCGGCAATGGCTTCATTGCGCAAGTCCGCCGGGATTTCTGTGATCTCTGTTTGTTTCAGCCAGTGCTGCCCCCTGCCATCGTAGCCGCCGCTACGTCGCTTGAGCAGCACTCGCTCGCCAAAGCGGTCGTGCAAACTTGACTCAGTGAGTCGTTCGTCCACCAATGCCCAAGGGGCAGTGGCGACAGCCAGCTCATCCAGCAGGCTTTTTTGGGTGAAGCGGTCTGCCAGTTGGCCAAATACCGGACCATTAATAAAATTGGGATGCTCACTGAGCTGACGACTCAACTTGGACTCGGGCCACTGCTCCCGCTCGGCGGTGATGATGTCATCGACCGCCAGCGGCAGTTTCTCATCGGTGGGTTCCATGATGTTCACCGGGCGTACATCCAGTGCCAGTGGCAGTCCGGCGTGACGCATCATAGCGCCCAGCTGGCCATCCCCCAATACCCAGATTCTTGCTACAGTCATGGGTTAAACCTCGCGGGGATCGGGATTATCGAGCACGCTCTGGGTCTGCTCGGCTCTGAATGCCTCGATGCGGCTGGCCAGGGCGGTGTCGTTATTGGCCAAAATCTGACAGGCGAGCAAGCCTGCGTTGAAAGCGCCGGCAGTACCGATAGCCAGAGTGCCAACCGCAACCCCCTTTGGCATCTGCACGATAGACAGCAAGCTGTCCATGCCTGACAGGGCCTTGCTTTGCACTGGGATACCCAGCACCGGCAGGCGGGTTTTGGAGGCAATCATGCCCGGCAGGTGAGCGGAACCACCGGCGCCACCTATAATTACCTGAAATCCTTTGTCTACGGCTGTTTCAGCAAAGCTCATCAGCTTGTCAGGGGTGCGGTGGGCGGAGACCACTTCCACATGATAGGGGACCTGTAACTTATCCATAATCTCAGCCGCGGCCTGCATGGTGGGCCAATCACTTTTTGATCCCATGACAACAGCTACCAAAGGTTGCATGTTCACTCCTTAACTCAGGGTCTTATATTGTATGTTGGGGTACAAATGGTGGCACTGCCGGCAATGTTTGCGTTCATTGCATATTGCCTGTGAGGCGTTGGCAATACCCTGATGGCGCGCAATGATACCATGTTGGTGATTTGATGTTGTTTTTAGCTTGCGAATTGTGTGTACGGATTAGTAGACACTGGACGCGTCGGTGTCGATCAGATGGCGTCTGACTGTGCGCTTTGCGGGGGGACTCGCAGTCGCCTTTGGGGCTTTCTGGCAAACACGATTGCTGTGGTATTGCGCTTTGAAAGTTAACCCGCCTTGCGACACCTGAATACCTTGAACTCGAATTTGTCCGTAAGCCAGAGCGGTGCGGGGACTTGTTGGTACCTACCCTAAGCGAGTAACATCGCTAAACGAGGTACCCAATACCTAACCCTATGGGCAGCGTTTGTCGTCGCTTTCTACTGCATTAACGCTCATTTATGTAGAACAACTACACCACAATCGCGTTGCTTTGTATAAAACAACG
>JAJNAU010000002.1 GCA_021462625.1 Shewanella sp.
CCACCAACTCTCTGTCCAGAGTTGCGGACGACTGCATGGACACAGAGGAGGTAGAACGAAGCAGGATGCTAAAGTCGACGGGAATGGATGCAATAGTGGATGTCATCATGACCGTTCTCGAACATCCTATCCTTTACGGCATTATACACCCTGTGTATCAGATGATGTCATAGGCGATGCAGAACCATGGGCGAGTATTGCGAAGTGATAAGCTCACGAGCGCGAGGCAGGAAAGCCGAGCGGGGAGAGAAGTACAGGATGTACTTCGGTGAGTCGCCGCTGGTCATGACAATTGCATGCAATGCACGATGGGTTACAACTTCGGTTGGGGCGGCAAGGGAGATGCAGGAGGGAATTGCTGTTGATCCCCTCTTGCCCGGGTGAAGCCTTGGGTGAGTATGACGCCAGTCATGTGCTCACGAACGAGAGCTATGGATGGCGAACTGGCATTGTGCATGGATGCACATGGCTTCGATTTATTGCCAAACGAAGTTTGGCTTCTCAAGTTCACCGGAAGATGTAGATTCACGCTGAAAATATTGATTCAGCATCTTTGTGAATGAGCGTCACTGATAAAAATCTCTTATCCCCTGCAGTAAATTGTTGACGGCGACAGCGGCGAGAATTAACCCCATGACTCGACTGATGATGGCGGCGCCTACGTTGCCAATCACTTTCTGGATTTTGGTGGCACCCAGTAATAGCAGTAGGGTTATCACCATGACCAGCAGCATCAATCCGGCGGTAATGGCTTGATCGGCCACAGCGTAGTGGGAGTTGTCGGTGAGCATCACAATCGCCATCATGGCACCAGGAGAGGCGATAGAGGGGATCGCCAGCGGGTACACAGCAAGGTCGGCCAGATCGGAATGGCTGACTTGTTCGCTCAATTTGGTTTCCAGCTCCGGCTTGCTTTCACCAAAGATCATGGACAGGGCAAACAGCAGCAACACTAGTCCGCCAGCGGCCTGAAAGGCAGGCAGGGGGATCTTCATGGCTTCCAGCAGTAACTGTCCGGCAATTAAAAAGAACAGCAGTACACCCGTGGCTATACTCACGGCTTTCAAGGCAACCAAATGACGTTGTTTGGCTGACAGATTCTGGGTTTGATATAGATAGACAGGTACCGAGCCAACAGGGTCGATCACCGCCCACAGAACCACGAACTGGGTGATAAGGATGCTGAGCAAGGTTTGCTCCCAATAGGTTAGTTGTTTTAACCTATCTAATGTTGGCTGTACTAAACTTGACTGACTCCAACAAAGGCCCGTAATTTCGAGGCCTTCTTGCAGTTGATTACAGTGAATGACGCAGGCTGCAGCTGACAATCACTTCATCTGTGTGCAGATCTTTCACCTGACACTCGGTATCAGACAGCATACCATAGGAAGCGCGACCACTATTGCGTGGAATGGTGGTGGAGCCTGGATTAAAGTGCAATATGCCGCCTTTATATTCGGCTACTGGAATATGGGTGTGACCATAGAAAAATCCGTCCCCCTGCAGCAGCTTCGGCAGTTTGTCAGGCCCATAAACATGGCCATGGGTCAGGAACAGCCGCATCTGCGGCAGGATCACCTGTTGGTAGGCTGCCATAATAGGGAAGTCCAGCAGCATCTGATCCACTTCACTATCACAGTTACCGCGTACTGCAATGATGCGTTCGGCATATTGATTAAGGCGCTTTGCCAGCTCTGCCGGGGCGTAGCCTTCAGGAATGGCATTACGGGGACCGTGATTGAGAATATCACCCAGTAAAACCAGATAACGGGCGCCGGACTGCTCAAATTTTTCAAGCATGGCTTCGGTGGCAGTGAGGGAACCATGTAGATCGGAGGCAAAAAACAGTGTCATGGTGAGATGCCTTTGCGAAAAAACTCAGGGCGCCAATATAGCGCTGGTGTCGGGCATTGCAAGTGTCATCGCTGTTTACTTTGGGATTGCGTTTGGATCAGATGCCGTGAATTTGCTTCAGATAGTCCACACTGTGGCAAACCGCGCACGACTCAACCGCCAGTTTACCCGCCGGCACTCCGAAGCGGCCCCTGTACTGCTGTCAAAGCCAAAGCGGTGCGAGGACTTGTTCCCGCCTTCCTTAACACGTTGGCGTTCGTCCCGGATGATGCTGAGGTGTTGTTTAAAGTATTCATATCCATCTTATGCCCTTAAAAAGCGAGCATAAGGTTACAGAGCGATAGGCGAGTCAATCATCAGTTGGCATTGGGCAAGACATGTTCATGTGTGCTGGTAATCATTACACTTTCAGCAAGTTCAGCAGGCGTGAAGCCATTTTGTTCAGCGGCTGCTGCTCTTTTGCTGCCCCTATATCCACTGCTGCGCCGGGCATCCCCCAAACCACTGAACTGGTTTCATCCTGGGCGATAGTATAGGCCCCCTGATTCATCATGTTCAGCATGCCTTCGGCCCCATCCTTACCCATACCGGTCAACATTACGCCTATGGTGGTTTTGGCTGCGCAGTCGGCAATTGAGTTAAACAAAACTTCTACAGAGGGCTTGTGGCGGTTAACCGGTTCCGAGTCCTGTAACATGGTATAGAGATGCGCACCACGGCGTACGACTGTCAGATGCTTATCGCCGGGAGCGACATAGACATTGCCCTGTTTGATCATTTCGTTGCCACAGGCTTCCTGAACTGTCATGGCCGATTTGGAGTCCAGCCTGCGGGCGAAAGAGGTACTGAACGCTGCTGGGATATGTTGTGCAATCACAATCGGCGGAAAATTTTCCGGCAATTGGGAAACCACCTGTGCGATCGCTTCGGTGCCCCCGGTCGATGCTCCTATCGCAATCAGCCGGTTTTTAAGCTTGAGCCCTTGCTCCACAGCAGGTTTGACCGCCAACGGCGTGGCTCTTACTCGACTGCGCGCCGCCAGGCGAATTTTTTCTAGCAGTTCGTCCTGATATTCCGTCAGTTTGTTGCTCAGATCATTTTTGGGCTTGGCAATATAATCAATGGCTCCCAGGCTCAGCGCTTCCAGCGTTATAGTCGCCCCTTTTTCTGTCAGCGTGGAAACCATAATTACCGGCATAGGCCGCAGTTTCATGAGGTTACGCAGAAAGGCAATGCCATCCATCTTGGGCATTTCCACATCCAGTGTCAGAACATCGGGATTGAGTAACTTTATTTTATCTCTGGCTTCATAGGGATCTTCTGCAGTACCCACAACTTCGATGTCCGTTGCCTGAGACAGCATATGAGTCAGCAGCTGTCTGACCAGGGCTGAGTCATCGACCACCAATACTTTGATCATATCCCTTCCTTATTTTTCCACGCCGTTATCTGGGTTTATAAATGGTATGTCCCAGAAGTGTGAACTCATCAGAGATTTGGTGCAGTGTCTCTGAGTGGCCGATAAACAGCACTCCATCATCAGCTAGCAATCTACGGAATTTTTGGATAATTTTTTGCTTGGTTTCACTGTCAAAGTAAATCAGTACATTGCGGCAAAAAATCACATCGAACGGCCCCTGCATAGGCCAATCATTTAGCAGGTTGAGTTGCTTGAAATGTATGTACTTTTGCAACTTCTCTTTGATCTTTATCTGGTCGGCAGAGCGCATCAGAAACTTCTCATGATATTCGACCGGTATATTCTCCAGTGCATCCGAGCTGTAAATCCCGCTCTGTGCTTTCTGCAGCACATTGGTATCTAAATCGGTCGCCAATATCTTGATGTCGTATCCAGCATTAGCGAACATACCTGCGACCGACATGGCGATGCTGTATGGCTCTTCTCCGGTAGAGCAAGCGGATGACCAGATGCGAATGCGGCGTTTGTGTTGTTTCATCCAGTCATTCACTACTTTGTCTTTCAGATAGTCAAAGTGATGCTCCTCCCGGAAGAAGGCTGTCAGATTTGTCGTCAACGCATTGATGAACTGACCAAGCTCAGCTGGGGTTTCCGACAGATACTGGCAATAGTTCTTAAAGTTCGGTAGCCTGAGCGCTCTCAGACGGCGGCACAGCCGGGAATACACCATGTGCTGTTTGCGCTCCGGTAATACAATCCCGGTTTGCCGGTAGGCGAGTTCCCGGATAAACTCGAAATCCGCCGCCGTCATCAGGAATTCCTTATCCTCACTTAGTTCCAATTGTCCTGCTCCTAGAACTCATTCCACTCATCGTTGGCAATGTTGGGTTTTATGGCTGACTCGCCGGAAACCAGAGCCAGGGTGGCGGAAGAGGCAAATTCCGTTTGGTCGCTGTCGGCATTTTTCTCCATCTTAAAGAATCCCAGCTGGCGCCTCATGTTCCGGGCCTGCTCAGCCATGGCATCACCTGCAGCGGATACCTGCTCAACCAATGCGGCATTCTGTTGGGTCATTTCATCCATTTGTGAAACCGCTTTATTGACTTCGCTGATACCGGATGATTGTTGCGCCGAGGCGACACTGATCTGATTGATCATCTCTGCGACTTTAGATACTGCATTGACGATTTCTTGCAGGTTTTCGCCGGACTGATTCACCAGTGCTGTACCGTCGGTAACTTTGTTTACACTGTCACGGATAAGATCTTTGATCTCTTTGGCGGCGCCGGCGCTGCGTTGTGCCAGATTGCGAACCTCGCCAGCTACTACAGCAAAGCCTCGTCCCTGTTCACCTGCGCGAGCTGCTTCAACGGCTGCGTTGAGTGCCAGCAGATTGGTCTGGAAAGCGATTTCATCAATCACGCCAATAATGTCGGAGATCCGCTTACTGGAATCATTGATGGCTTCCATGGCGCTGACTGCCTGTTTCACCACTTTGCCGCCATGGTTGGCTTTGCTGTTTGCCTCTTTGGCAAGATTATCAGCTAGGTTAGCGTTGTCGGCGCTCTGGCGTACAGTCGTGGTCATCTCTTCCATGCTGGATGCGGTTTCTTCCAGCGACGCAGCCTGCTCTTCGGTACGTTGGCTGAGATCTGCATTGCCTTTGGCAATCTCTTCGGCCCCAGCGGTTACTGTGCTGGCAGACTGCAGAATGTCATTCAGCACTTCAGTCAGACGGATTACAGTGGCGTTGGCATCGGTTTTCAGCTTGCCGAATTGGCCCTGATAGTCGCCTTGGATATGGCGAGTTAAATCACCTTTTGCGAGCCCGTCAAACATATCTACGACATCTGAGATGACATCATCAGCGATGCTAACCAGCTTATTCAGACCGTTGGACAGGTTCAGGAAGAAGCCTTCTTTGTCATGGGTAGTGATACGGCAACTCAGGTCACCGGCATTGGCTGCCGATATGATGTCATCGATCTCATGTTCGATCGCAACTTCTGCTGTGCGGTCGGCCCACTCTACTACGGTACCGATACGCTTGCCTTCTTCGTCTTTGATGGGATTGGCGATGATGTTGAATGTACGGCCACCGACATTCAGTTGACTGGTAAAGGTGCTGTCCAGATCTGCCAGCATATTGCGCTGGTGAGCCAGATTTTTGTGGAACATATCGATGTTGCTGCCGAGCAGTGTGGCACTGTCAAACTTGGGCAGTTCTTTAACTATGTCGTTCTGAGCGGCACGGAACATGTTCAGCACTGACTTATTCAGATAGATGATGTTGCAGTCGACATCGGCCACCATGGTATTGGCTGTTACATTGTCCAACGCCTGTTTGATACGGGCATTTTCCGCCGCCATCAGACGTTCTTCTTCCTCTTTTTGCAGACATTCGGTGACGTCGGCCCACTCAACAACTGTGCCGGTACGGATACCTTTGTCGAAAATAGGCGTCGCGGTCAGATTGAATTTCAGGCCAGCAACCTTAATACGCGTTTTGTAGCTACTGGTCAGATTCGCCAACATCCCGCGCTGATGGGCCGGATTCTGGTGGAATGTATCGATATTGGTGCCAACCAGTTGCTTGGCATTGAACTGAGGCAGCGCCTGCTTCAGCTTGGCTTCATTGGAAGACAGCATTTCATTCAAGGAGTCATTGAGGTAAATGATATTCAGATCAGCGTCTGCCACCATGACATTGGCCTGACAAACATCCAGTGCCTGCTTGATGCGACTGGTTTCGCGTTGCACATTCTCACTTTCCTGCTTACTGGCTTTTTCAGCGGTGAGATCTTTCCATTCCACCACTGTGGCAATACGCTGATGGTGATCATCAAACACCGGTGAAGCGTTCAGGCTGAAGGTGCGGCTGCCCACTTCAATTTCACTGATATGAGCACTGCGCAAACCGGCTATCAGGCCGCGCTGGTGTTCAGGATTGCGGTAAAACATGTCCATATGGGCGCCTTTAAGACGTTTGCTGTCAAAATCCGGTAGCACTGAGCGAATGTCGGCTTCTGCAGAGTGAAGGGTGTTTTGCAGTGACTCGTTCAGGTACAGGATCTCTCCATCGGGACTGGCCAGCATCACATTGGCCTGGCAGATATCCAGGGCCCGGTTGGTGATGATGCCAAACTCCCGATCAACCTGGCGTTCAAACCGATTAACTCTGGCGTATGCCAGTGCAAACAGCACAATGGTAACAGCCTGTGTGGCAGCGACCCAAATAGAGGGAACATTGGTTAAACTGAGCACCAGGCCCAGCAGACTGACCCCGATACCCGCGCCGGCGAGAGGAGTCACCCCCGGTGTTGTCGAAGTATGTGCAGTGGGCGCTGCAGTCATTTTGCTTGCTTCCATTCGTCCATCCTCTTCAAGACCCTGTTACGCAATTTCCCCAGTGGGTTGTGTTTTATCATGTGTTTCAGTCAGTTGAGAAAGCCTTGCTGCATCTGGCAGCACTTCTGTTCCCAGCAATAAGTTAATATCCAGCAGGATAACCATCTTGTTGTTAACGCTGGTCAATCCTTTGATAAATTTGAGATCCGCTTCGTGGCCAAAGTCCGGTGCCGAGCGAATGTTACTGTGGCTGGTACTGAAGACGTCTGATACTGCATCAACGACTATACCGATGATCTTTTGGCTGGACTCGACCCTGACTTTCACCACAATGACGACTGTGGTGGGGCCATACTCCAGCGATGCGATGCGAAATCTTTGCCTTAAGTCTATGATGGGAACAATGGTGCCCCGCAGGTTGATGACACCTTTGACATGGTCAGGCGCATTGGGAATGGCTGTTGTCGGCTCCCAACCACGGATCTCCTGCACGGAGAGAATATCGACGCCATATTCCTCATTGGCCATGATGAAACTCAGGAACTGTTGTCCTTCATGTTCTGTACCGGTCATAACTTCTTCTTTGGCTTGATTTTCCATTGTCAGCTTCCTTACGCCACATGCTCTTTGCTGTGGCCTACTCCTGCAAGCTCGACCAGACCAGCGACATCGATAATGAGCGCCACAGTACCGTTGCCAAGAATGGTGGCACCGGAAACACCGGGGATACGGGTATAGTTGTCTTCCAGGTTTTTAATCACTACCTGTTGCTGTGCCAGTAATTCATCTACCAGCAGCCCTACTTTTTCATTACTGTTGTCTACTACCATGATCAGGCCATTTTTGATTTCACTGGCTTCTGCTTGATGACCAAACTCCTGGTAAACCTTGACCACAGGCACATATTCATCGCGCAACCGGATTAACTCATGTTCATCGCTGAGACGGTTTATCCTATCTTCCGAAACCTGCAGGGATTCATAGATAGATACCAAAGGCACTACGTAAGTATGTTCGCCGATGCGCACCAGTTGACCATCCAGAATCGCCAGTGTCAGCGGTAATCTGATGGTGAAGCGACTGCCCTCATCTTTACGGGAGCGCAAGTCTATAGTGCCGTTCAGCTCGTGGATGTTGCGCTTCACCACATCCATACCAACACCGCGGCCAGACAGATCAGAGACTGCATCTGCAGTGGAGAAGCCGGGTTTGAATATCAGCTGATGGATGGCATCATCGGGCAGTTCTTCATCAGGGCTGACAAGGTCTTTTTCGATCGCTTTGCGAAGAATTTTTTCGGTGTTCAAACCGGCGCCATCGTCAATAATTTCAATTACGATATTGCCACCCTGATGATAGGCGTTGAGTGTGATTGAACCAGTTTCTGGCTTGCCTTTGGCTACTCGTTCGGCAGGCGACTCCAAACCGTGATCCAGAGAGTTGCGCACCAAATGAACCATAGGATCAACGATTTTTTCCATCACGGTTTTATCCAGCTCGGTTTCCTCTCCCTTCAGGATCAGTTCTACTTTTTTACCCAGTTGCTGGCTGGTATCGCGCACCAATCTGGGAAAACGGTTAAAGGCAAAGCTGATTGGGATCATGCGTATCTGCATCACGCTTTCCTGCAGATCCCGGGTGTGGGAGGCCAGCTGTTCCAGCCCCTGCTGCAGCATCAGCATCGATTCTTGGGAGATCGCTTCCTGCTGCCCTATCTGACCCAACATGGCCTGGGTAATCACCAGTTCACCAACCATATTGATCAGCATGTCAATTTTGTCGGTACTGACCCGAATAGAGCCACTTTCATTGCTTTTGGCCTTGGCGCTGGACGAGGCCTGGGATTGAGCGGTTAACGGCTTAGCCGCTTCCAACTGAGGCGATGGCGCTACAGACGACTGTGGCTGGGCGTCCGGTATCAGTTGCTCGTAGCTGATCTGGCACTCGTCCTCGACCCATTCGAAGGCTTCTTTGATTTTTTCCTGAGGATGTTCAGTCTGTAGCTCGAGATCCCAGCTGAGATAACAGGCTTCCGGATCATAGGTATCCAAAGAGGGCAAGCTGCAGGGGCAAAGCGTTACCTTCAACTCACCGATTTCCCTCAGCTCGTTGAACATCAGCATGGGGTCGTTGCCGCAGCGCATGATGTGTTCGCCTGCAACAAAATGGATTTTCCAGGTAATTTTCTGCTGAATATTCTCGGTTTCGACAGCCTCTTGCGGCATCTCTGTTGCCGGTTGTTCATTACCCAATGCTTGCGTCAGACGACCTTCCAGTTCCTGTAACTTGGGGTCGCTGTATTCGCTTTCGGCCATCAGGGCATCCAGCATACCTCTGAGCACATCGACCGAGTGCAACAGGATATCGACATGTTCAGGCAGCATCTTGCGTCTGCCGTCACGGATTTCATCCAGCAGGGTTTCCAGTAGGTGGGTGAAGTTGGCAACTGCAGTAAAACCAAAGGTACCGCTGCCGCCTTTGATTGAGTGGGCTGCTCTGAAAATGGTGTTGATGGATTCATCATCCGGATTGTTTACATCTAGAATCAGCAGCTCTGCCTCCATCACCGCCAACCCTTCGATACTTTCTTCGAAGAATACCTGGCTGAATTGACTGAGATCGATATCCATAAGCCTCTGAGCTCCGTGATCCGATGATTAGCCCAGCACTTTCCGTACAGTTGACAACAATTGATCCGGATTGAAGGGTTTCACAATCCAGCCGGTAGCCCCAGCTGCACGGCCTTCTTGCTTTTTTTCTCCACCGGATTCAGTGGTCAACATCAGCAAAGGTGTGAACTTGTAGGCAGGTAAATTCCGTAGGTTCTTGATCAGGGTAATGCCATCCATCACCGGCATGTTAACGTCTGATATGACCAGATCATATTGGTCCTGCTGGGCTATTTTGAGTGCTTCATCGCCGTTGCAGGCTTCAGTGACATCAAAGCCGGCCGTCTTCAGGGTAAAGCCCACCATTTGACGCATTGATGCTGAATCATCAACCGCAAGTATTTTCTTCATATGCTGTGTTCCTTTCAGATGTCTGAAAATAGCGCCGGGATTTCAATTCCCAAGCTTTGAAGTTGTGCCTGCAACTCAGCAGAGCCATTTTTCCAGGTTAATTTGTGAGTTCCGCTGTCATCCAGTCGAGCCAGCAAATACAGCATCTGTGCCCCTGCAGTGTCGACCTGGATAAGTTTGCCGGTATCCAGGATCAGGGCATTACCCTGCACCAGTTGATCATGCAATTTGGTATATACACCCTGTACCGATCTGATGGTGAGTTCTGTCTCGAACGTTTCTGTGTGTTCTGACATTGGCCATCCCCTAAATTAGACCTGTCGCCTTCCTCTATCATCAAAAGATAGTCGTCAATTCAGAGTATTGCCTGTGATACAAAAATTTTTTAAGGGTGTACGTCAGGCGCACGGTATCGGGCCAGACAAAGGTTGCAGGGACGAAAAATAGGCTGAAGAGTCGATAAGAGTTGTTGAATTGCTCAAATATTGGAGACCATTTCTGAAAATGCGGAGTTGCGGCAGCGACTGACCACTCTGGGCATCAACTTCATCGTTACTTCCATATGCCCTGCAGGGCATGAAAGAAGATCAGGGCAGAGAGAAAAATGGTTGGCTCTTTGAAAGGAGTCTGGAAAGAAGAACTATTCTCGAAAATCAGTGAAAGCTCTGTGATTTTTCGAATTAACCAAACGGTGCAGATGTCTGGAATGTAAGTGAGCGTTTACACCCTCAATCAGCCATCCTATTGCTCTGGCGCTTTTGGCAACCAGTTGCAGACGGCGTTGATCCCTGTCATCCAGAGGATAACTCCAGACTATCACAGCACTGGAAGAGCCACTTGTCAGTGCTTTTTCCATTGCCTTGAGGGTTTGGACTTCGTCTTTGCCACGAACCAGCAGGATCCGGTCCATACGCACTCCAGCCTGAGCTAAAAGTTGGCAATACCCAAATTTGGGAGCGTTGATAAGAACAATCCAGCGGCACAGCTGACTCAGTTGCGGCAATTGAGGCGCCCAGCTATGCAACTAGTTCAGTCCGTGGTTTTCACTTTGCAGTGCCAGGATCCATCCCGCTTGGCATTCATTAGAGCGAGAGCGCCACATACCCGGGTGACGGGGGGCTGTGCTGACAAGTTTATTCATAGCCAGTGTCCGTTGCGAATGACTCCAACAGCCAAACCTTCAATGGTTAAATGTTGGCAGGTCAGATCTACCTTAATCGGACTGTAGGCCGGGTTTTCAGCATGCAGATAAACAACATTGCCTTTCTTTTCGAAGCGTTTGACTGTGACATCGTCTTCAACTCTGGCAACCACAACCTGCCCGTTATGGGCATCCTGCACTTTATGTACCGCAAGCAAATCGCCTTCCAGAATGCCAATATCCTTCATACTGTCACCGCGTACCCGTAGCAGGAAATCCGCATGGGGACGGAACATAGTAGGGTCAACCTGATAGTAATTTTCAACATGTTGTTGAGCCAGGATAGGCTCGCCGGCGGCGACTTGACCGATCAAAGGTAGACCCAGATCGTCATTTTGCGCTTCTTCCTGTGGCAGACGGATCCCTCTGGACGTGCCTGGCATGATTTCGATATAGCCCTTTTTCGCCAGTGCCTTGAGATGTTCTTCAGCCGCATTGGCGCTGCGGAAGCCCAATGTAGAAGCGATTTCTGCTCTGGTAGGAGGCATGCCGGTATCGGCAATATTGTGTTTAATCAGCTCAAGAATTTCGGCTTGGCGTGGCGTCAGCGGTCTCATGTCAATCCCTGTCTTTTCATACAGTAACTGTCAGTATATACAGTAATTGTTGCAGCGCAAGTATTGTTCAATGCTGTAGTTTTAGAGTGCGTGGCGCTGGGCGGGTTATGTCTGATATTCTATGTCACAATTCAACGTGATGTAGATTGCAGCAAGTAATGTCCAAACAAGACTCTTTTTGGTTGAAATCCCTCCGGTGGATCCAGGATAAGCTGGTGCTCACTATTACCGTGCCACAGCGCCCGTTCGATGATCTCAATCTGGATCCACAGCGACCCCTGATTTATGTCCTTAAGACATTTTCAATCAGTGACTTGAATGTGCTGCTGAATATCAGCCGGCAGCTGGGGCTGCCCAGCCCAAATGAACCTCTGATGCTCAAAGGGCAGGTGATCCCAAGAGTGGTATGCCTGGAGGGCGCCAAGACTTTATTTGGCCGCCGGGTTGGCAACGAGCCTTTTCTTGAGGCCTTTACTCAATTGCTGGAATTACACCGTCAGGACAGTGACCTGGATGTGCAGCTGGTTCCTGTGAGTCTGTTTTGGGGACGTACTCCGGGTAAAGATGATGACACTATGAAGGCAGCAGTGCTTGAGCGTGAAGACCCGAGCTGGTTGCGTAAGGCTTTGATGATTCTGTTCCTTGGACGTCACAACTTTATTCAGTTTTCCAATGCGGTGTCCCTGCGCTATATGGCAGACGAGCATGGTACGGATCAGTCAATTGCCCATAAGTTGGCCAGAGTAGCCAGAGTGCACTTCCGTCGCCAGCGTAAGGTGATGACCGGGCCAGCGCTACCCAATCGTCAGACATTGTTCCATTCGCTGCTGAATGCCGAGAATATCAAGCGGGCTATCGAAGAAGAGGCAGCTTCCAGGCAGATTTCTGAGGCAGAGGCTAAAGCCCGTGCCATTGAATATATGGATGAAATCGCTGCTGACTATTCTGATTCGCTGATACGAATCGCAGAGCGTATTTTGACCTGGCTGTGGAATAAACTGTACAAGGGCATCAATATCAGAGGTGCTGAGCACGTGCGGCAGTTGCATCATGACGGGCATGAAATCGTATACGTGCCTTGCCATCGCAGCCATATGGATTATCTACTGTTGTCTTACATTTTGTATTTTCAGGGCATGGTGCCACCACACATTGCTGCCGGTATTAATCTGAATTTCTGGCCAGCCGGTCCGATGTTCCGTCGTGGCGGCGCGTTCTTTATTCGCCGCAGTTTCAACGGCAACAAGCTTTATACTGCAGTGTTCCGAGAGTATCTGGATCAGCTGTTTGCCAAAGGCTATTCGGTTGAATACTTCACCGAGGGTGGACGCTCCCGCACCGGTCGGTTGCAGGTACCTAAAACCGGGATGCTGGCGATGACAGTCAACAGTGTATTGCGTGGGATTGAACGTCCTGTGACTTTGGTGCCTGTGTACCTGGGGTACGACCATGTGATGGAAGTGGCTACTTATCACAAGGAGCTAAGTGGTAAGAAGAAGGAAAAAGAGTCCGTATGGCAGGTGGTGAGTGCTATTCGCAAGCTCAGTAACTTCGGTCAGGGCTATGTGAATTTTGGTCAGCCGATTAATTTGCAGAATTTTCTTACTGAGAATGTGGCAGACTGGCGTGAGCAGTTGGCAAATGAACCAGAAAGCAAGCCAAGCTGGCTGACGCCTTTGGTGAATCAACTGGCCACTAGAGTGATGACCAATATCAATGATGCAGCGGCGGTCAGCGCAGTTACGCTGAACAGTGCTGTATTGCTGACGGCAGAGCAGAATGCGCTTGAGCGAAGCCAGCTGGAGAAGCAGCTGGATCTCTACCTGAAGTTGCTTAATGATGTGCCATACACAAAGTATATGTCAGTAGTTGAGGGTGATGGTCAATTGCTGGTTAGCCAAGGGCTGGAGTTGAAAAAATTGGTGCAGGAGTCTGATGGACTGGGAGATATTGTCAAAATTGACCCTGTGCATACTCTGTCGATGACCTACTATCGCAATAACATTATCCACCTGCTGATTGTGCCAGCGTTGATAGCCAACTGCCTGACTTGTCATAAGGCCTGCTCCCGAGACTCGGTGCAGGACACTGTGAAGGAATTCTATCCTCTGCTTGAGGCCGAACTCTTCATGGGCATCAAAGAGCTGACTGATTATGTCGACAGGTTGTTGAACAAGTTTGTCGACGAAGGATTGATCTCGGGGGAACCGGTTTATCAGGTCAAACAGCACAAATTTAATATGCTGCTGTTGCTCAGTGGTCTCATCAGCGAAACCATGCAGCGTTACGCTATCGTCTTCAACCTGCTTGCATCTCGTCCGGCTATTGAGCGGGCTGAACTGGAGGCCGAAAGTTATCTGTTGGCGCAGCGTCTGGGAGCCTTGCACGGGGTAACCGCGCCGGAGTTTTATGATAAAAAACTGTACAGCACTCTGAGTATTCGACTCAAGGATCTTGGATATCTGGGCAAGTCTAAAGCTGAAGTCATTGAGCGGATCCGCAACCATTCAAACAGTCTGTTGCGGTCGTCGGTCAGGCAGACTATTGTCGAAGCGGTTGCTGCCGAACACTTGGGCCTCAGACCCTAACAAGCCTGCCATGGACTTGGTATGGCCCATGAATCATGAAAACGCCTGCCCAGCAGGCGTTTTTTATCGCTGAATAGAATAACGGTAGATAACTATGGCCACTCATATGAATGCAGCCCCCGGGGGCAAGTCTTTGTTGGGCGGCGCGATGATCATTGCCGGAACGACCGTAGGCGCGGGGATGTTTTCCCTGCCGGTGGTCAGTGCCGGCATGTGGTTTGGCTATGGGGTGGCGTTGCTTATCGGGATCTGGTTCATCATGTTGATGTCAGGTTTGCTGTTACTGGAGGCCAATCTGCACTTCGAACCCGGTGCTAGTTTCGATACTTTGACCCGAGAAACTCTGGGACGATTCTGGAGGATCGTCAGTGGAGTGTCGATTGCGTTCGTGTTGTACATCCTGACTTACGCATATATCAGTGGCGGTTCATCTATCGTTAACCACAGCCTGAAAAATATAGGCATTCATCTTCCACAGAGTGTGGCCGGGCTTATCTTTGCCGGAGTGCTGGCATCTATCGTGTTGATCAGCACCAAAGCGGTGGACCGTATTACCACCCTGATGCTGGGAGGCATGATTATCACCTTCTTCTTGGCCATAGGTAACTTATTGATAGAGATAGAGCCGACAAAGTTGCTGCAGCCGGATGGAGAGGCTATTTACGCACCTTACATTCTTGCTGCCCTGCCATTTGGATTGGCCAGCTTTGGTTATCATGGGAATGTGCCCAGTCTGGTCAAATACTATGGTCATGCTGCATCGACCATCATCAAAGCGATTTTTGCCGGTACTTTCCTTGGGTTAGTGATTTATATCTGTTGGTTGATTGCGACCATGGGCAATATCAGTCGTACCGGTTTCGTTGAGATCATTGCTCAGGGCGGCAATATGGGGGTGCTGGTTGGAGCGCTGCAGCAAGTGATGGCCCAGCAATGGCTCAGCAGTATGTTGACTCTGTTTGCCAATCTTGCCGTGGCGTCGTCATTTCTGGGGGTAACGCTGGGGCTGTTTGACTATCTGGCAGACTTGTTTGGCTTTGACGACAGCATGATTGGACGCAGTAAAACTGCAATGGTTACCTTTATTCCACCAACTTTAATGGGGCTACTGTTTCCGAATGGATTTTTGGTTGCAATCGGTTTTGCTGCTCTGGCAGCCTGCATTTGGGCGGTGATTGTGCCGGGGCTGATGGCCTACCAAACCCGAAAAATGTTCCCGCAGAGCAAGAGCTTCAGAGTGCCCGGAGGCACAGCTGTGGTCACCCTGGTGGTTGCCTTTGGTTTGCTGACGGCAACCTGTCATTTATTGGCAATGGCTGAGCTGTTACCAGTGTACGGCTGAAATCTTTTTCGTACCATATTGACATCGAATTAAACATCAGTAGCTTATGATAAGATTGCGGGTGTAGTTCAATGGTAGAACGGAAGCTTCCCAAGCTTTTAATGTGGGTTCGATTCCCATCACCCGCTCCAGTCATTAACAAGGGTGCCAGTTGGCACCCTTGCTAATGTTAACTTACTTGCCGTGACTTATACTTTTACTAGGGGTTTGATTGACGTCCCGCGCCGCAATAAAGCCATAGAATATATAGCCAAACAACGTCAAGATGGCGCCGTAGAACACAGCTTCTTTACCACAGGCATATACGCCGTAGATGCTGTAGACTACCGCAAGCGTGCCTATGACTGAGCCAATTAGGTACTCCCTATTGCTGACATTATTGTTGCGCAATATGACTTCAAGACCCGTCAATGACAGGATGTAAGGCACCATGTTGATAAATACGGCCAGGTTGACCAATACGTTGAACTGTTTTACCAGAGTTGGCGAAATCGTCATTACTGCCAGGCCCAGTTCAAGCACAAGCATAATCAACATGCCCTTGATCGGGGCATTGTCTTTGCTGACATCACCGAAGATTTTTGGAAACAGTTTGATATCAGCAGCGGCTCTGGATACCTGAGCGTTGGTAAACTGCCAACCCAACAGCGAGCCGATACAGGCAATCACCGCCAGCGCAGTAATGATCAACCCGACTTCCTTGCTGAACATATAGGCATAAACCAAACCAAATGGTGCATCTGACTTGGCCAATTCGGCATTGGGAACAATACCCTGAATTACCGCAGTTGAAGCGATATACACAATAGCGGTGAAAATGGTCGCCAACATACAGGCCAGTGGCACGTTTTTTTGCGGATTTTCCACTGCGCCTGAGTTGGCACCAGCTGATTCAATACCCAAAAATGCCCACAATGTCAGCGCAATACCTGAGGAAATAGCTTCTACGGAGGTCATATGGTGAGGGTTCCACGCTTGTACGAACAACTTGGGGTCGAACCAGAACCAGCCAATAACCGACAGTCCCACTACAGGAATGATGATCCCCCAGACGGTAAAGGCCGATATCTGACCGGTTATTTTGGGGCCTTTGAAGTTGGCTACCATAGTTACCACCAAGATAGCGACAATGCCGACAAAGCCATTAACCGGACTTTCCTTCAACCAGGGGATGAACTCTTGCAGATAGCCTTCCGCTGACACCGCGATAGCCACAGCACTGATCACCAGGCAAACATAATAGGTATAGGAGGCGATAAAAAAGGAGGATTCGCCGTGAGCTTCGGCTGAGTATGCTGACATTCCACCGTCTTTTGTGCAGTACATACCGCATTTGGCGAAGGCATAAGCGATGCACATGGCGCCTGCCGCAGTTACCAGCCAACTCAGCAGTGAGATGGCGCCGGTTTGTGCCAAACTGGCTGGCAACATAATAATACCTGACCCCATCATGTTGACGGTTACGATAGTCGTTAACCCAATCAACCCCATTTTATTGGATTCAGATGCCATTTGATGTACTCCCTGGTTATTGGGAAGTCGTCAACTGGGCAGAGGCCTGGCTGATCCAGCCAGGCGCATAGCTGCACGGAGTCACAACTCCCTGGATCAATTACGTTCCACTAACAGGGCAAGGTCAAACGGCGGCATTGCCAACTATTAATCGAAATATTCATATTTGTTTCAGTAGATTAAAAACATCAGTAACGTGCCTTAAAAAACAGTAGCAGGCGCCTATGACATTTTCACTCAGGAGATGTTGATGAAATATTATCTGAGTGATTTTAGAGATTGGTCAAGTGATTATAAATATTTTTTTGGATATAAGCCGGATATAAGCCGGAGTGGTGAAATTTATTAGTGGCATATGGTGAGATTTATTAGTGGCATATGGTGAAATTTATTAGTGGCATATCAATGACTAAGTAGAGCATAGCCATAGTCGCTGGAGACAGTATTTTATTTGTAACGCATTGAAATACAATAAAAATAAATTAATGTTTTGTTAAGGTTATGATACTTGGGAAAATAATAATAGTTGTCAAATAGCCACTATTTCTTCTAAGTTAAGATATTACACTCAATTCTAGCTCTAGTGATGATAAAGCGAATTATACCTTATTTGCTGTATCGGTCCCTGTTGTTGTTCCTGATAGCTGGTCGTCGCTTATTGCTGAATAGGTGAGTATATCCCTTTAATATATGAAATTGTTGGAGTATGGCCAATGAGAAGTTATGGTAAAAGGTTCACAGTCCTAATTCTGGAAGAGTCACCCAAAGAAGGGGTAGTAGGCAGTGCCATAAACCGCCTGGTCGAAGAGTTGTCAGATGCCGGAGCTAAGGTCACAGTGGCAACTTCTTTCGATGATTGTTATTCCATTCTGAATGCCAACAGCGCTATTGACTGTCTGATGCTGACGTCCACGATGAGTGGCTCGCAGAATGACGAAAATGAAAACTTTTTCTTACTGATTGCCAAGTTAAACAAGCGTCAGGAAAATGTTCCCGTATTCTTGTTGGCAAAGCGTAAAAAGATAACTTTGACAGTCAGTCGTGAGCTGATGGCAAATATTGATGAGTTCGCCTGGATTCTTGAAGACACGCCGGAGTTTATTGCAGGTCGTGCTTTTGCCGCTATGCAAAGATACCGCGAGCGACTGCTGCCACCTTTGATGTCAGCGTTCATGAAATACGATGATATCCATGAGTATTCTTGGGCAGCGCCTGGTCACCAAGGGGGGGTAGGCTTTACCAAGACACCGGCAGGCCAGCGTTTCTACAGCTACTATGGCGAAGGTTTGTTCCGCACGGATATGGGGATTGAGCGGGGAAATCTTGGTTCTATGCTGGATCACACAGGTGCGTTTGGCGAGAGTGAAAGATATGCTGCCAAGGTTTTTGGGGCTGATTGTTCTTACTCACTGGTGACAGGTACATCCGGTTCCAACCGTACCATCATGCAAATCTGTATGAAGGAAAATACGTTGGCGATCTGCGATCGCAACTGTCACAAGTCGATCGAGCAGGGATTAATACTATCCGGATCGTTGCCGGTTTATATGATACCAACTCGCAACCGTTATGGCATTATCGGCCCTATCTATCCGGAGCAAATGACCAAAGCTGCGCTGGATGCCACTGCCAAGGCCAATAAGATGACCAAAGGGGAAGCCGGGAAGCTGGCACCCTATGCCGTGCTGACCAACTGTACCTATGATGGTCTGTGCTATAACGCCAAGCGGGCTCAGGACATTTTGTCACAAAGCAGTAACCGTATCCATTTCGACGAAGCCTGGTATGGATATGCCAGATTTAACCCTATCTATAAAGACCATTATGCAATGCGTGGTCAGCCGGATCCGGATTATGACGGCCCGACTATCTTCGCGACACACTCTACCCACAAGCTGTTGAATGCATTGTCTCAGGCATCTTGGCTGCACATTCGCCATGGTAAAGATGCCATTGATTTTCAGCGTTTCAACCAGGCTTATATGATGCATGCCACAACATCGCCCCTGTATGCCATTGCTGCTTCAAATGACATTGCTGTGTCGCAGATGGATGGTAATCGAGGTTTGTCCCTGACAACGGAAGTGATCCGTGAGGCGGTGGATTTCCGTCAGGCGATGGGTAAGTTGTACAAGGAATATCAGCAGGACGGCGACTGGTTCTTCAAACCATGGAATGCGGAAACCGCTAAAGACCCGACCACTGGACAAAGCTATGCGTTCGAAGAGGCTCCGCCAGAATTGTTGGTTACCAATCAGGATTGCTGGAAGATGCACCCGGGTGACAGTTGGCATGGTTTCAAGGATATGCCCGCCGACTGGTGCATGCTTGATCCGATCAAAGTCAGTATCCTTGCACCGGGCATGGGCAATGATGGCAAGCTGCTTAAATCCGGTGTGCCTGCCGCGTTGGTGACTCAGTATCTGGGGCGTTATGGCATTATTCCGACCCGTACTACCGATTTTCAGGTGATGTTCCTGTTCTCTATGGGGATAACTAAAGGGAAGTGGGCGACACTGGTCAATACCTTGCTGTCGTTCAAGAAACACTATGATGTCAATACACCACTTGAAGATGTTCTGCCGAATTTGACCGACAGCTATCCAGAGACATACGGGGGAATGGGATTGAAGGACTTGGGCGACAAGATGTTTGGTTATCTGCGTACCCATAATCCATCAGAGAAACTGAATGCTGCATATTCAATTTTGCCCCATGCCGACATTACACCAAGAGCGGCATTTCAGGCCATTGTAGAAAACAATGTGGAAATGGTGTCAAGCCACAAATTGGCGGGACGGGTGGCGGCCAACGCCGTTATTCCATACCCACCAGGTATTCCGATGCTGATGTCAGGTGAGAATTTCGGGGATGATTCCAGTCCTCAGATTGGCTACCTTAAGAGCCTGGAAGTCTGGGATAAGGAGTTCCCCGGTTTTGAGCATGAAACCGAAGGAACAGAAGTGGAAGACGGTGTCTATCATGTCATGTGCTTAAAGCAGTAACCTAAGGCGTTGAAAAGCTCGAAGGCCCGTTTAAGCAGCGGGCCTCATTGCTTGTTTCATGGTGCTCGACACCAGTCTAAGGACTGCGATCCAGGCTTCTTTAACCTCTAACTAGCTGTTCCTAAATATAGGTCACTGGCCTCATCAGCTATCGTTGTGCTTAGTTTAACTTCGCACATCGAGGAGCCTTGTGATGACAGCCCCGAGATCCGCGACGCAGCTCGACGTTAATGGCCTGAGTCGTTAGCGAGTGCTGTAACAAAGCAGATAGGGCTGTCAGCCTCGCCCTTTGGGGATTTCGGGCAAACACGATTGCTGTGGTATTGCGCTTTGAAAGGCAACCCACCTTGCTGCAGTTGAATACCTTGAACGGAATTTGCCTATCAGCCAGAGCGGTGCGAGGATTTATTCGCACCTTCCCAAGTCCACAACCGCTGTCACTCTTGTCAGCGGCTTTTTTCCGGGCTACAGACAAAGTCTGTCCATACAAGGCAATAGATGAAAAATCATTCACTCGATCTGCTGCTGTCTGCACGGCACACTGACAGCGCAACAATAAAAGAGGAGTCCCTGATGTATCGAGCCCAATTTACTCAACTGACTGGCATCCAAAGATTTATTACAGCATTGGTGGCAGTATCCATGCTGTATGTCGGCTTGCTTGCCTTGCCGGTACTGCTGGCGGTAGGCGCCGTCGCGCTGCTGGGTACGATGATTGCTGGGCGGATCGCGCTGGCGAGAATTAGACGCCGCTATTACGAAGATGAGTCGCAGACTGAAAAAACGGTTAATTGGGAAGCATCCCGCGACTATGAAGCGAAAGGATTTGTGGAAAGAGATAGCTTTAAACCCCGACCTCATATAGGGCAAACCTACGAAAACGGCCAGTACTGAGCCCTCAGCCAGAGCCCTTGACTTATTAGATCAGGCCAGTAATTCTCTGGCCCGTTTCAGCGCCTTGGTTTGTTCCTTATCCACTGTCAGTGGCAATACCGTATCAACTTGCGCCCGCAATGAATCAGCTAGCGCATGCACTATGGCGGCCTCCTGTGGGTCCGCTCGGCTGCGGGCCAGTGATAGTAAAGCAGCTGCTCCCACAACATCGATCCGACCCAGCACCCCGTCAGCCAGCGCGGTGCTGAGTTCCAGCATAGCCGGCACACTGTGTCCATAACGGATAGCCTGGCGCAGATAAGCTTCCGCTTTGGATAAATCACTGCCAAAAGCGCTGTCATCATTGAGCATATGCCTGGCACGCTCCACCATCGCATCAAGGTTTCCATGCTCTGCGGCTTCTGCCAGCCAGTATTCGCTGGACTCCAAATCTTGCTGACACCCTTCTCCCCGCGCCAGCATCAATGCCAGATGATACTGGGCATTGGCAAAACCTTCCCGGGCGGCACGACAAATCCAGTAGTGGGCTTTGGGCAACTCGCCCCGTTGATACCAAAGCACCCCAAGGTTCGACATGGCTTCAATATTCCCGGCATCAGCGGCCTGCTGCAGTAAGGTTTGCGCCTTGCTCTCATCTTTGCCATGGCACTCACTGCCCACCAGATAGAAATACCCCAGCAGTGCCTGGGCATCCTTCACCCCTTTAGCTGCTGCATCGGCGATGGCCTGCTCTCCGGCACAGGGATCCGGCGTGGCGCTGTAACCATGCAACAGCGCCACGCCGGATTCAAACAAGGCTTCTGGAATTTGCGAGGCGCAGAGTGAAAACCAATAGGCCGCCTTGGCAAAACTCTTGTCAGACCGGGGCAGCGGCACCACATCGGCGCTGTCTGCCAGTGCCTGCTCCTGCTCCTGCTCTATCAGGGCGTTGGATTTTAAAGACATTGCCAGCAGATACTGGGCATCGGCATCGTCTTCCATCACAGCCCGATAGCACAGCTCTTTGGCTGATAAAGTTGCAGTGGCATCAAACTGGTATTCCGGTGCCGGTTTGCGATGCCACTTGTAATTCAGGTGTTCAAACAGCGACAGACAATCACGCACCGCCCTGGCCGCCAGAGTCTGCAACTGTTCACGGGTCAGGTGATATTTTTCCGGATGGGCTCCCCGGTTACCATGGCCCCGCAGTTTATGCAGCGCCCGGGCAGTTGGCACGTCAATCAAACGGGCCTGATTGAGTTGCTCGATGCGGTCGTACAGATTGGGACTGTCAAAACTGAGTTTATTCCCGGCCAAACGTCCGGTCAGCTTGTGAGCCAAAGCACGAATATGCAGCAGCGCCTGAGTCGGAACATCGCCCACATACCCTTTGGCCTGTTCATAATCCTGTGCCAACTCAGGCACCAGCTGGCGGACAAACTCAGCATCCTTCATGCCCGACTTCCTCAGTTCGCAGCAGGTGGGTTACGGGTCACCATATACAGGCGAAACAGAGCGATATTGACAAACAGCCCGAAAAAAGCCGTCAGGGTTTCAATGACGATCTGCGCCGGCAGTCCCAGCACCCCGGCCAGTTGGCTCAGGCTGCCCCCAATCAAAGAAATAGGTACATACATAAGCAACACCAGCATGGTCTTCATCACAATCGGACTACTGAAGCTGAAGCTGGACTTAATGGCCGCCAACGGTGTCAGTTTTTCCGTGACCACCATAAAATTGACATAAGCCAGTCTGGCGAATAAATAGACACTGAATCCAAGGCCGATAATCCACAATGGCCCGAATGCCGCAGCCAGCATGGTCGGCGCAATGATTGCCATACCGGAAAACACTCCGGCCAACAGCAAAGTCGGTACAAATTGCAGGCTGCCAAACAACACCTGATTATTGGTCGGCTCATGTCCGGCAGAACGCCAGTCCAGATACGCTGTCAGTGCGGCTATCAACCAGGAGAATATCAGTAGCAGAACCATCATGGCCGCCATGTGACTGAAACCGAACTCAGGGTTTTCAACATCCATTTGCTGTAATTGCATCCCCAGCCACAGCTGGATCCCTACCTGCAGCAACAGCAGAGGACCGGTCAAAATCGCCAACTGACGCAGATGATTGCGGAAAAAATAAAGGGCTTCACTGAAAATGGCAGACAACGACATGGCCTTCCTAAGATATTGTTGTATATTGACAAAACCGCGAAAAGGTTGCCTCAAAAAAGCAAACCAAAACGCCGAACTCACATGATTCAGCGGCTAAGAATACCCAAAATCCCGCGCCCTTGCACCGTCTGTAAACAATTCTCCCCGGATAGTCGGGAGGCAGCGGGCGCAATAAACAGAAGATCATGAACCAGAATATAAAAGAGGCTAGGGTCTGTTGACCTTTTGTGGCCAAATTTTGTTCTGGCGAAAAGTGTTTTAGGCGCCCCGAGCTGTGTGCCGCTATTGTTATTCTAAGCAAAGACACCTAACAAAGCATAAAACGCTTTTCGCCGAATCCTATGGGCAGCAGCCAATCACAGCCAGAAATCAGCAAAGCTGCTAACACAGAGGCTGAGCAGTTTCCTGTAATCTTTGTCAGGGGCGACTCCATCGCCCCTGTTGAGCAATCAAATTTTACTGACTCCCATTAAACTGACTTCATATCGGCAGTATGAACAAACTGCAGATGCTGTGTTGCACAACAAGATTTGCTAATATTATACCAATATGCCTTTAATTCTGGTTACCTATGATCGCTAAGCTGAAACAATACCTGACCACCCATCTGCATGCTCAGACCCCTGAAGAAAAACAGCGCAACCTGGATCTGGCGGCCGCCAGTATGCTGCTAGAAGTGGCCTATGCCGATGACGCTCTGTCAGCTAAGGAAGCAACACTGCTGCCCAATGTGATGCAGCAGACGCTGGGGCTCAGCGCAGAAGAGGTCAGTGACTTAATTGCAGAGGCCAAAGGGCGTCAGCAACAGGCGACCTCGTTGTACGAGTTCACCAATGAGATTAACGATGCTTTCACCCTGGAGCAAAAACAGAAACTGGTTCTGGCCATGTGGCAACTGGCCTATGCCGATGGCAAATTGTGCCAGTATGAGGATCAGATCATCCGCCGCATGGCAGATCTGCTTTACCTGAAACATTCAGAGCTGATCCAACTGAGAAACCGCGCCATGTCGATGGACTGATCCCGTGACAACCCCAGCATCAATAAACAAGCCGGCTTGTTTATGGGAATACCTGTCAATCAGAACAGTATCTTAACAATTTCATATCCCTGTCCACTGATGGTTTCCAGCGAATTGACTTGAGGGCAAGGCGCGGATATTCATCCAGGTCAGAGGCGGGTTGATGTCTCAAAAACAGGCCGAAGACACGGCAGCAACAGCGCTTCACTGATCAAATGCCCGGCCTTGCAATAGCAGAGGGTCCATATAAGGTAATTCATGCCTTACCGGGAGTTGGGTGACACAACCTTCTAAGCCGATAAGTATTGCGTTAGAATCCGAGCCATTCAATTTACTGCCGGCATGTACAGTCACCGGCAGGTCGATAGACAGGGTACTGACAGATGCAAACCCATCAAATCGCTGAGCTGAATCTGCTCTGGGGCGCCTTGATCCTGGAAGAGCTGGCCCGCCTGGGCGTTCAACATGTGTGTATGGCCCCCGGGTCGCGTTCTACGCCCCTGACACTGGCAGCGGCCAGACAAACCAAGCTCAAGCAGCACCTGCATTTTGATGAGCGAGGACTGGGCTTTCTGGCGCTGGGTCTGGCCAAAGCCAGCAAAGCACCTGTGGCCATTATCACCACTTCGGGCACGGCGGTTGCCAATTTGTATCCTGCGATAGTGGAAGCCTGGTTGACCCATGTGCCTGTGATTGTGCTGTCCGGCGATAGACCACCTGAGTTGCTGGACTGTGGTGCCAATCAGGCCATAGTACAGCCGGGAATTTTTGCCGGTTATGCCCGCCAGATGAACCTGCCCACTCCGGAGCTGTCCATTGCGCCTCAGGCGCTGCTCAGTGCCATTGATGATGCTGTCAGCAATCAATATCAGCCACTGCATATCAACTGCATGTACCGTGAACCCCTGTATCCTTCAGCCGAGGCCGGTGACCAGTTTGCCGACTATCTGTGCCCGGTTGTACAGTGGCAACAGGGTACTCAGCCCTGGCTCCAGGTGGCGCTCGGTCGCCCCTGCGCCCTGCCAAGCGCTGAGCAACAAAGCACTTTTGCCGCCGCCAAAGGGGTGATTGTGGCAGGTACCATGCCACCTGAGGAAAATCCTGAATCCCTGATCGAGTTGGCCGATAAGCTGGGCTGGCCGGTGCTGACTGATGCCCAATGTCAGCTGCGCCAACATGCCAGTGTAATTGGTCATATCGACCAATTGCTGCAGGAGCCACAGGCCCGGGCTCTGCTGGAACAGGCAGAGCATGTACTGGTTGTCGGTGGGCGTCTGCTGTCCAAACGGCTTATCAGCTTCCTGGCGGGACACCCATGGCAGGCTTACTGGCAACTCCTGTCACGACAGGAGCGCCTTGACCCTAGCCACAACGCCAAGCAACTGTTTATGGCGCCGGTCAGCGCATTCACGGCACTGGACTTCCCGCAATCGTCTCAGGCGGGCTGGGCTCAGAAACTGACTGCACACAACAGCCGATTTGAGCAGTTGTTATGTGATGAGATAGACCAGGGCGAATTTGGCGAAGCCCAGGTTATCCGTACAATCGCCAGCGCTCCGGCGCATCAATTGTTTATCGGAAACAGCCTGCCCATCAGGATGTTCGACATGTTTGCACCGCCACGCAGCGATAACACCAGCGTCACCTATACCAACCGTGGCGCTTCCGGCATCGATGGTTTGCTGGCAACCGCCTGTGGCATTGCCGCCCATGCCGATAAGCCGACCACCCTGGTGATAGGTGACCTCAGCCAGCTGCACGATCTCAATTCAATGGCCATTGCGCGCACTGCCCAAGGCTCGCTGATACTGGTGATCCTCAACAACGACGGCGGTAATATCTTCAACTTGCTGCCGGTTCCCAATGAGGCGCTGCGCAGCCAGTATTACCGGCTCAGTCACGGTTTGAGCTTCGAGGGTGCTGCCAGTATGTTCGGCCTGCCTTATCAGCGCCCGGCGAGCATTGATGCCTTCAGGCAAGCATATAAACAAGCCCTGAGTCATTGCGGCGCCAGTGTAATTGAAGTATGTGTGACCCCGAATCAGGCCAGCGACCAGATTGCCACCATAGGTAAACTGGTAAGGCAGGGCCTCTGATGTCCCCTGAGGCTGAGCCCAACATCCTCGCAAGCCACTGTTGGGGGGACAGCAACCAGCCGGCGCTGGTGCTGCTGCATGGCTTTCTTGGCAGCAAGGATGACTGGCAGCCGATCTTGCCCTATCTGAACGGGCATTTTTACTGTATTGTGCTGGATCTGCCCGGTCACGGCGGCAGCGAGGCCATTCCGTTACCAACGCCGGGATTTGAAGCCTGCGCCGGGTTGATTCTCAACACGCTGGACTGTCTGGGCATAGATGAATTTACCCTGATGGGCTATTCCCTTGGCGGGCGGATTGCCCTGCATCTGGCCAGACAGCTGGATCAGCGCTCGCCAACAAGGCTGCAGGCGCTGCTACTGGAGTCCTGCCATCCCGGCCTACAGCAAGACAGTGAACGGCAAGCCAGAGCCCGCAACGATGCTCTCTGGGCTGAGCGCCTGACACGAGAGTCGCTGTCCTCTGTGCTGACCGATTGGTACCAGCAGGCGGTATTTGCCGATCTCAGTGAGACGCAGAAACAGGCGCTTGTAGCCAAACGCTGCCACGCCAATGCCACGGCACTGGTCAATTGCTATCGGGCCACCTCGCTGGCGCTGCAGCAGGATCTCTGGCAACTGCCCAATCAGCTCAGCTGTCCTGTGTATTTCTTTGCCGCTGAGCGCGATGCCAAATTCTGCGCACTGGCCACGCGCTGGAGCGCCCAAAGCCCGCTAATTAACCTGACCATCAAGGATGCTGGACACAATATCCATATCGAGCAGCCAAGGCGGCTCGCCCACGCCATCATGGAGCAACTTCACATGACGCAGGATGCCGGGAAAACGACTGAAGTTGCGGGGACAATTAATTCCGTTCACCTCTATCGATACCGGATCCCGCTGCAGCCGACACTGCCAGTGGGTGCAGCCCGGATTGATGTGCGTGAAGGACTGGTGCTGGCCATCAAATGCGGTAATGGCCAGCAGGCATTGGCTGAGATCGCACCGCTGTCAGGCCGCGATACCTTAGGCACTCCGCTAACCGGATTCAGCCGGGAAACACTGGATCAAGTCATTGCTGAGCTGCAAACCAAACTGGCCACGTTGCCGGGACAAACCACTGAAGCCCTGCTGCAACTGGCGGCACAAATGCCTTTCCCCAGTGCCGCGCTGGGGCTGAGTCTGGCGGCGGCCAAACTGACTGGCACACTGTCTGAGATCAGGCTCCCCCAGAGGGCGATACCTTTGGTGTATGCGCCGGATGTCAGCGCCGGCATTTCGGTCATGGAACAGCAAATCCGTGCCCGCGTCAGCACCTTACCTGCAGATGTGCTGCAGGTGAAAGTGAAGATAGGTCAGTTACCCATGGAGCAGGAGATCGCCCTCATTCATCAGATCCTGGCGGCCAATCCCAAACTAAAGCTGCGACTGGATGCCAACCGCGCCTTTACCCTGGAACAAGCGCTGGATTTTTGCGCCTGCCTACCTTTGGATGCCATCGAGTACATAGAGGAGCCCTGCCGGGATCCGGCGGACAACCTTAAGCTGTACCAGGCACTGGGTGTTCACTATGCACTGGATGAATCCCTGAATGATCCGGATTACCGCTTCGAGCCTGCAGCCGGCCTCTGTGCGCTGGTGCTTAAGCCTATGCTTATCGGTAGCCTGTATCGCCTGAGTGAGTTGATAGTCACCGCCGATGCCCACGGGGTGAGCACTGTGCTGAGTTCGGCACTGGAAAGCTCGTTGGGGATAGCCGACATCCGCCGACTTGCCGCTTGGCTGACGCCTGAGCAGTCGCCGGGAATCGATACCCTCAGCGCCTTCACTGAAGCGCTGATTGAGCCTTTGACAGGTAAGCCCTGCCTGCAACTGCAGGATCTGGCACTGATTGAAGAGTGCCGGCTATGACAGGCTTGTCCCTCTCACCGTTACATCAGGCGGCAGTCGAAGCGCCGAATGCCTTGGCGGTCTGCACCCCCGACCGGCAAATCAGCTATGCCGAGCTCAGCCGCAGGATATCGGCATTGGCTGCAAGCCTGACTGAGCAGGGCATAAAACCCGGCGAGGTGGTGGGCGTTATCAGCAGCAACCGGCTGGAAATGCTGATGCTGTACTGGGCCTGTGTGGATACAGGCGCGCTGTTCTGCCCTGTATCCCCGAAATTTCCTGCTGCCCAAATCGATGCCCTGCTAAACAGCTGTGGTGCGGTACGTTACTGGTCAAGTTGTAAGCAAGAACTCACAAACTACCCGCTCACTCTGAACTTTGACGCGCACACTGAGCAGCCCCCGGCGACTGTGGATTTCATCCGCCCGGCCAATATCATCTTTACCTCGGGCTCCAGCGGAACGCCCAAGGCTGTGGTGCACAATCTGGCGCAGCATGTGGCCAGCGCCACCGGATCGGCCAGCCTGATTGCGCTACATCAGGGAGACCGCTGGCTGGCGTCACTGCCACTGTTTCATATTGGCGGGTTGGCAATCCTGAATCGCTGTGCCCTGGCCCGCGCCAGCGTGGTGTTTGCCGATACGAGCCAGCCCCTGGCACAGCAATTGCTGACTCACCACATTTCACACCTGTCATTGGTGGCGACTCAGTTGCAGCGTTTGCTTAATCAAGCACCGGATAGCCTTAAATACATTAAAGCCTTGCTGCTTGGCGGCGGTGCCATAGCTCAGCCACTGCTGGACAGGCTCGATGAGTCAGGCATTGCGGCCTTCACCAGCTATGGCATGACTGAGATGGCCTCACAGATCACTACGGGCAAAGCCCTGGGGAATGGCAGCAGTGGCAACCTGCTTCCCGGACGGGAGCTGACGCTGCGCGACGGCGTTATCTGGGTGCGCGGTGACACTTTGTTTATGGGTTATTTGAGCAACGTTGGTCTTAACAGAGAAACCGATGAAGAAGGTTGGTTCTGCACCAAAGACAGAGGTTATTGGGACGATGCCGGGCATCTGCACATCTGCGGGCGCAGCGACAATATGTTCGTTTGCGGCGGCGAGAATCTGCAGCCTGAAGAGCTGGAAGTCGTGTTGAAACAACTACCGGATGTGGAAGATGCGCTGGTGTTTGCCCTGACGGATGAGGAGTTCGGATGTTTGCCGGCGGCAATAATCAAAGGCCGTATGCCGGTGCAGGCTGATGCCGATGAGTTTGTGTGCCGCCATATTGCCAGATTCAAGCGCCCCAGAGCCTATTTCCCCTGGCCGGAAGAGGTGACACAAACTGGCCTCAAGACAAACCGTAACCAGGTAGTGGATGCGGTGCGTCAGCGCGAGGGGCTGGCAAAACCGTTCGGAATTGTCTCCTGAACCCAAAAACAACAATGCCCGCAGATGCGCAATACCGTTCAGTTAAGGCGAATATAAAAAGAGCTCTGCTAAAGCAGGGCTGTTTTTGTTTTTGAAAAGCAGTTCACCACGAAGCGCTCACTTCGCTCGCTACACAGAGGACACGAAGGGATAGCAAAGAAAAGCTTTTCTTCGTGGTCTTCGTGGTTCAATCTTTCTCTTTCAAACGTAACGGAAACATATTAAGTGAACAGCATTGCCGCAGATGCGGGCTTTATGTTGACAGGAAGTCGATATCAAATGGATTCCAGACACAGCTGCTGTTTCAGCTTGTTCATGGCATTCTTTTCCAGCTGACGGATACGCTCCGCCGATACCTGATACTTATCTGCCAGTTCCTGCAAAGTGGCTTTGTCATCGTCCAGCCAACGGGTCTGCAGAATGTACTGGCTACGCTCATCCAGAGTTTTGATGGCCGACAGCAGACGCACCTGAGTATTGTTTTCCCAGTTATCGTTTTCAACCTGCTCCGCGATATCGGAAGAGTGATCTTCCAGATACAGAGCCGGCGCGAAATCATGGGAGTCATCCTCATGATCACTGGCCAGATCGAAGGCCGGATCCTGCGCGGCCATGCGCGACTCCATCTCCAGCACATCGCCTTTGGATACCCCAAGATTATCCGCCACCATTTCCACTTCGGCATCGGTAAACCAACCCAAGCGCTTCTTGGCTTTACGCAGATTGAAGAACAACTTACGCTGCGCCTTGGTGGTCGCCACCTTAACGATACGCCAGTTCTTCAATACATATTCATGAATTTCGGCTTTGATCCAGTGCACGGCAAAAGACACCAGGCGTACACCTACATCGGGGTCAAAACGCTTAACGGCTTTCATCAGACCGATATTGCCTTCCTGGATCAGATCTGCCTGGGGCAAGCCATAGCCTGAATACCCTTTGGCCACATGCACAACGAATCTCAGGTGGGACATAATCAGCATCTTCGCCGCCTGCAGGTCACCTGTTTCCTGCAAACGCTTGGCAAAACGATACTCTTCCTCGCTATCCAGAACAGGAATACTGTTCACCGATTGGATATAAGCATCGAGACTGGCGCTTCCCTGAGGAACCATCAGTGCCATAGATTGCGTTTGTTCAGTCATTCACGCTCCTGTAATAAAAATCGTTGTTCCGGTTTAAGTTAGCTGAATTAATGGGCTGCCAACCGGAATGATTGATGCTTTTTGCAACAATTCTTGCTGCAGAACTATCGTTTAATTCATGCAGACTGTCAACCAAGCTCTGGGATTACACCCCATTTCTGAATTAAAGTTCATGCTCAAGGCCGACTGTGACAGGTCGCCGCCAATTGCTAAGCGGATGTTACTCTGGCTCAATGGCCCGCAGGTGCTGACGCACCGACAGGTAAGAGCCCAGCCAACCCAGGAATGAAGCTATGCCCACCAGCTGCAGTAGCTCGGTGAAGGTCAATCCCTGCATGTTGATCTGGCTGCCATAAAGCCCCAGCAGTTCAACCAGAGCCCCATCTAGATACCAGACGAGCAGGTTGATGATCACCCAGGCTAACACCCCGCCAATCACTCCATACCAGATACCAGTATACAGAAATGGCCGCTGAATAAAGCTCTCGGTGGCTCCCACCAGTTTCATCACTTCAATTTCGCTTCGGCGACTCATGATCGCCAGCCGTATGGTATTTCCAATGATCAGCACCACCGCCAGAATAAGCAGTGCCGCCACCATAGAAACAGTGCGCTGCAGCAGCTTCACGCCGGCCTGCAGGCGCTCAAGCCATTCAATATCCAGACGACCGAAGCTGACTTCCGGTTGTCGCTGCAATTTTTGCAGCAGCTCTCGAGCGCCCTGGGGGCTGGAGTAACGGCTGGTCGGGGTCACCATCACCACGGCAGGCAGGGGATTGGTATCCAGATACGACAGGGCATCACCAAAGCCTGACAGTGCCTGAAACTCCTGCAGCGCCTGCTCACGGTTGATATAGCTGACTTCGGCCACTTCCGGGAACACCTTGATACGGGTGATCAGGCTCTGAATCGAGTGCTCTGAGCGGCCTTCATCGATAAACAGGGAAATCTGCGCGGCGCTGTCCCAGCTCTGGGTAATGGACTCGGCATTCTTTACCAGCACCTGCAGCGCCGCCGGCAAGCTCAGGCTTACGCCCAGCATTGCCATGGTCATCAGTGACGAAATCGGGTTGCGCCACAGCTCCCCCACGCTGCCCATGGCCTGCTGAATATGGCGGATGAAGAACATCACAACGCGACCGGTAAGAGGCAACTTGCTGCGATTAAGTGGTGCCTTAGTCATCCCTGTATCCTCAACAATTCAGGCCAACGGCCAGTTCATCGGATCCCAACATGCGTCCCTGTTTGAGGGTCAGGGTGCGGTATTTCATGCGGGCAATGAGTCCCAGATCGTGGGTGGCGATTAATACGCTGGTACCGGCGTCGTTGAAGGTTTCAAACAGACGCAGAATATCCATCGATAGCTTGGGGTCCAGGTTACCTGTGGGCTCATCCGCCAGCAGCAAAGGCGGCTTGTTGACGATGGCCCGGGCAATGCCCACCCGCTGCTGCTCACCGCCGGACAGCATCAAAGGCAAGTGCTTGTCTTTGCCATACAGATCCACCATATCCAGCGCGCCATCAACCCGCTTGCGGATTTCGCCCAGTGAAAATCCTTCGATCACCAGTGGCAGTGCCACGTTGTCGAATACACTTTTGTCCATCAGCAGATGGTGGTTCTGAAAAATCATACCTATATGGCGGCGCAGGTAAGGCACCTGAGCGCGGCTGATGTCGGCAATATTATGGCCGTTAATGGACACCTTGCCGGCACTGGCCCGCTCAATCACTGTGATAAGCTTAAGCAGGGTACTCTTGCCTGCCCCGGAATGACCAGTCAAAAACGCCATTTCACCCTGTTTAAGATGAAAACTGACATCCGTCAGCGCCTTCTGGCCCCCCGGGTAGACCTTGCTTACCTGCTCGAAGTGAATCATATCTCTGTTATTGCTCCTTGTCGTGACTGAATAGCGCGTCAATGAACTCCTTAGCGTTGAACTGACGCAGATCATCAATCTGCTCGCCCACACCTATGTAACGGATGGGAATACCAAACTTATCGGCGATCGCAAAGATCACCCCACCTTTTGCTGTGCCATCCAGCTTGGTAATATTGATACCCGTTACCCCCACGGCTTCCTGGAAAAGTTGCGCCTGGTTAATGGCGTTCTGGCCGGTGCTGGCATCCAGCGTCAGCATCACCTCATGTGGTGCATCGGGATCCAGCTTCTTCATCACCCGCACCACTTTCTTGAGTTCTTCCATCAGGTGACTCTTGTTCTGCAGACGACCGGCAGTGTCGGCAATCAGCACGTCTATGCCACGGGCCTTGGCGGCCTGCAGGGCATCAAACAGCACAGAGGCACTGTCAGCACCGGTATGCTGGGCGATCACAGGGATATTGTTGCGCTGCCCCCATACCTGCAGCTGCTCAACCGCAGCGGCGCGGAAAGTATCACCAGCAGCCAGCATCACTGACTTGCCCTCACGCTGATACTGTTTGGCCAACTTGCCGATAGTGGTGGTCTTACCGACACCGTTTACCCCCACCATGAGGATCACGAAGGGACCCTTGGCATTTTCCGGCACCAGAGGCATGCTTACAGGTTCAAGCATGTTATGCATCTCTTGGCGCAGCAGCTCATACAGGGCTTCGGCATCCTTCAGCTGCTTGCGGCTGGCATCATCTGTCAGTTTATTGATGAGCTTGGTGGTGGTTTCCACTCCCACATCGGCGATCAGCAACTGCTCTTCCAGCTCTTCAAACAGGTCATCATCAATTTTCTTGTCACGGAACAGGCTGATAAAACCGCTGCCAATGTTCTCGCTGGTGCGCATCAGGCCACGCTTGAGACGGGCAAAGAAACCTTCTTTAACCGGTTTTTCCTGGGGTTCAGGCTGACGCTCCGCTAGGTCAGCCAGACATTGAGCTTCCTCTTCGGCAGCAAAACGAGCGGCGTCTTCAGCCTGACGTTGAGCTTCCGCTTCAGCCATTTCACGGGCCTGAGCTTCAAGGCGCTGCTGCTCGATGCGGGCGGCTTCTTCAGCCAATTGCTGTTGACGTTCAGCTTCAATGCGAGCCAGCTCTTCAGCTTGCAGACGCTCCTGCTCAACCGCCATTTCAGCAGCCAGTTTGGCTTCCTCTTCTGCCGCCAAACGTGCCGCTTCTTCAGCCTTGCGCTGAGCTTCCGCTTCTGCGGTTATACGTGCCGCTTCTTCAGCCTGACGCTGAGCTTCGGCTTCTGCCGCCAAACGTGCCGCTTCTTCAGCCTTGCGCTGAGCTTCAGCTTCTGCGGCTATACGTGCCGCTTGTTCTGCCTGACGCTGAGCCTCCGCTTCTGCCGCCAAACGTGCCGCTTGCTCTGCCTGACGCTGAGCTTCAGCTTCTGCCGCCAAACGTGCCGCTTCTTCAGCCTGCCGCTGAGCTTCAGCCTCTGTGGCTATAGGTGCTGCCTCTTCGGCCTGTAAACGGGCATCCTCTTCTTCTGCCTGCAGGCGCGCAGCTTCTTCAGCGGCCAGTTGAGCATCCAGCTCCGCAGCTTTGTCTTCTTCTTTTAACTTATCTCTGCGGAACCAGGAAAAAAAACCTTTCTTTGCCATGTATGCTACCAATTTTCTTGGGTGGAAATTCTGTCGTTGGGCGTTGTAGTCACGTCTGCCGGGAGCTGATTATCCTGATACCGATGAAAACAGCCCAAACTGACCTGGGATGAGCGCTCCCCCAACTGGGCCAGTTCATGTAAAATAGCCCCCCCATACCAGCCGCCAATGCCGTATCAGCTTGAATATCCGGCGGGCTGAACACGAGGCAGCATAGTCTACCACTTTCTTTCTTCAGGCAAAATCACGGGGGCATGATGGCCAGAAATAGACCGGGCAGCGGCCAGGTAAGAATCATTGCAGGGCTGTGGCGCTCACGTAAGCTACCCATTCAGGATCTTGAAGGGCTGCGCCCTACCACGGACAGGGTCAGAGAGACCCTGTTCAACTGGCTCAGCGGCGAACTTCCCGGCGCCCGGGTGCTGGATTGCTTTGGCGGCAGTGGTGCGCTGGCGATGGAAGCTCTGTCACGCTATGCAAGTTACGCCCGGGTATTTGAGCTGCAAAAAAATGCCGTCATGCAACTGCAAAACAATCTGAAGACACTCAAATGTGAGCAGGCCGATGTGATCGCAGGCGACAGTCTGCAGTTATTGGCGCAGGGGCCGGCAGGGCAACGCTCGGTTAAAGACACGCAGTCAACCAAAGGCTTTGACATAGTGTTTATCGACCCACCTTTTCGTAAAGGACTGGCCGAAAACAGCATCAGCGCCTTGGTCACCCATCAGTGGCTGAATCCTGACGCCCATATCTATGTGGAAACGGAGTCCGAACTGCAGGCCTTGCCGGTACCTGCTGATTGGACTCAACTGAAACAAAAGACCGCCGGTCAGGTGTGTTATCGCCTGTACCGCTATGAACCCGACACGACTGAAGAACAAGAGTAAATCATGAAATATGTGTTATTGACCGGAAAAACAATGACCCTGTTTGCCTGGGGGGTGATGATTTTCAACCTGTTTATGCCCTTCCCAGGTAACACCGGACTAGCACTGAATATTCTGCTGCTGGTTACAGCCTTTATGCACGCCATGCAAGTGCTGATGTTTTACAGTATGTTCAGTCAGCAGATGAAGCTCACTAAAAAGGACTTCCTGACTGTCTTTGGCTTCGGGGTATTTGCGCTGTTGGAATACCGCAAGAAACTGATGCTGCAGCTACAACATACCTGATCCTCATCTGTCACAGATAGCGGCAGCCAGCAGCTACCTGTGATATCGCCTTATATCCCGCCGCTCCAATTTCTTTGCTGTACAAACCCCCTGTCGTGGAGCTTGTCGCTTTTCCCGAGCCGCAAAACAAAGACCCCCGCCAATTGGCAGGGGTCTATATCATCAAGTGGTTACCCTGATATCCAATCAGTTCTTTGGATATGGGTGAGCAACGCCTTTGTGACAGTCAATACAAGTTTTTCTGTCTTCAGGGGCTTTCTTGAAGTTCATCGCGTGCATTCTGACAGCCATCTTCTTCATTTTCGGAGATGGATTCTCATAAATACGGTTGTGACAGTTCTGACAGGTAGAAGAATCAATGGAACGCAGGTAATCACGGGCCAGTTCAGCCTGCTGCTTACGGTTGGTTTCCAGCCAATCCTGAGTTTCAAAATCATCGATGGTCAGGTAACCAATGATGTCCTTGGACACAACGATCTTCTTAACCAGATAGTTGAATGGCTCCTGGGCAATGTGACACTGCTGGCACTGCACCACGATACCAGCACGATTGGCGCCGTGTGGAGATTCCAGTACTTCATCCTGTAGTGAGTGACCCGCGTGACAAGTCATACAGAAGGCATCTGTACTGGTTGCATGCAGGGTAGTTTGTGTTGCAAAAAAGCCAACCGCACCGATCACTACACCTACAATCAGCAGAGCCAGTATTGAGTATTTTGCGCTGGGTTTAAAAAGTGCACGCCAGTTCATCACTCTCTCCGATTTTTTAGTAATTTAGAAAACTATAGAATTCTTCTTTCAGTGTATGCGTTTTATATTTTCAGAAAATTGACTCGAGACAACTAAACGAAAAATCACATAAACTTCACATAAAAATGCGATCCAGATCTTGCTCAGCCTGTTGAGTGGAAGCTCAATCGGTTAACAGACAACAAAATGCAGATGCCATATTGCTTGCGTTGCTGCTATTTTATCATCAGCGATTTGACTAATATTCCCCAAGGATGTGATCATGCGCACATTTTGCCATTGCCGGTAAAAACCTTTCTGATCCCGGCAAGCAACTTATTACGGGAAACTTGGCCAACCTATGATTCAGATGCCCTTCAATAAGGGGCAAACAACTCACCTTCCTTATACCCGTAATTTGCGCTTACTGTTAGAGGTATCGCGATTTTTAATAATTGAAAAACAAAAAGCACAAAGTGGCTGAACATAAATTACTGTTAATGCGCACAAAAATAACTATAATGCAACATGCTATCAAGCAAAAACAGGCCTTCCGGCCCGTTTCCCAATCGCTCGTTAGTTACCCTCAAATGGAGAATAATAATGAAATCAACAATCCGTTTTATATCTGCAATCACATTCTCTCTGGCTGCGCTGAGCGCCCAGGCCGCTACCCTGACCGTTGGCGACAACCTGATGATCGAGTCCATTAATGGCCTGCCAGTTTCCGGCGAGCCGGTGCAGCTCGTAGCCGGCAAACACATGGTTGAACTAAGATTCAGTGACCGTTATTACACCAACGCCAAGAGCAGCGGTAACTGGGTGACATCTGCACCACTCTTTACTCAAATCAGTCTGACTGAGCATGAGACTTTGTCACTGCACACACCAAAGCTCAGCACCAAGGCCCAGGCGCAAGAATATATTCGTCAACCCGTGGTAACACTGACCTCTGAAAATGGACGCAATGAAAATTTGTCACTGCAAACTCAGGCACAATTGATGAGTCAGTTGCTGGCAGGAATGTAATCTGAAACTTACATTTATCACTAGTGTCTGTTGACCTTTGAAGATGGTTTTTGCAGCTTTTTGTCGTTGTTTTATACAAAGCAACGCGATTGTGGTGTAGTTGTTCTACATGAATGAGCGTTAATGCAGTACAAAGCGATGACAAACGCTGGCAGAAGGGCTCGGCTATACGCGCTTTACTCTTTGTTGCAAGGTATTTGCTTAGGCTCACTAGGCGGCGTACCTTGCGTCGCGATTAAAGCGCGTCTAGAGCGAGCAAAATTCAACCATGAAAGGTCAACAGACCCCAGTGTCTGAACAGGAGCAACTCCAGCTGTTGTTCCTGTGATACATTCAGGCCATCCATTATCTGGCATCATTATGATTAACCGATTCAAGTCGCCACTGCTGACACTGCTTACCATGCTTGCACTTCTGGTGCAGAGCGTGGCTTTTGGTGCGCAATCCGTGGCCCCGGTTTCAGTTAATATGCATCAAACCATGATGATGGATGGTAATCACTGTGCATCTGAAATGGCAAATTGTTGTGATAGTGCTGCCCAGACCTCCGTCAATTCCTGCTGTGATGGTCAGGGCAGCTGCAGCGACGACTGCATCCATTGTCTGAGTATCTCAGTGACAGGCTCGCTGCTAAGCGATAGCCGTTGGCCGGATGCTTTGCCTTTTGGCGCACTCCTGGTTGCCTGTCTACCTCAGTTCCACTCCATAGCCTTACCAACGTCGCTCAGGCCTCCAATCGCCTGATCCCGCTTGCCCTCACCGGTTTATTGGCCGGGCTGTTTTACCGGTGCCTCACCGGATTTTAATTATTGGTAATTTGTAGCCGTTTTCTCAGGCCAGCTTTCATATAGCTGATGCCATGCAGTACACGGCCATCAACTCGATGGAGTGATAATAATGAAGACCCTGTTCAAGCTGGTTTTAGCCACTTTTCTACTGTTTTGTGCCGCGCCCGCAATGGCGATGGATCATCATACTGCTCACCATAGCCACGAGTGCCCAATGCATACCGAGGTAACGGGTGAGCAAGGCGATACCTGTCCTAAATGCGGTATGGATCTTGAGCTAGCAACCAACCAAAGCCAGTCAGCAACGGCCCGAACCGGTCACTACTACTGCCCCATGCATCCTCAGGAAACCAGTGACCAACCCGGCCGCTGCTCAATCTGTAAGATGTTCCTGGTTAAAGACGAGGCCGATTCCAACGCAGATACAGCCAAAACCGCAGAGCATTACTACTGCCCTATGCACCCGGAAGAAACCAGCCACGAGCCGGGTCGCTGCTCTATCTGCAAGATGTTTCTGGTAAAGGATGAAGAGCAGGAAGAGGAGACTCATTCGGCTCAGCAGCACGCAGGCCATGACCATGCCACTCACCAAAATCAGCGTGCCAACCCTGCCGCTGACAAGGTATTCAATAATCCTCAGCCTGAGCCACTGGTCAAAAACAGCGTTGCACCTCAGGGTGAGGGCAAAATCAAATATGTGTGTCCCATGCACCCGCAAATAGTGAGTGATGAACCGGCTTCATGCCCTATCTGCGGCATGGATCTGGAGCCAGTCACCATGGTCGCGGATGCGCAGGAGATAGAGATCAATGTTTCCGGCGGCATGCAGCAGGCACTGGCGCTTCGTACCGAGCCGGTTAAACGCGGCACCATGTGGAAAACTGTCCGCACTGTGGGCCAGGTGGACTATGACGAAAGCCAGATCGAGCATCTACACGCCAGGGTAACCGGCTGGATAGAAAAGCTGCAGGTCAGCGCCGCCGGTGATGAGGTGAAAAAGGGCGAGTTACTCTATGAGCTTTACTCTCCTGAGCTGGTGAATGCTCAGGATGATTATCTGTTGGCTATGGAGACATTGAATCAATCCAAGAACAGCAGGAACTATCAGGAGTTGGTGCGTAAAGCCGGCCTGCGACTGGAGCTCCTGGGTATGAGCAAAGCACAGATAGAGCGACTGGCCAAATCCGGCAAGAGCCAGTACAGAGTGCCTTTCTACGCCAAATCCAACGGCGTGGTGAAGAAGCTCAATGTTCGTGACGGCATGTATATACAACCTCAGACAGAGATACTTTCCATGGTTGATCTGTCAAGGGTGTGGGTGATTGCCGATGTGTTTGAAAACGAGCAGAGCTGGCTTGAGATTGGCCAGGAGACTGAAGTGTCAGTACCGGCCATGGGACTGCAGGATATCAAAGGCCGGGTTGATTACATCTACCCCGAACTGGATCCGGTTACCCGCAGCCTGAGAGTTCGTATAGTGCTGGACAACCCCGGCGCCGATCTGCGCCCCAAGACCCTGGCCAAGATTGCCGTGTTCGGCGGCGCCAAACGCAAAGCCCTGACCATACCTCAGGAAGCACTTATTCAAACGGGTAAAGAGAACCGGGTTATCGTCAAGCAATCCGACCACAGCTTTATTGCCCGCAAGGTCGATGTGGGCATGCAAAGCAAAGGCAAGGCCGAGATCCTCAAAGGTCTTGAAGAGGGTGATCTGGTGGTGACATCCGGTCAGTTCCTGCTGGATTCAGAAGCCAGCCTCAAAGGCAGCCAGATGCGTTTGAGCTCAGGCCACCAGCACTAATCGGGCGGAACTCATTATGCTGAAACGAATTATTGAAGCATCACTGCAGCAGCGCTTTATGGTGCTGATCCTGGCCGTGATGATCGCCGCCTGGGGCTTGTTGGAACTGCGTAAAACCCCCCTGGATGCGCTGCCGGATCTGTCTGATGTACAGGTAATTATCAAAACCAGTTATCCCGGTCAGGCTCCGCAATTGGTAGAAGAGCAGGTGACCTATCCGCTGTCCACCGGCATGCTGGCGGTACCGGGCGCGAAAACCGTCAGAGGCTACTCCTTCTTCGGTGACTCCTATGTGTATGTGATATTTGAAGATGGCACAGACATCTACTGGGCCCGCTCACGGGTGATTGAGTATCTCAGTCAGGTCGCCAGCCGCTTGCCAGAGGGCGTACAGCCGGCATTGGGGCCGGACGCGTCCGGTGTTGGCTGGGTATACCAATACGCCCTGGTGGATCGCAGCGGCAAGCTGGATCTGTCTCAGCTCAAGAGTCTGCAGGACTGGTACCTGAAGCTGGAACTTCAGAGTGTGGCCGGGGTATCCGAAGTGGCCTCAGTTGGCGGCATGGAACTGACCTACCAGATAGTGCTGGATCCGGACAAACTGGCGCTGTACAAGCTGGATATCGCCTCGGTCAAAAACGCGATCGGCAAAGCCAACAGTGAAGCCGGTGGCTCTGTGGTTGAAATGGCCGAAGCCGAATATATGGTGCGGGCAAAGGGCTATCGTCAGACACTGGCCGACTTTGATCATATCCCGCTTGGAGTGACTAGCCCGTCCGGTACGCCCTTGATGCTGAAAGATATCGCTACGGTACGCAAAGGCCCAGCGGCCCGACGCGGCATTGCCGAGCTTGATGGTGAAGGCGAAGTAGTAGGTGGCATTGTGGTGATGCGATATGGCGAAAATGCCCTGAGCACAATTGATGCAGTTAAAGCCAAGCTGGAAGAGCTGAAAGCCGGTCTGCCTGAAGGAGTGGAGATAGTCACTACCTATGACAGATCCCAACTGATCCTGGCCTCGGTCGACAACCTGTTTAACAAGGTGGTTGAAGAGATGCTGGTTGTGGGTCTGGTGTGTTTGCTGTTTTTGCTGCACGCCCGCTCGACCCTGGTGGCCGTGGTGACACTGCCGCTGTCGATTCTGATCGCCTTTATCGTGATGAATCAGATGGGCGTTAACGCCAACATCATGAGCCTAGGCGGTATCGCCATTGCCATCGGTGCCGTGGTGGATGGCGCCATCGTGATGATCGAAAACCTGCACAAACATCTGGAACATTTTAAGGACGAACACGGCCGGCAGCCGGATACCAAAGAGCACTGGAAGATAGTGTCCCAAGCCTCGGTTGAGGTGGGGCCTGCGCTGTTTTTCTCATTGCTGATTATTACCCTGAGCTTTATTCCCGTTTTTACCCTGGAAGCTCAGGAAGGACGCCTGTTCACTCCGTTGGCCTATACCAAAACCTTTGCCATGGCAGCCGCGGCTGTACTGTCCATCACTTTGGTACCTGTGCTGATGGGCTATTTTATTCGCGGTAACATCCCGTCAGAGCAAAGCAACCCTATCAGCCGGGTACTGATCGCCCTGTACAAACCCGTACTCAAGCTGGTTCTGCGCTTTCCCAAATTTACCGTAGTGCTGGCACTGGCAGTATTGTTCAGTGCCTGGTATCCCTACTCCCAGATGGGCCGCGAATTTATGCCTGAGCTGGAAGAGGGTGACCTGCTGTATATGCCGACCACACTCCCGGGGATCAGCGCGGGCAAAGCTGCGGAAATTCTGCAGCAGACAGATCGCCTGATTAAAACCGTGCCTGAGGTAGAGCGGGTATTCGGTAAAGTCGGTCGGGCAGAAACAGCAACCGACCCGGCACCACTGACTATGCTGGAAACCACTATCATGCTCAAGCCAAGGGATGAGTGGCGGGAAGGTATGACGCTGGAAGGGATTATCGACCAGCTGCAGGCCACTGTGAAGGTTCCCGGTATGACCAATGCCTGGGTACAGCCGATCAAGACCCGTATCGATATGCTGTCGACCGGTATCAAAACCCCTGTGGGTATCAAGATTACTGGCGCCGATGTAGATGAACTGCAGCAGATAGGCGCCAAGATTGAAGCGATTCTGGCCCCTCTGCCCGGCACTCAATCAGCCTATGCCGAACGGGTGGGCGGTGGCCGCTATATTGATGTTACCCCTAAGCTGGATGTCGCCTCGCGCTATGGCATGACACTGACGGATATTCAGGATGTGGTGCGCTATGCCGTAGGTGGTATGAAGATTGGTGAGTCGATTCAGGGCGCCGAGCGTTATCCCATCAACCTGCGTTATCCGCGGGAAATGCGGGACAATCTGAAAAAGCTCAAAGAACTGCCGGTGATCACCAAAACCGGGCATTATCTGCCACTGGCCAATCTGGCTGACATAGAGCTCACCGATGGTGCGCCTATGCTCAAAAGCGAGAACGGCCGCCTGATCTCCTGGGTGTTTGTCGATATCAAGGGGATGTCTGTGGGTGAGTATATTGATCAGGCTAAAGCGGCACTCAATGCCGAGCTGAAACTGCCGCCAAGATACAGCTACAGCTTCGCCGGTCAGTATGAGTATATGCAGCGAGTTGAAGCAAAGCTCAAAACTGTGGTGCCCATGATGCTGGCGGTGATCTTTATACTGCTGATGATGACCTTTGGCTCCGCTGTTCAGGCCAGTGTGATTATGCTGAGTCTGCCATTTGCACTGGTTGGCTCAACCTGGCTGCTTTATCTGCTGGATTACAACCTGTCGGTGGCGGTCGCTGTGGGTATGATTGCCCTGGCTGGCGTAGCTGCCGAGTTTGGGGTGGTGATGTTGGTCTATCTCAACAATGCCATCAAGCAACACAAGGCTGAGGGCAGATTCAATACCAGAACCGATCTCAAGGATGCACTGATCGAAGGGGCAGTAATGCGAATTCGTCCCAAGGCGATGACAGTGGCCACCATCTTCTTCGGCCTTCTGCCCATTATGTGGGGCTCAGGCAGTGGTAATGAGGTGATGCAGAAGATTGCTGCGCCTATGGTTGGCGGTATGGTCACGGCACCTATCTTGTCCCTGTTCGTACTACCAGCCCTGTACCTGCTGATATACGGTAAAAAGTTGGATAATCATAAGTAACTGTAAGGCCACCTGACATCAGGTGGCCTTTTTGTTTTTATCAGCCTAAAGACTGATTTCACTTGTGGCGCGTCAGTTTTGACTGAAATTGAAATATAACTGAAACAGTACAGGCCCATACTGGTTCCATCTCGCAAGCGTACTTGATAGTCCACTTATCAACTTTATTGCTGAGCTCCACTCCAGAGTTCAGCTTTTTTTTGCCTGAGCATACCTGACAGTCAGGCAGCATTATTTTGCTATAATCCGCCCACTGTTCCCTACTCAACTCCATGATGAAACGCTTAATTTCCCTATTGCTGCTGTGTTGCAGCTTGCCCGCTCTGGCCGCTCCGGCTAGCGGTGAGTTTGTGGCCGACAAAGCCTGCCCTCTGTATCAGTCAAAAAATAAGAAAACCAACCCGGGCAACGAGAGGACAACGCCGGGACAGCACTATGAGATAAGAGAGTATCTGGGTTCGGCTCAGATGCCCGAATGGGTCAGAGTGAACACCAGTGCCAGCAGCTCGCCCGCACGTTGGCTGTCGACCCGCTGCGGACGACTGCAGGGGTTCGCTGCAAAAGGACAAAACGGCAAGGCTGGCAGCGGAGCCAAAACCCACGAAAGTGGGAGCTGCAGCGCCCCGGATCAACATGACAGTTTTGTACTGGCGCTGAGCTGGCAACCGGCATGCTGCGCCATGGGAGGCAAGAGTAAAAGAGAGTGCCGGGCCTTGACGCTTAACCCGCTGGCAGACGCCCGCAGTGAGTTTACCCTGCATGGCCTGTGGCCCAACAAAGCCTCATGTGGCACCAAATATGGCTATTGTGGTCAGATCAGTCGCAAACCCAAATTTTTCTGCGATTATCCGAAATTAGCTCTGTCCGGAGAGGTAAGAGATGCGCTGGAAGAGGTGATGCCAAGTGCCGAGTATGGCACCTGCCTGCAGCGCCATGAATATTGGAAACACGGTACCTGCATGACAGACAGCGCCGACGAATACTTTGCAGTATCGATTACCCTGCTCAACCAACTGAATCAATCTGAGTTTGTTCAGCAATTTATCGATAAAAATATTGGCACCAAGGTGACCCGTAAAGCCTGGCAGCAGGCATTTGATGCCAGTTTTGGTCAGGGGGCACACCGCAAGCTTAAGCTGCAATGCCGTAAGGGACTTTTGACCGAGGTTCAGATGCAACTGCCGCTCAACCTGGATGCTCCTTTAACTGAGCTGCTTACCCGGGCGGAGCAGATCCACAAAGGCTCCTGCCCGAGTAAATTCAAACTGGCGGATTAGTTGTTCAGGGAAATCACCGAAAACGCCGCGCCCTGAGGATCATTCAATACCGCAAATCGGCCCACGCCACCAATTTCAGTCGTGGGCATGCATATCTCACCACCGAGTTCCTGTGCCCGGGCCACCGTCAGATCCACATCCTCTACGCGAAAATAAGGCATCCAATGACTGTTGATATCATCCCACTCATCGGTCATCTGCAGCATTCCACCAAAGGCTAGCGAATCCTTTTCCAATTCAGTATAAACATGTCCCTCTACTTCCAGCCGCCGACTCTGCCATCCCAAGGACTGCTGATAAAATTCCAATGCCTGAACTGGATTGCGACAGGCCAATTCGACCCAACAAAGAGTGTTTAATTCGCCGAAGCTGGCTGCTCCGCTATGGTTACCAGCCTGCCACAAGCAAAAGGATGCCCCTTCAACGTCTGAGACCATCGCCATATGGCCAGCGACCCCCAGCTGATGTGGACCGGTGCGAACCAAACCGCCGGCTTTACGGATCTGTTGCAGCGTCTTATTAATATCAGTCACGGCAAAGTAGATATTCCACCCGGGAACAACGAAGTCCATCTGCTCCGTGACTGCATAAATCGCCCCCTGATTCTGAGCATCAACGCTGTACATGGTGTAGGCACCTTCCGGCAGAGGGATATCCGTGAGCGTCCACCCAAACAATGAGGTGTAAAAAGCCTTTGCCTGTCTGGCATCTGTTGCGGCCAGCTCGATCCAGCATGGAAATCCCTGAAGATACTGAGTAACTTGCATCCTTTGCTCCTTGTGAATGTGGTTCATATGAAGGACCGCTCCTGCCAACGCAAACATGCCGCGACGATAAGACTTCACTTCATCAACCTAACTTAGCGGTTTTACGTGACTTTTTCCACTCACCACAAAGAAGCTAGTCTCACACAGTGGGGTGAGTTCTTGGCAAATAGACTAGGGTTGAATAGATAACGCACCGCAAGGCGAGGAAATACCGCGAGCATTTCAGCACATCAGATCAGATTGGTTCAGGAATCCTTTATGATGGCAGCACCGCATGCCGACCAATTGGCAGCCCACTTTTAACAAACGCTCATAGCCTGAGCCTTAAGCATTTAAATGCTCCCATACTGCCCCAAAACAGCTTGATTTCTTGCTTGTCTTCGCGCTCTTGCTGTTTAGCTTCAGCTTCTCTTTCTTTGCTGCTCTGGAAGCTCTGGAAGCTCTGGAAGCTCTGGAAGCTCTGGAAGCTCTGGAAGCCCTGCAAGCACTCACTACGCCAGGTTTTGATCCGATTGGGATAGAGCCCTTTTTCGCGGCAATATTGGCTCAGCTCATGCTCTGCCATGGCGTAAGTTTCGGCGACAACGGCCAATTTGGTTTGAGTCGTCCATTGTTTTGATGAGGTGTGGCTATTGTGAAGGACAGATAGAGCAATCACTGCGCTTTGTGCTTGCAGGTCAATAGACTGACAGGCAAGAACTAAATACTTTCAGTAGCGCTAACAGCCACAATCGTCAATTCGCGAATTTCTTGTGCCGCACATTGACCTGTCTATGGCTTCATAGTTTATCTTTGGTCATATCTTAGCATTTGACTATCAAGGCCTGGCTTTGACCCATTACCGCATCAGCGAGCTGGCAGACACAGTTGGCCTGTCCCGCTCCACCCTGCTGTATTACGAGAAACAGGGATTGCTCAAGGGCAAACGCCAGAGCAACGGCTACCGGGTTTACTCAGATAAAGACCTGCAGCGTCTGAGACTGTTGCTGAAACTGCAGGCCGGTGGCCTGACTTTAAAGGAGTGTCAGGCCTGTATCGAGGCCAAGGTAGACAAGGCCTTGCTGAGCCAACGTCTCACAGCATTGGATGCAGAGATCGCCCAAAAGCAAGCCTCGCGCGAGCTGCTGGCAGCCCTGCTGGGACAGGGAAAACTCACAGACTGGCACACCTCTGTGGATGAAATCGCCCCCGATGCTCATCTGGATTGGTTAATAAAACAGGGCCTTAGCAAAAAAGACGCCCTGAGACTTAAGTGGATATCAAAAGACATGAACGAACACGAACAGTATATGGCTGATTTTATGAAAGTTTTTGAGGCGTTGGACCGCTGGGGACCAGGCAGCGAAGCCGATACGATAAAGGCGCTGAGCTCAGTGCCATTTGCGCCACAAAAACTACTGGAAATCGGCAGCGGAAAAGGCTTAGCCACCATGGTGCTGGCCACCAAAACTCAGGCAAGTATCACCGCTCTGGACAACGAAGACACAGCGCTAGCAAGGCTGAAACAGCTGGCTATTGATGCTGGCTTTAATGAGCGTATTGAGATCATCAACGCCGATATGACAGAAATTCCTTTCGCGGCCGAAAGCTTCGATCTGCTTTGGGCCGAGGGCAGCGCTTATATTATGGGGGTGGAGAAAGCCCTGCACAGTTGGAAACCTCTGCTAAAGGATAACGGCGTACTGGTGCTGAGCGATCTGGTGTGGCTAACCGAGTCACCGAGCCAGGAAACCATCGAGTTCTGGAAGCAGGACTATCCGGACATGCGAGATGTGGCTACCCGTATCGAACAGGCTGAAGCTGCCGGTTACCGGGTACTTAACAGCTTCACCCTGAGTGACGATTCATGGCGTAGCTACTTTGAGCCACTGAATGTCAGAGTGCAGCAGTTGCTGCCGCAACTGCCAGACTCAGCCGCGCTGCAGGCCATTGCCAAAGAGATCAGACTGTATCAACGCAAGCTCAATGAATTTGGCTATCAGTTCTTTATTCTGCAAAAAGTCTGAGTCTGAATATTATTAAGAGGATCATAGGTCCCATTCAGACTACTGACTAATACTAAGGAAGGTGCGAACAAGTCCTCGCACCGCTCTGGCTTACGGGCAAATTCGAGTTCAAAGTATTCAGGTGCAGCAAGGCGGGTTGCCTTTCAAAGCACAATACCACTAACATCGTGTTTGCCCGAAAGTCCCGAAGGGTGTGGCTGACAGTCCTATCTTCTTGGTTGCCGCTCTCGCTAATGACTCAGGCCATTAACGTCGAGCTGCGTCGCGCATCTAGGGGCTGTCATCACTCGCAGAGCTCGCACGGAACTGGAACTTATTTCCACCCTCCAGCCTCTTCAGAGCGATACCAGCCGTTCAAGTAGGAGCTAAATGGGTGACGACGTTGTGGTGCTGCGGCCAGACGATTTGGTGAAGTAATATGTGGCTGACACGCACCCATAGAGCGAGTGTACAAGGCGCAAATGCTGCCCAGCATGATGTTGATTTATCCCGATAGATCTTCAATGGCTTTGATTGTCTTCAAGCCTTTTCTCTCTTGCGCAGTGAGTTAACTTATATGCGGATTGGGATAAATCTCTCAACTGGGGTAAACAGCCCTGCCGGGAATGGCAAAAGACCCAGTCTCAGAGGTGGTTATACGAAGGATAGGGCCTAATTATTTGTACCGTCAACGCAGTGGCGTTCAAAAAATGCCAGTACAGCTTGCAGTGCCTGATTACGGCGCTCATCGGTTTCGATAAAAATTTCGTGACGGGCGCCGGGGATCACCAATTTCTGGCACAGGCCGCCGAGCGCGTCATTCTGACCAGAGTTGTCCACTATGGTGTCGTTCTCTGCCTGCAAGATCAGTAGTGGCACCCGGGTGCTTCGGGCTGCCTCAATGGCGCGTTCACAGGCATCCAGTGCCTGCACCAGCCAGTGGTTGGTGGGCGAGCCCAGCTGGATTTGTGGTTTGGATTGATACAGTGCGCGATACACACCGTATCTGGCCTGGCTGTGGGTCAGGTCGTTATCGGCAAAGGGCTGACATTTGTAATCTGTGCCGCCAAGTACATACCAGGGCTCATTGGCAGACAGCTTGTCCAGCAGCTTGGCCAATATGCGGATAATGGCTTTGGGCGCAGGCAGGCGGATGCCGTACATAGGGGCGGAAAACGCCGCGGCCTTGAAAGTGTCCGGATGCTTTTGCAGGTACAGGGTACCAATACAGCCGCCCATAGAGTGGCCCAGCAGAAAAAGCTGTTTGTGTCTGGCGGGGAAGACGATTTCCTGGATGAGGCTGTGCAGATCATCCACATAGTCATCAAACTGGCCCACATGGCCCTTGCAGGGATTGACTGTCATTCTGCCGGACAGTCCCTGTCCTCTGTGATCCAGCGCGTAGACGCTGTAGCCCTGCTGGTACAGATCGAATATCAGTTCCTGATATTTGAGGAAGGACTCGACCCGACCATTACTGATCACGATGGCTTTGTTGCTGTGCGGATGCCGGATACTGCACCAAGCGATATTGCAGCCTTTGCTGCCTGAGATGAAACCTGTACCGACCTGCTCCCAGAAGGCCGCCAGCTGTTGTTGGCCAGCTTTGCTGCCGGTGAATATTTCTTCTGAAAATACATGAGGTTTGCTCATTATCGCGGTTTCCTGACGGTCATAACAGGCGACAGTGTAGCGGGGATCTGCAGCAGCAGGAAGCTATGTCGGTGCCCATAGTATCTTTCTTAGGTATCAGCTGCTTTGCTGACGCTGGATATAATCAGCCACCTGTTGCTCCAGCACCCGCAGCGGTACAGAGCCATTTTCCAGTATTGCATCGTGGAAGCTGCGGATATCAAACTTCTCACCCAAAGCCTCTTCAGCTTGTTTGCGCAGGCGTTTGATGGTCAGCTCACCGATTTTGTAAGACACAGCCTGTCCTGGCCAGGTGATATAGCGGTCGATCTCAGTGGTGATATTGTGCAGCGAAAGGGCGGTATTGGCCGCCATATAGTCGATGGCCTGCTGACGGCTCCAACCTTTGGCATGCAGGCCGGTGTCTACCACCAAACGGCAGGCACGCCACATCTCATAGGTCAGCCGCCCAAAATTGCTGTAAGGATCCTGGTAGAAGCCAGCTTCCAGCCCCAGATACTCGGCGTACAGTCCCCAGCCTTCGCCGAAAGCGGATATGTAGCTGTGGCGGCGAAAGTCGGGCAGGGATTTCTGCTCCTGATTCAGGGCAATCTGCAGATGGTGTCCGGGGACGGCTTCGTGCAGGGTCAGGGCTTCCATCTCATACAGAGGGCGCTTGTCCAGGGCGTAGGTGTTAACCCAGTAGTAACCGGCTTCACGCTCATTGCTGGCACCTGAATAGCGCCCTGTGGTGTACTTGGGAGCGATTTCTGCCGGAACCTCTTTGATCCCGTACGGTGTGCGGGGCAGGGTGGCAAAATATTTAGGCAACATGGCATCTGCCCTCTTGGCGATGTAGGCCGCTTCTTTCAGCAATTGCTGTTTGTTCTTGGGATAAAACTGCGGATCGGTGCGCAGGAAATGCAGGAAGTCGGCAAAGCTGCCTTCGAACTTGAGCTCTTCAATAATCTGCTGCATTTCGCCACGGATGCGAGCCACCTCTTTGAGGCCCAGCTGATGCACCTCTTCGGCGCTCATATCCAAAGTCGTGTAGTGACGCACCCGGTTCTCGTAGAAGTCCCGGCCTAAAGGTAAATCCGCTGCGGCAATGGATCCCCGTGCGCCAGGCAGATACTCCTGAGTCATAAAGTCATAGAAGTCGTCATACAGGGGCAGTACCTGCTGCTCAACCACTTTACGGCCCTCGGTCTGCAGTCTTTGCTGATCGGTCTGACTGATATGTTTGGGGAAGCTGGTAAAGGGCTTATAGTAGCCACTCTCTTCTACATCAACCTGATAGGCACTGATGCTGTCTTCAAACCCTTTCAATGTGGCTTTAGGAGGTGTGATGTCCTGTGCCAGTCCCAGCTTCAGCCAATGGGTTTGCTGGGCAAAATAGGTGGGCAGGGCGCTGAGTTTAGTCAGGTAGTTGTCATAGTCTTCAACCCTGTTGAAGCGACCCTGACTGATGCTGGTGATATAGGCATGAAAACCGCTTTCGGAGGAGATGGGGATATAGTGATCTTTGAAGCGGTACAAGTCTGTGCTGTTTGCCAGCTGATATTCCAGAATTAGCGCATTGATTCGCTCAGCTTTGGTGAGCTTATCCGGATTGAGGGCTCTGAGCTGCGCAAGCAGTGCTATTTCTGCCTGATACTGCTGCTCCAGAGCCTGTGGCGACATATCCGTTAGCTTGCCAGCGGCGCTGTTTTCGCCCTTGGAGGCTGCCAGCAATGGGTTGCGATCAAGTTTAAGCTGCCAATCTTTGGTAATGATATCTGCCAGCACCTGTTGGTCCGCGTTTCGAACCTGAACCTGTTGATTGATTTGCGCAACCTCAGAGGATGTAGGGGCGTTGCTGAGTTGACATCCAGTCAGCGCCAAACTGGTGGCGACACCAAGGGCGAGTTTATGCATCTTCTATCCTTGTGATTATTGTTCGTCGCCATGACACTCAGAGGCACAATGTCAGGACTTTGATTATTGTTGCAGGATTATGCCCGATTTTTATCCAAGTCAGCAAAAGTTGCCACCCATGGTGGCTTGCGGGATCCCGGCTGGAGTTATCAAGGCATTGTTTGCCGTGATAGGCTGTTTGTGTACAAAATAAAACAATAATCAACCTCAGCTTTGGATAAGAAACAGCGTAAGCATTTGATTAAAACAAAGTCTTTCTTTTACTCTCTTTCCAGTCGGAGGTTTTTGTTGATAGCAATGCGAATTTACGCGTCAATAGCGGGTCTATTGCAAGTAAATTCAACGCAGTTAGAGGCAGAAACAGCCACGGGAAAGGCGTTCTGTTATCCAGGGCTGAGGTCAACATGGGGGTTGTATGATTAATAAATCTATTCCATTGGTGGATTTGCACCGGCATCTGGACGGTAATGTCAGGGTGAACACCATTTGGGAACTGGGTCAGCAGCATGGAATCGCTCTGCCTGCAGAGTCTCCTGAACTGCTGGCACCCTATGTGCAAATTCAGGGGAAAGAGGCCAGCCTGGTGGATTTCCTCAAGAAGCTGGACTGGATGGTGGCCGTGCTGGCGGACCTAGATGCGGTCAAGCGAGTCGCCTATGAGAACGTGCTGGACGCCCACGCATCAGGCCTGGATTACACTGAGCTGAGATTCAGTCCTTACTATATGGCCATGACCCACAAGTTGCCGATGGAAGGTGTGGTTGAAGCCGTGATTGATGGTGTTGCCGAAGGGGTGAAAGAGACTCAGGTGAAGACCAATCTTATCGGTATTATGTCCCGTTCATTCGGCGTTAAAGCCTGTAAAGCTGAGCTGGATGCCATTATGTCCCTGCGCCCCAGAATCGTTGCCGTGGATCTGGCCGGCGATGAAATGGGTTTTCCCGGCGACCTGTTTGAAAGTCACTTTAAGCGGGTACGGGATGCCGACCTGGGGATTACGGTGCATGCCGGTGAGGCCAAGGGGCCGGAAAGTGTCTGGCATGCAATCCGCGAGCTGGGAGCGACCCGAATTGGCCATGGCGTAAATGCCATTAAAGATCCTGAGTTGATGGAGTACCTGGGCAAGCACAATATCGGCATTGAGTCCTGCCCAACCAGCAATGTTCATACCTCTACGGTCGCCAGCTATGCTGAGCAGCCGCTGAATACCTTCCTGCAAGCAGGAGTACCTGTTAGCCTGAATACCGACGACCCGGGTGTCAGCGATATCGATATCAATCACGAGTATATGATTGCCAAATCTGAGTTGGGTCTGACAGATTCTGAACTGGAACAGGTTCAGCGCTATGGCGTGGAGATGGCCTTCCTGTCGGACAGTGAGCGCAAGGCGCTGTACTTTGCCAAGCAGGATTATCTGCCTTAACCCGTCAGATCCATGTACAAAAAAGCCGCTCAATGAGCGGCTTTTTTTAAATCAGTCTGTTGATAGCTCGCCTTATCCTGTCAAACATCGTGTAGGGCTTTCCCTGAATTTTACGTAATCTTTTCAATCCAGTTGAGCGCGCTATTTCTGCTTGGCTGTATTCAAATTTTGCCAGCATTTCTCTATAGGCTTTTCTCAGTTCTTCTGAGTCCTGATACCAAGCGAAGCTGTTGGCTGCAAAGTTAAGGAAGTCTCTCCGGCCTCTATTAGCATCATGCTCATACAAGGTTGTATAGACTTGGGCTTGATAGGTACTTATATCGTGCGTATTAACTTTGAGCTTAGAGATACTCCCAGCTCTTTGGCGCCATAACACGCATACAGTGTCACAAACCGCTAAGATTGAAGCTCCGCACTGCCCTTTGAAAAAAGGGAATGTATCTTCATACCAAACGCCCTCAGGAAAACTTCCGATAACATCCTTAAAGAAGTTGGTTCTATAGAGTCTCCCCCAAGCGACGATATGGGCCTTTCCAAGGATAATTTGCCTATTTGATTTATAGCTATAAATGCCATTTACGCCTTTTAGAAAGTAGCTCACCGGAGCAGAACCTTTCTCATCGAAGGTTTGTAGTTGTCCTGAGGTAATATCAGCGCCCGTGGTAATTGCTAAATCCAGCAGGCTTTGCAGGCTTTTCTCGGTGATCAAATCATCACTATCCAGAAAGAACAAAAACTCCCCTCTAGCCTGTTCTATCCCGGTATTTCTGGCCGCTCCAAGTCCTTTGTTGCACTGGTGCTCAATGAGTTTCACTCGCTTATCGTTAAGGAAAGCCCGTAACACCTCTGGCGTTGCATCTGTTGATTTGTCGTTTATGCACAGAATTTCTAAGTTGGAATACTCCTGAGCTAAAACCGAGCGAATACAATCCCCAACATAGGACTCTACGTTGAAGCAGGGGACGATTACAGAGATTAGAGGTGAAGACATCTTGCTGACCGATTTATGTGCAAAAAGGGGGGCTATTCTATTGTTGCTGCGGCTGGAGATACAGTTAATTTCATACCATCTGTGAGATGTATCAATAGTGACTCTAATGTAACTGAACGCACAAAAAAGCCGCTCATTGAGCGGCTTTTTGCTGTTTGAACTCCGGTTAAATCACGCGGGAGAACTGCTGCTGACGGGCCTTTTCACGGAAGTACACGTCAAAGCACATGCAGATGTTACGGATCAGCAGGCGGCCGGTTGGGCTGACGGTGATCTTGCGGTCTGTGATATCAACCAGCTTGTCGTCGATAAAGGTCTGCATTAGTTTCATATCTTCTGCGAAGTACTCTTCGAACTTGATACCCAGCTTCTCATCCATTTGCGCCATATCCAGGTCGAAGTGGCAGATCAGCTGCTTGATCACGGCGCGGCGGATTTCGTCGTCATGGTTCAGGCTGCAACCTTTCCACAGGGCATGGCCCAGCTCGTCCAAGGACTCATAGTAAGGGCGGATATCCTTTTGGTTCTGGGCATAACAGTCACCAATCATGGAGATGGAGGATACACCCAGACCCAGCAGATCACACTCTTCCTGGGTGGTATAACCCTGGAAGTTACGGTGCAGACGGCCTTCGTTCTGCAACTTTGCCAGTTCATCGTCCGGCTTGGCGAAGTGGTCCATACCGATAAACTGGTAACCATCGCCGGTCAGGGTTTCGATGGTCTGCTGCAGCATGTCCAGCTTCTGCTGTGGTGATGGCAGATCTTCATCCTTAATCTTGCGCTGAGCGGCAAAACGGGATGGCAGGTGCGCATAGTTGAACACAGACAGGCGGTCCGGAGACAAATCCAGAATGCGGGCAATTGTCTGGGCAAAGGTTTTCGGAGTCTGGTGTGGCAGACCGTAGATCAGATCCACGTTGGTAGACTGGAAGCCCATGGCTTTGGCCTTGGCCATCAGAGCGAAGATAAAGTCTTCATCCTGCTCGCGGTTCACTGCAACCTGAACTTCTTTGTTGAAGTCCTGCACGCCGATGGAGATACGGTTGAAACCGGCCTCTTTCAGGGTATCCAGCATAGTCAGCTCAATCTCACGAGGATCCACTTCAATGGAGAATTCACCTTCATCGGCGAAGTTGAAGTGCTGTTTCAGCAGCTTGCTCAGGCGCAGAATTTGTTCTTCGCTCAGGAAAGTAGGAGTACCACCGCCCCAGTGCATCTGGGTCACAGTGTACTTCTTAAACAGAGGGGCACGGTTGGCAATTTCCCGGGCCAGATACTCAATATATTGATCCGCCTTGTGCTGGTGGCGGGTTACTATTTTGTTGCAACCGCAGTAGTAGCAGAGCTTGGCACAGAAAGGAACATGTATGTAGAGTGACAGCTTGTTACTCTTGCTGTGCTCGATCGCCCTGAGCAAATCCGTTTCAGTGAATTGATCGTTAAACTCCAGCGCCGTCGGGTATGAGGTGTAACGGGGACCGCTGTAGTTATATTTTTCGATCATCGACTGATCCCAGCTGATTTTAGTGGGCTGATTCAAGGCGTGTCCTCCGAGGGTAATTTAGTATTGGGCGAAGTATGCCGCTTTTACGATCAAATAACATTGATCCAAGTAGAAAAAACAACCACCGCTAACACAGGTATCAAACTGGGTGTGGGGCAGTTTTGCCCGTTTGCACAGTGATCCATGTGATGATTGGATAGGGACTATCTATGAAAAGTTTATGCTTGTCTGTGGTTTTATTGACAATTTGTGCACCGACTCACGGCCATAGCTTCTCTATGTCGGGCGCCTGAACGATAGTCTGGATGACTAAGGGCATACGCTGTGAACTGCGCCTTGCATATGATAGTCGTAAGCCTATGCAGGGCGCGCACGGGACTTATTCGTCCCTTCCATAACCCAGAAAGGCCATCACTGTGGTGGTGGATAGCGCAAGATGGTGGGCACTTTTATTGTGCCACTACAGAGTAAGAGACATTAAAAAAGCGCTGTTTACTGGGTCGCAGCGCTTTTTTATAAGCCATTGGAGAGATTTCAGTGTGCCGGTTTCAGACTGAACTGTGCAAGCAGCCTGGCTTCGGCCAGAATTGCCTGCTCATGCTCCGCTTCAGATTTCATCCGCTGCAGATCCAGCTTCATCCGCTCCTGTTTGGGCAGTGCTTTACGGGCGTCCATAATGGGATGATCTTTAATCACCGCAAAATGGGTGAATAACTGAGGATAGTCAGGTGCCACTCGCTCGGATAAAGACAGTAGCTCAAACAACCTGGCGATACGCACAACCCCCTCAGAGAGTTCACACCTGTCGTCGACCATGGCCTTCGCGATATAGCGGATATCGTCCAAAATAGCTTCTCGCTTGGCATTCGCCTCGGCCTGCTTTTCGGCTTTGGCTTTGGCGATTTTTTCCCGTTGCTTTTTCAACTTGAATAACAGGTAAGCCGCATAGCTGGCCAGCACCAATATGATGGCCGTGCCCAAGATTATCCAGGGTGTATACACAGTGTCTCCTTACAGCTTACAAGTCGAACTTCAGTCTTTATCCTGATACTGCTTGAGGACGTCCAGGCCGGACTCAAATTTGTCCAGCAGATCATCGTCAGAAGCCGATTTGGTTGGCGTAAAATCCTCTTCTTCGGACAGCCCCAGTATTTCCATCAGCTTCTCGATTTCTGCCAGCTGTTTGTCCAGCCACTTCTGATCCGTTGCAGGCAAATCACGACCTTCTTCCAGCATATCCAGCAGCTCGTTCAGACGTGGGTTTTCTTCCAGCATCAGCAAACGCTGTTCATCAGTCATCCTGGGTTGTTTTGGTTTTTGCGCTTTCTCTGCCGCAGGTTGCTGGCTCTGATCTGGAAGCACTAGGGCCACAGGGCGTTTGCTGCCATGACGTGGGTCTTTGGCCTGGCTGCCACTTTTGCCATTGGCGGAAACCTGTTGCAGGGTACCTTCATTGGATCGGCTACCGGACTTGTTGCCAGTATCCCGCTTCTTGATGGCAATTTTACGGTCTGCCTTTTTGCTTCTTGGCGTGAATTTTGCGCCATTCTCATTGATTTTGCGTGTTTTTCTGCTGCGAGACATAGGATTCTCTACTAAAAATTCGTGTCCTTATCCCATACGCCTGCGAAGTCTTTCTGGCAGGGGGATAATCAGGGGGTGCGTTTTATATCAGATCCCGCTGCTTTTTGCATCAGAATGAGGTCATTTGCTGCAAATAATAACGTAAAGCCGTGGTGCACGGCCAGATAGTCAAAGGTCTTCTGACAATAGAAGCTGACATGGGCCGGATTGTTTTTATAGTGCCATTTGGCAAATTGTCGCGGATCTGTGAGCAGTCGGGTGCTGATAGCCAGAAAGCCGCCGGGTTTCAGTGTGCGACATAATAACCCCCATTCCCGCAACGGATAGTTAAAGTGCTCGAATACCCGGTAGCTGCAAACAAAGTCGTAGCTTTGTCGCAAGGCAGCAAGGTCCGGTGCCAGGAAAGGATCATATTGGTTCAGCGTGTGGCCCTGTTGTTGTAACAGGGTCAACACCGAGCTTGGCAGGAACCCGCCAAAATTGAGACCGATTAAGGGTTCGCTGGTTATACCTGCCAGTTGCTCTGTTAGTACATTGATAAACAAAGACAGTTGTTTTTGTTTAGTCGGGTTGAGTTTGTTGAAGCGCTGCTTTTGCACCTGAGGAGGGAGTTGACTGTGTAGATCGGCAAATACCAGTTGGCATCCTGGGCAACGAAAGTAGCTGCGTTTCTTGTCGGTGAAGAAACGGGATGGGTAACGGTTTTGGCACAGGGGGCATCTTGGCATTGGAGATCAAGAACTTACAACTTTGGCGAGATTATATACCCAAAGCTGTGCGTGGGACATTGATATCAGCAGATTTGTCCTTCAGATTCAGGTGAGAGTTAAGCAGAAAAAAAGCGGCAGTTCTCACCGCCGCCTGAATATTGTGTCTTAGACACCTACTCTGACATCCCAGTTTCCATACTGGCTATGTGACTTTCCCGATCTAATCTAATCCTATTGTTGTTGTTTGCTTTCCATGCAGTTTGTTTTTCGTTTTTGTCTTCCTGACGTTTTCGTCCTGATCTGAGTCCTTCAGATCATTTCCGTAGATGGTCTCAATAACCACCTTCATCAAGCCGCCTTCAATGACGAAATGCAACCATCCATGTTGTCCACATCCAGCTACACCGGCATCTCGCCGTTGCATCTAAGGCTATGCTTCCATTGCACTGTTCGCAAACTGCGATTAACCTTAGTTTGGAGTGTTTTTATCGACATTTGGGAGCGCTTTTACAGCTTAAGGCCATCCCGATCGTCTCTGACCTGAATCTCAAGTTGAGATTTCTACTCGTTATTATTATTTGGCGAGTGGTCTTAATTTTTATAGTTGTTATTCGACTTAGTTATTCTTGTATCTTGAATGTTCACGCCCCGGACTCTGATCGTTGTTATTATAAGTTATTGAACAACCAGTTGGGTTCGTTCCGGTGCGAGGTTCATTAGACTTGAATGTGTGACTTGTGTCAAGGTCAAATGTCAAAGCGGTGACGTTAACGTAAACTAGACCAACAAAAAGGCACCAACTGGTGCCTTTTTTGTTGATGGCAGGTTATTGATTTAACGTGGAAATATAAATTGAAAGAGCCTGAATATCCTGGTCGCTAAGCTTCTTGGCAACATCGCCCATCATACCATTGAGATCATTATTACGAGTGCCATCGCGGAACTTGTTTAGCTGTATTTTAATATGGTTTGCATGCTGACCAGACACCATGGGGAAGCCCGCCAGCTCCACGCCGACACCATTAGGGCCGTGACAGGCGGCACAGGCGGTGATGCCGCGGGACATATCTCCGCCCTTGTACAGTTTTTCGCCCAAATCTGGTGCCTGAGCAGCTGGCGCCGGTGCCTGAGTTTGTGAGGCGTAGAATGCCGCCAGATCTGCTATATCCTGCTCAGTTAGTGTAGCGACCATGCCGATCATGATAGGATCCATCCGACCTTTGGTTCCACCAGAGGCCATGGCATCTTTGAAATCATGCAACTGCTTTTCTATATAAGTAGCATGCTGTCCGGCAATCTTGGGATACATATCAATCATGCTGTTGCCGTCAACACCGTGGCAGGCAGCACAAACAGCAGACTTGTTTTTTCCAGCTTCAGCGTCCCCTTGGGCACTAACAGGCAGCGAGATGGCGGCGACGGCTGACAACGCGAGGGCTAACTTTTTCATGGCGTTCCAACTTCTTGGTTGTTTATTGTCCTGAGCTTACAAGGAAGACCCGCAAGCATGATAAGATACGAAAACTGTGATCCGCCCTGTATTTTACATGAAAACGTAAAAATGTAAGCAACTCTTCAATATTCATGACAAAAGTTGATCCTTTTTTTGGAGTAATAAGTGACACATCCCCAAATCGACTTTCGCCGGGCAAAATTTCTGATCAGTGCCCCGGATATTGCCCATCTTGATAAGCATTTGCCCGGTGACACCGGAGTGGAGATTGCCTTTGCGGGTCGCTCCAATGCGGGTAAGTCTAGTGCGCTGAATGCGCTGACAGAGCAAAAGAACCTGGCCCGTACCAGTAAGACCCCAGGTCGTACCCAACTGATTAATATATTTGCTCTGGACGAGCAGCGCCGTCTGGTGGACCTGCCCGGTTACGGTTTTGCTCAGGTGCCTATGGCCATGAAGATAAAGTGGCAAAATGCGCTTGGAGAATATTTGCAGGAACGCCGTTGCCTCAGCGGCGTGGTGGTACTGATGGATATTCGTCATCCATTGAAAGATCTCGATATGCAGATGATTGAATGGGCGGTTGCCAGTGAGATCCCTGTGGTTGCGCTATTGACTAAGTGTGACAAGTTGGCACAAAGCGCCAGAATGAAAACTGTTAACGAAGTGCGTAAGGCTTTGGCTGACTTTGGTGATTGGGTGCAGATTGAGCCTTTCTCATCCCTTAAGGGAACCGGTAAGGCCAAGGTGCTGAGTATCCTGAATGAGTGGTGCCATCCGGATTGGCTGGAGAATATTGAAGAAGCTGCGGAGTAACTGCCGCTCAGTAGCTGTTAAAAGGCGTCCGCTGGACGCCTTTTTTACGCCTGGAGTTTGTCGACTTACTTCCCGGGTCACCTGTTTCGCGATATGTCAGTTCCCGGGCGATTGGATAAAAAAAGGCCGGAGACTGGGTCGCCGGCCAAAATGCGTAGCTCTTTTGGGGAGAAGCTAAAAATATTCAACAAGACTCAAGTTCCATCAAGACTTCGAATTGGGGCCGAAGACTATATTTGGCTCTCAATGCAGACAGCATACAGCGAAAAAATGAAATTTTAAAGTAATTACTCTAATCTTTCTTTCAGGCAAAAAAAAGCCCCAGCAAATAAATTGCTGGGGCGCCAGAATTTGGCAATCACTAAAAAGCGAAATAAAGGTCTGAAAGATAGAACATCTTAACCTCTGTACCCTACGCCAAGAATATTACCTTAGTTATCGGAAGCTGAAAAACAGTTTTCTAAAAAACTAACGAATAATGCGATTCAGATCTCTATTCCTCATAGTTTAAGCTGTTACTGTTGTTGCTTTATTACGTTAATGTTGGTTTGGTGACGGATTTTTTGGGGCTGGGTCGGCAAGTAGACCAATTGCATGGCCCTGACTGAGCCTCTCTCAATTGAGGATAGTCCCGGCTGAGCAGGTTACCTTCAGCTTCGAATTGGCGTGTGACTGTGCATCACCTCGTGGCTGCATCCATACAGTCGTGCGTTAATGATATTCGCCACATCCATGTGGCTTGCAGATCGGCTAAGCCACAGCGGCCCTGTGACGAGTCGGTTCAATCCTGTTTCACGTGGTTTGAACTTTGCGCCACGTGAGCGTGCTGGGGATCAGTTTCTCGGGCGATTAGTGCGCCTGCTGCCAGTTGTCTCCTATGCCGGCTTCCGCCAGCAGTTCAACATCCAGGCTGGCGGCCGCTGCCATCAGTTCACACACTTTGGTTTTCAGCCCGTCGGCTTTGTCGGTATCCACCTCAAACACCAGTTCATCGTGCACCTGCATAATCATGCGGATTTCGCCGGATGTGTCTTCGTCTATCCATTGCTGGATACTTATCATGGCTTTTTTAATGATATCTGCTGCAGTGCCCTGCATAGGTGCGTTAATGGCTGCGCGCTCAGCAGCCTGCCGACGCATGGCATTACGGGCTTTGATTTCAGACAGATACAGGCGACGGCCAAACAGGGTCGATACATAGCCCTGCTCAGCAGCCGAAGCGCGGGTATCTTCCATATACTTGAGCACACCCGGATAGCGTTTGAAGTAGGTATCGATATAGTTTTGGGCTTCGGCCCGCGGAATATCCAGTTGGCGGGCCAGACCAAAGGCTGACATGCCATAGATCAAACCGAAGTTCACCGCCTTGGCACGGCGACGCTGCTCTGAGGTGACAGTTTCGAAGGCGACATCGAATACTTCGGCTGCCGTGGCGCGGTGAATGTCTTTGCCTTCTGCGAAGGCTTTCAATAAACCAGCATCCCGCGACAGGTGAGCCATGATCCTCAGTTCAATCTGCGAATAGTCCGCAGCCAGAATCTTTTTGCCTTCAGGTGCGATGAAAGCCTGACGAATGCGGCGTCCTTCCTCAGTACGGATAGGAATATTCTGCAGGTTGGGGTCACTGGATGACAGACGCCCGGTTGCGGCATTGGCCTGATGGTAGCTGGTATGCACTCTGCCGGTTCTGACATTGACCATCAAAGGCAGCTTATCTGTGTAGGTGCTTTTGAGTTTGCTGAGCGAGCGATGCTCCAGAATGATCTTGGGCAGCGGGTAATCCAGTGCCAGCTCAACAAGCACTTCTTCTGCAGTGGAAGGGGCACCTTTGGGAGTCTTCTTAATGATGGGGTACCCCAGCTTGTCGAAGAACAGTTCCTGCAGCTGCTTGGTGGAGCTTAAGTTGAACGGCTCACCGGCAATCTCGTGCGCTTTGCTTTCCAGCTCATCTATCTTGCGTGCCAGTTCATCGCTTTGCTGGGCCAGCAACATGGTATCGATCAGCACACCGCCGCGCTCCATGCGGGACAGTACGTTGACCAAAGGCATTTCCAGTTCAGTAAAGACATTCGCCAGTTGCTGCTCGCGCTCGAGCCTTGGCCACAGGTGCTGATGCAGACGCAGGGTAATATCGGCATCTTCGGCGGCATAGTGGGCGGCCTGTTCCAGTGGGATTTGGTTAAAAGTCAGCTGCTTGGCGCCTTTACCGGCAATTTCCTCAAAATTGACAGTCTTGTGTCTAAGGTATTTCAGTGCCATGCCATCCATATCATGGCGTGATGCCACCGAATTGAGAACATAGGATTCCAGCATGGTATCGAAGGCGATGCCTTTGAGTTCAATGCCAGCGTTGGCGAAAATAGCAATATCATACTTGAGGTTCTGACCGACTTTCTTCAACTGTGGATTTTCCAGCAGCGGTTTGAGTTGGGTCAGGGTTGAAGCCATGTCCAATTGCTCAGGTGCACCCGGGTAGTCGTGAGCCAGTGGTAAATAGGCGGCTTTACCGGCTTCGATGGCAAAAGAGATGCCGACCAGTTTGGCTTCCATGTAGTCCAGACTGGTGGTTTCGGTATCCACCGCGATAAGGTCTGCCTTGGCAAGTTTGTCGCACCAGGCATCCAATTGCGACTGGGTCAGAATGGTTTCATATTCGATCTCTACCGCGACGGGTACTTCAATGGATTTTTCGGTGTTCACCTGGAGTGACGCGACAGACTCTCCACTGTCCAGCAGTTTTGCCAGCCAGCGCTTGAACTCCATTTCACCAAACCACTTAATCAGTTCATCTTTATCTTCGGTTTTCCGTTCCAGCTGTTGCCAACTCAGTGTCAGCTCGACATCCGTCTTGATGGTTGCCAGGTCATAGGAGAGTTTCAGCATCTCAGTGTTGTCACGAATTTTGGCCGGCATGGTTTTAGAACCACGAAAGCCCAGTGCAACCACAGCATCAGGGTCGGCGAGCAGTTTGTCCACGCCGCCCACGCCAGTTAGCATGGCCAGAGCCGTCTTCTCCCCCACGCCAGGTAAGCCGGGAATGTTGTCGGACTTATCTCCCATCATTGCCAGCAAATCGATAATCAGCTCAGGGCCGACACCAAACTTACCGGTAACTTCGGCCGGGCCCATGATGGTATCCGTCATGGTGTTGATCAGGGTGATATTGTTATCCACCAACTGGGCCATGTCTTTATCGCCTGTGGATATCAAGCAGGCGCGACCGTCTTTACTGGCCTGCAGTGCCAGCGTGCCGATTACATCATCCGCTTCGACACCGGGAATGGAGATCAGTGGCAACCCCATGGCGTTAATGATGCGGTGCAAAGGTTCAACCTGGGCGCGCAAATCATCAGGCATAGACGGGCGATGGGCTTTGTACTCTGCATACATGTCGTTGCGGAAGGTTTTTCCCTTGGCATCAAACACAACGGCAATATGACTGGGATTGCATTGCTTTAGGATACTGCGCAGCATGTTCACCACGCCATATACTGCACCCGTTGGTTCCCCTTTGGAGTTGGTCAAATGTGGTGGAGCATAAAAGGCGCGATAAAGGTAGGAAGAACCATCCACAAGGACGAGAGGGTTGTTGGGGATATTTGGCATAAATCTGGGTTCAGTAGTCTTTAATCTGAGATGGGAGTAGCATGCCACAGAGCGGGAAAATCAGCCACGGCAAATTATCCAACAGCCTGTGGATAAGTCTGTGAGTGAAAAAAGTCAACAGGCTGAGAGCATTTTTGAACAGCAAAATGCGATAACGGTAAGTGGCTGATAAATAATGAAATTAAAAAGTGTGTGTGATCGGTAAAATTTCTGGTAACTCATCCTGATTTGTGGATTTTTTAATTCTCTGTGGTAATTTGCTGTTGCTTATGGTGTATTTTTATACACCCTGCAGTTGCGCTGATTTAAATTAGCACGAATAGCAACCAGATCAACCAATTTGTACTTATTTTGTTAAAATTGTGTGACATGAGAGGCCGTTTTTATGAAAAAAGTAGCGATACTCCTCAGCGGTTGTGGCGTGTTCGATGGTGCAGAAATTCACGAATCCGTGCTGACCCTGTTGACTCTTACTAAAGCGGGTGCCACTTACCAGTGTTTTGCACCGGATATTCCGCAATTAGATGTGGTGAACCATCTCACCGGCGAAGTGGAAGAGGGCGCCAGCCGAAATGTCTTGGCTGAGGCTGCCCGTATCGCCAGAGGGGAAATAAAGGCAACTTCCGAGTTGGATATCAGTGAGTTCGATGCGCTTATTATCCCTGGTGGTTTTGGTGCTGCCAAAAATCTCTGCAATTTTGCCATTAAGGGCGCCGACTGTGAAATCAACCCTCAGGTAAAAGCCTTTGTCAGTCAGTTTGTAGACGCGAACAAGCCTGTGGGCTTTATCTGTATCTCCCCTGTTATGATCCCACACTTCTATGGCGCCGGTGCCAAAGGCACTATAGGGACAGATGAAGGCACGGCCGCCGCCTTCAATACCATGGGTGGCGCACATCAGGAGGCGGCAGTTCATGAAATCGTGGTAGATGAAGAGCGCAAACTGGTAAGTACCCCGGCATACATGCTGGCAGGTAATATTGTGGAAGCCGCTTCAGGGATTGAAAAGCTGGTGCATAAAGTTCTTGAGCTGGCTTAACTGCCAGAGTTAAAACGTAAGCCCCACACAAGATGGGGGCTTACTACTCTAGGGAGCCGTGCTGTGATACTTAGGGTCAACAGACACTAGGGTCTGTTGACCTTTGGAGATGGTTTTTGCAGCACTTTGTCGTTGTTTTATACAAAGCAACGCGATTGTGCTGTAGTTGTTCTACATAAATGAGCGTTAATGCAGTAG
>JAJNAU010000003.1:0-43894 GCA_021462625.1 Shewanella sp.
GTACAAGAGTGCCGCCAAAAGTGTGTTAGTTTGGTTCATAAATTCCTGTTACCTGATTCAGCAGTTCGACTGTCTGCGCATTCAGATTGGCATAAAGCCCTGTGCCTTCCGCTTTAAAATTACTGCCATTGACTTGGATCACACGGTCCGAGCGCATGATCATGGTATCCAGATCCAGCTGCAGATAGCTGGTCTTCAACTGTTGCAAGGGTTCGTTGGGCGTAATGGCATCAATGATAACATTATTCTCAAGAGTGACTATGTTGTCGTCTTGTTTCAGCGTGCCCTTTGCTGCAGATATCCGCCAGTTAGCCTGGCCATTATCCGGGTAAAGTAAATAGACAGGCTGGGAAAAACGGGTCAGATTGCTGGCATCAAAATGCTCCATATATACTGCCATCACTCGGCTTTCGACCTCTCCCCGGTCATTGAAGCTGACGCTGTAGAGATCGTCGGCGACGAAATCAGGCTGGACGACATTTGAAGCGGCATTAACCTGCTGTTCATTCTTTTTCATCTGTACCTGCCAGTAAAGCCCCAGCGCGATGGAGAAGAACAGCACAATAGCCAGCGTAATCCGATTCATATACTCATCCCGTGGGCCGCGTCGAACTTATCCTGACTCATCAGCAACAGGTCGGTCAGTTCCCTGACCGCGCCATAGCCACCAGGCACTTGAGTGACCATGTCGGCAAGTTGTCTGACATAGGGATGGCCGTCAGCCACACAGACTGCCAGACCCACCAGCTGCATGACAGGCAAGTCCACCATGTCATCGCCGATATAAGCGACCTGATCAGCGGTCAACTGATATTTGCGCAGCAGTGCCTCAAAGGGCACCAGTTTGTCATCTATGCCCTGATAGATATCTTCAATCCCAAGCGCCGTCATCCGATTTTCGACCAGTTGTGACTGGCGGCCGGTAATAACAGCGATATGGAACCCGGTGGACAGCGCAGAGCGGATGCCAAAGCCGTCACGGGTGTGAAATGCCTTGAGTTCTTCGCCACTGTTACTCAGATAGATACGACCGTCGGAAAATACGCCGTCCACATCGCAAATCAACAGCTTAATATTGGCAGCCTTCTGCCAGACAGCTTCGGTCACTGGGCCATACAAGCCTTCACGCATGTTTATATAACTCCTGCCTTGACCAGATCCAGCATATTGATAGCGCCTATCGGACGCTTGCGCTCATCGACTATGATCAAGCCATTGATATTCTTTTCGTCCATCAGTTTCAGTGCCTGAGCGGCAAGTACATTGGCGCCCAGAGTAACACAGTTTTTGGTCATCACTTTGGCGATAGAGGTTTGATGCAGCTCTACCCGGGCATCTATGACTCTGCGCAGATCGCCATCGGTGAAGATCCCGGCAACCACGCCCTCATTGTCGACCACAGCCGTCATGCCAAGCCCCTTGCGGGTAATTTCATACAGGGCATCGGTAATGCGTATATTGTCCTGCACTAAAGGCAATTCATCGCCTGAATGCATGATGTCAGCGACCCGAAGCAGCAGCTTACGTCCGAGGGCACCGCCCGGGTGAGACAGCGCAAAATCATCCACGGTGAAACCTTTGGCCTGCAGCAGAGCCACAGCCAGCGCATCACCCAGCACCAAAGTTGCCGTGGTGCTGGAGGTCGGCGCCAGTCCCAGCGGGCAGGCTTCTTCCGGCTCCCCTATGCACAGGTGCAGTTGCGACAGCCTGGCCATGGTGGAGGAAGGCTTACCGGTAATGGAAATCATGGCGATGCCACGACGTTTGATAACCGGCATCAGCGTCAGTATTTCTGACGACTCGCCTGAGTTGGATATTGCCAGCACCACATCATTTTCAGAGATCATTCCTAGGTCGCCGTGACTGGCTTCCCCCGGATGCACAAAGAAGGCCGGCGTACCGGTACTGGCCAATGTGGCCGCAATCTTATTACCTATGTGGCCGGATTTGCCCATGCCCATTACGATCACTTTGCCACAGCAGTTAAGGATCATGTCACAGGCGTTTGCAAAGGCTTCGCTGTCGATAAACTGGTGCAGGTTATCCAGTGCAGCTTTCTCTGTGTCTATTACCCGACGTCCCCACTGACGCCAATTTTGTCTGTTATTCATCTTGTCGTTCTCATCCTGTATCAGACACTTTTGAACAGCAATAGCTGGTAAGCGACAAAGCTTATCAGCAGCATCGCGCCGTGCCAGTGTTGCAATTCACGTTTACGGCCTGTTGTCAATACCAGCAGCGCCAGTGCACTGCTGCTGGCCAGCACCATATAAAAATCGCGGGTGCTGGCCTGCGCATCAATTGCTGCCGGCGCAAGCAGTCCGGGAATGGCCAATACCGCCAGAATATTGAATAGGTTGGAGCCGACAATATTGCCAATGGCCAGGTCGTCCTCCTTTTTCAGCACCCCGGCAATGCAGGCGGCCAGTTCCGGCAGCGAGGTACCCACAGCGATAATGGTCAGTCCTATCACCAGATCAGACAGACCAAATGCCTTGGCAATGCCGACGGCGCCATCCACCATCAGATCCGCTGATAGTGGCAGTAAAAGTATGCCAGCCAGCAACCAGAATACTGCTCGTCCTGTGGGCACATCTTTGGGTACATCATCATCGGCTTCCTGCGCCAGCGGATCCAGCTGTTTGTTATTGAGAGCATGGCAGATGAGATAGGTCATCAGGGCCAGAAATACCGCCAGCAGGATCAGGCCATCGTAACGCGACAGAAAGCCATCGTGTATCAAATACCCTGCCAGCACTGTGGCGGCCAGCATCATGGGAATTTCCCGCCTCAGCGTCTGTGAGCTGACAGCTATGCTACCCAACAGCGCCGTAACACCAAGGATCAGCGTGATATTGGCAACATTTGAACCCAGTACATTGCCGATCGCCGTATCTGTCATACCATTGAGTGCCGCAGTGGCGGCAACGAACATTTCTGGTGCGCTGCCGCCCATGGCCACTATGGTGAGGCCAATGAGCATTGGCGGCAATCCCATATTTCTGGCAAAGGCGGCTGCACCATAGACGAATTTGTCTGCGCTCCACACCAGCAGAGCCAATCCACTGGCCAACAAAAAAATGTTAAATAGCATGTCAGGTGATGATGCTGATTGAGTTTTGCGGCGCATTGTCGCTGGATTTGCCTTAAATTTAAAGTATTGTCGCCACAGCGCATTGATTTGGTTGTGTATACTGCTAAGTTTCCGTACAATTTCCCTCTTCGCAATCTGCTTTTTGGCAGTTCATAATACTGGCTAGCGCCTAATTTCATCGGAAATATGGACACCTGCATGACGCAACTTGGCAAGCCTCTGGTGGAGGTCCGGCAACTCGGATTCCGTTGGGGCAACAGAGTCATCTATGACAATATCAGCCTGACCATTCCCAAAGGTAAAGTGACCGCCATCATGGGACCCAGTGGCATAGGCAAAACCACTCTGCTGAAGTTGATTGGTGGTCAGTTGATACCTAATCACGGTGAAGTGCTGTTTGATGGTCAGAATATTCACAGCGCCAGCCGCAGTGAGCTATTTCGCATGCGCAAGCGTATGAGCATGCTGTTTCAAAGCGGCGCGCTGTTTACCGATATGAATGTGTTTGACAACGTGGCGTTTGCGCTGCGGGAACACACTGAGCTTTCGGAAGAGATCATCCGCATACTGGTGTTGATGAAGCTGGAAGCCGTTGGTCTGCGGGGGGCAGCAGGATTAATGCCCAATGAGCTTTCAGGCGGCATGCAGCGCCGGGCTGCGCTGGCCAGAGCCATTGCGCTGGAGCCGGAAATGGTGATGTACGATGAGCCTTTTGCCGGCCAGGACCCCGTTTCCATGGGGGTGCTGGTGAAGCTTATCCGGGAACTGTCCCATGCGTTGAATCTCACCTCTGTAGTGGTATCCCATGATGTTATTGAGGTGCTGGGTATTGCCGATTATGTTTACGTGATTGCCGATAAAAAGGTGATTGCCGCGGGGACACCTGCGGAGCTGCGCGCCGCGACCGATAACCCACAGTTGATGCAGTTTTTGCAGGGACAGCCCGATGGCCCGGTGCCATTTCACTATCCGGCAAAGGACTTTGTTGAGGAGTTGGCCAATGAGGCTGATTGACAGGATTGCGTCATTGGGGCGCAGTGCCATTGATTTTGTTGCCGGTATGGGCCAGGCGGGATTGATGCTGTGGGGGGCGGTAGCCCATTCGCCCAAAGTACGTAAAGGCTTCCCGCTGTTGGTGAAGCAAATCTATGTGGTCGGTGTTCAGTCCATGGTGATTGTGTTGGTCTCCGGCCTGTTTATCGGTATGGTACTGGCGCTGCAGGGATACACCATCCTGGTGGATTTTGGCACTGAAGAGAGTCTGGGGCCTATGGTTGCCCTCAGTCTGCTGCGGGAGCTTGGGCCCGTAGTGACCGCGCTGCTGTTTGCCGGACGGGCAGGCAGCGCACTGACTGCAGAGATCGGTTTGATGAAAAGTACCGAGCAACTTTCCAGCCTTGAGATGATGGCCATTGATCCTCTCAGGCAAATCATTGCCCCGCGCTTCTGGGCCGGGGTCATCAGTATGCCATTGTTGGCACTGATGTTTTCCGCAGTTGGCATCCTGGGCGGACATTTAGTGGGGGTAGAATGGAAAGGGATAGATCACGGCTCCTTCTGGTCAATTCTGCAGGCCTCGGTAGAGTGGCGTCAGGATATAGTTAATTGCCTGATCAAAAGCCTGGTATTTGCCGTGGTCGTCACGTGGATAGCGCTGTACAGGGGATATCAGGTCATCCCTAATCCGGAAGGAATTAGCCGGGCAACCACACAGACTGTGGTGCAGGCCAGTCTGACCGTATTGGCATTGGATTTTCTGCTGACAGCCGTAATGTTTGGCTGAAGCAATATTGAGTATTGGGACAACAGGTAATCAGCACATGTTGACAAGGAAAATAGAGATTTTGGTGGGCAGCTTTATGCTGGCCGGATTGGCAGCCTTTTTGGTTCTGGTATTTCAGGTCGCCAACGTGGACGTGCAATCGGCTGGCAGCAGCTATAGTCTAAAAGCCAGTTTCAACAATATTGGAGGCCTGAAAGTGCGCTCTCCGGTCAAGGTTGGCGGTGTTGTGGTAGGCCGAGTCAGCGCCATTGAACTGGATCCTGCTACGCTTGAGCCTGTGGTCACCATGGCCATAGATAAGCGTTATGACCAGTTTCCTGAAACCAGCAGTCTGGCGATCTTGACATCAGGCTTGCTGGGCGAGCAGTTTTTGGGGCTGACCCCAGGTTTTGTGGATAAAGATGTCGCTATGCTGGCCGATGGTGATGTGATTCAAGATACTCACGGAGCTTTGGTGCTGGAAGATTTGATTGGCCAGTTTTTATACAGTATGGGCGATAAAAAGTAAGGAGTGAGTGCCATGTTTAAGCAAGTTATGACTGCTGCAATGGGGTTGATGTTGCTCGGTGCGGCGCACAGCGCAACGGCGGCTGCCGAGGTCAATACCCAGAATCCCTATATCATGATGGAAACTGTGGCCAATCAGACCTTTGACAGATTCAAGTCCGATAAGGTGAAGATTGATGCAGACCGCAATTACCTCAAGGTTATTGTTGAGGAAGTGCTGATGCCCCATGTGGATTATCGCTACGCGGGCCTGAAGGCCATGGGCAGATATGTTAGAGATGCATCTCCCGAGCAGCGCCAGGCTTTTGTTGATGCATTCAGGGCATACCTGATCACCACTTACGCCGATGCGCTGAGCAGCTACACGGATCAAACCATCGAGTTTGCGCCGGCAAGGAAGTTTGATGACGCCAAAGATGTGCGTGTATATGTGAAGATTGCGGAATCGGGTCGCCCTGATATTAAGCTAGAGTTTCGTCTGCGCAAACAAAAGGATGACAGCTGGAAAGCTTATGATTTGAAAGCCGAGGGCGTGAGCATTCTGCGCACTAAGACCGAAGAGTTTGACGGGCTTATTCGCCAATATGGTCTGGACAAAGTTATTCAGATGCTCAAAGACAAGGCCGCTGAGCCTGTTCAAGCCAAGCAAGAGCAGGGTCATGATTGAATTCAGCGTGCAGGACAATGTGTGCCGGGTCAGCGGGACGCTCGAGCAACATGATGTCGTCAGTTTGTGGCCTGTGCGCCAGGGGTTGTTTCCCGATGAGGTGGACACGCTTGAACTGTCCGCTTTGAGTTACAGCGACAGCGCCGGGATAGCTTTCCTGCTGGCACTGTGGCGCCAACGTCTGACGAGTGGTCAGTCACTGTGCTTGACCCAGCCTTCCGAACAGCTCAGCAAATTGGTTGAGCTATATGATTTACAAGCCTGTTTTAATCTGCAGGCTTGACCACTTGAGGTACACAGTTCATGGATTGTAAAGAGATTGAATCCCTGTTAACTCAGGCCTTGTCACTGGATGAAGCCCATGTAACGACCGATAGCAGTCATTTCAAGGTGATTGCGGTGGGTGAATGCTTTGATGGCATGAGTCGTATCAAGCAGCAACAAGCTGTCTATGGTCCGCTGATGGAACACATTACCAGCGGTGCACTGCATGCAGTAACCATTAAAACTTTCACGCCGACTCAATGGAAACGCGAAAAAGTTCTCAATATGCCAATGTAGAGAGGCAAAGTGGATAAATTAACTATTCAGGCCAATGGCGCACTAAACGGAGACGTAGTCATTTCCGGGGCTAAAAATGCGGCATTGCCGATTTTGATGGCTGGCGTACTGGCTGAAACTGAGCTTGTGGTCACCAACGTACCGTCGTTGCGTGACGTGAATACCAGTTGTGAACTGCTGCGCCGTCTTGGGGCTGATGTGACTCAGTCTCAGTCCGGCGAGATCTGCATCGATACCAGTAAACTGAATCACTATTGTGCCCCCTATGAGCTGGTGAAAACCATGCGCGCCTCCATTCTGGTGCTGGGACCTCTGCTTGCCCGCTTTGGTCAGGCCGATGTTTCTCTGCCTGGTGGTTGTGCTATCGGTGCCCGTCCGGTGAACCTGCACTTGCATGGTCTGGAGCAGATGGGGGCCCAGATTGATGTTAAAAAGGGCTATATCAAAGCCCGGGTTGATGGTCGTTTGAAAGGCGCGCATATCTTTATGGATATGGTCAGTGTCGGCGCTACTGAAAACCTGCTGATGGCTGCTGCGCTGGCGGATGGTGAGACCATTATTGACAACGCCGCCTGCGAGCCAGAAGTGGTCGATCTGGCCAACTGTCTGATTGCCATGGGCGCCAAAATCGAAGGTGCGGGTACTCCAATCATCCGTATTCAGGGAGTGGAGAAACTCAATGGCTGTCATTACCGGGTCATGCCTGACCGTATTGAAACCGGCACCTTCCTGGTGGCAGCGGCAGTGACCCGCGGCAAGATCCGTTGTGTGAATGCCGATCCCTCCTCGTTGGATGCGGTGCTGACGAAACTGGAAGATGCTGGAGCCCAAATCACCACAGGTGAGGACTGGATTGAGCTGGATATGCAGGGTCAGCGCCCCAAAGCTGTCAATATCAAGACTGCACCATACCCAGCCTTTCCGACAGATATGCAGGCCCAATTCTGTGTATTGAACGTGCTGGCAGAAGGCACAGGCACCATCATAGAAACTATCTTTGAAAACCGCTTTATGCATGTGCCTGAACTGATACGTATGGGCGCAGATATGAACCTGGAAGGGCACACCTGTATTACTCATGGTGTTGAGCGTCTGAGTGGCGCTCAGGTGATGGCAACGGATCTGCGTGCATCTGCCAGTCTGGTGATCGCCGGGTTGATGGCCGACGGCAACACCATAGTCGATCGTATCTACCACCTGGATCGTGGTTATGAGCACATCGAAGACAAGTTCAAAGACTTGGGTGGTAAGGTTGAGCGGGTGAAGTAGCCTATCGGGCACAAGTCAGTTCTGAAAGGGCATTGGCATACCAATGCCCTTTTTGTTGGTTTGATGGCCCTGTGTGCTACTTGTTGTCGTATTGTTGCAAACTATGGTGGAGGTTGCTGGCCAGAATATCCTCTCTATGCTTAGTGCTCTGATTTTTCAATGAGTTGGATGCGGATGCTGCGAAGGAGGATGTATGCCAAGGTTGATTTGGATGTTGGTGATACTGGTGTTGGCCGTCGTGAGCTTTACTTCAGGCTGGAAGTTTTCTGTTGCAGGGCTTTTGATCGTTGCCATTGCCATTGCCATTGCCATTGCCATTGCCATTGCCATTGCCATTGAAGATGGGTTTCGTATCCGTGTACGCTGGTGTACTGATTAACCGGCAGAAAGTGTCCCCATGGTTCAACAGAAAGGCGGGCTTTGGGCTTGCCTTGTTGCTTATTAGTTGTAATTAATGGGTTTCTCACCAATAACGACCGGTATTTGGTTGGTTTCACCTTTGCGTATGACGGTCAGATTTATCTCTGTGCCTGGCTTGGTTTCGGCAATTCTGTCCATCAGCATTTCAACGGTAGGCATATCTTCATAGTTGAACTGCACAATGACGTCTCTGGGCTGGATCCCAGCTGCTGCGGCCGGTCCATTGCGCTCGACTGATGTTACCAGAGTGCCGTGTAAATCCGGCAGATTAAGGATCTGTGCCATTACCGGAACTACTGGCTCGCCTGAGATACCCAATGCGCCGCGGATCACCCGGCCATCTTTGATCAGCTTGTTCATGATGCTGTGTGCCAGTTTAATCGGAATGGCGAAATTAATGCCGTGGCCACCGCTTTCCCAGCCAATCTGGAATGCGGCGGTATTGATACCGATCAATGAGCCTCGGGTGTTGATAAGCGCGCCACCTGAGTTACCTGCGTTGATGGCGGCATCGGTTTGTAAAAAGTCTTGGTAACCGGATGACAGTCCATTACGGCCGGTTGCGCTGATGATACCCTGAGTAATAGTCTGTCCCAGGTTGTAGGGATTACCGATGGCCAGCACGACATCGCCTACCTGGGCGGGGCTGTTGAGGTTTATCGGTACCACTGGCAGATTGTCACCTTCGATCTTGATCACCGCCAGATCTGTCTCAGGGTCCGAGCCGACCACTTCAGAGGTAAATTTGCGACCATCCTGCAGTGCCACCACAATCTCGTCGGCTTTCTTAATCACATGATAGTTGGTGAGTATGTAACCTTCCTTGCTCATCAATACGCCTGAGCCGAGCCCCTGCAGTGAGCCAGAATTGAGTGGCCGCTGTCTGTCGATACTCAGGCTGTAAATATTTACCACGGCGGGTGCAGCGCGGCGTACTGCCTGAGCAAATGATAAATCTGATTGTTTCTGGCGGGAGAAGTTCATCCAATTTCCCAGCGCATTGTCGTGCTGAGTCAGCAGGTTAAGCAGCAAGAATACACCGGCCATAAACAGGCCAAAGAAAACGGCTTTGAATATATATACTAAGGTACCTTTAACGGTCATCAGAACGGCCACCGGCGAAAAACTGCCGATAGATTAGCATGTTTGGTGATAAGAAACATCGGCAGCAAGCTGCCGATGTTGGTTGAAGATCAGTTACGCAGCATCAGGTAAAGGGCGATATCGCCCCGGACTATCTTCAGTGCCACTGCGCCTTCGGAATCTTTGAGATACTCTTTCAGGGCCTTGAGGGTGGTGATCTTGCTGCGGTTCACACCAACAATCACATCGCCTTTCTGCAAGCCTGACTGAGCGGCAGGAGAGCCCCGTTTCACGTCAGTGATCTCAATGCCCGCCTTGGTGTTTTCCAGTGTGGCCCCCTGCAGCATAGGGTGAACACCACCGGCTGCTGCAATTTTGGAATCGGTCTGCTCACCTAGGGTGACTTTAACTGTCTTTTGATCGCCATCACGAACCAGGCCCAGAGTAACTTTGGTACCAGCGCCCAGGGTGCCAATCTTGGCTCTCAGTTCCTGGAAGGACTTGATCTTCTTGTCGTTGACGCTGGTAATTATGTCGCCGGCCTTAATACCGCCTTTATCGGCTGCGCTGTCTGGCATCACTTCATTGACGAAGGCTCCATGCTGAGTTTGCAGGCCAAAGGCTTTGGCGAGTTTTGAGTCCAGTTCCTGGCCGGAAATACCCAGCACACCACGACGAACTTCACCATGTTCAATAATTTGATCAACCAGACTGTGCATCATGTTGGCAGGGATGGCAAAGCCGATACCTATGTTGCCGCCGCCCGGCGCAACGATAGCGGTGTTGATGCCGATAAGTTCGCCTTTAAGGTTCACCAGCGCCCCGCCAGAGTTGCCTGAGTTTATCGCCGCATCGGTTTGAATGAAGTTTTCCAGCATCTCAATACCCAGACCACTGCGTCCAAGCGCACTGACAATACCTGATGTCACTGTCTGGCCCAGGCCAAAGGGATTGCCAATGGCTACGGCGAAGTCGCCTACCCGCAATGCGTCTGAGTCGGCAGACTTGATTCCGGTCAGACCTTCGGCTTTGATTTGCAGCAGGGCGATGTCGGAATCTTCATCTGTACCTACCAGTTTGGCGGTAAATTCCCGGCCATCATGCAGGCCAATGAGGATCTTATCGGCATTGTCGATAACATGGTTGTTGGTGACGATATAGCCTCGTTTGGCATCAATAATGACACCGGAACCCAGCCCGCGAAATGGACGTTCCTGGATCTGCTCTCTTGGTGCGTTGGGGGCGAAGAAATAACGGAACATATCAGGCACCCTTTGTTTGGATACCTGAGTGCCGGAAACAGAAACTGATACCACGGCCGGAGTTGTACGCTCCAGCATGGTCGCCAGGCTGGGCAGTTGCTGACCTTCTGCAAACATGGGCAGAGCGGCATTGGCTACAGCTGGCATTAAGCTGAGGCTGGCACTCAGAATCGCAACGGAAAGCAAAGACATTTTTGTTTTCATAAATAGTTGGCTCCTGCTTAGGGTCTGTTGACCTTAATTAAGGTGGTCAAATTTTTACTGGTCAAATTTTTTTCTGGCGAAAAGCGTAGTCTTAGGCGCGGCGAGGTGTGCGGCGCATAGTTATTCTAAGCAATTACACCTTAAAGCATAAAACGCTTTTAGCCGAACCCTATGGGCAGCGTTTGTGGCCTTCTCTCCTGCGTTATCGGCTTCTCATGTAGGCTAGCTACCCATCGAAGCCCCTGTCTTGGATACCTCTGCCCTGGATAAAGAATTCACAAACTGCCGCCAAGATAACTACCAAAGGTCTAAGGGGTATCAAAAAACCAGATATTTAATTCCATTCTTGAATGGAATGCAGATGTAAACGAACATTTCTTTTCTCTGACTGAAATAATTCGAGTAAGTTTCTTTATCATCCAGAAAAAGTTGTAATCATTTGTGTAAGAACCCAGGTTCTGTTGACCTTTTATGGTCGAATTTTGTTCTAGCGGAAGCGTTTTAGGAGCCCGGAGGTGTGCGCCGCATAGTCATGCTAAGCAAATACCCCTCAACAAAGTATAAAACGCTTTTAGCCCAGCCCTATAGGCAGCGTTTGTCGCCCCTTTCTCCTGCGTTATTGGTTTCTCATGTAGGCTAGCGACACATCGAAGCCTCTGGCTTGGATACCTCTGCCCTAGATAAAGAATTCACAAACTGCGGCCAAAATAACTACCAAAGGTCAATAGATCCTAATTGCTTCGGTGCATGCCTTTGGTATCAGGCTTTGCCTGCCCCGTTTTTCAGGGTAGTGGCTTGTTTTGATGGCTTGGGTAAGTCCGATTCTTGGATCTGCAGAAAGTCACTGGCCTCATGCCACTGTCTGTTCACTTTGTCCAATTGCAAGGCCAGTGCGGCCAATTCACGCCCCTGTTCCTGATGCAGGTCGGTGACGCTCTGTTTGTACTGACTGAGTTCCAGTACAGCCTGGTCGGCTCGTTTTTCCAGATCTTTGCCTGAATCCACGCGGACGAACAGAGTGCGAATCACATAGCCAAACGCCAGACCCAATACGAAAGCAGCCAGTGTCAGTGTCCAATCCATTCAATACTCCTGTTTGCCTGCCAATGAGGCAGTGCCCCTGTGTTGACAGGCGTGATACTATTTACTTCTCATATATGGACAATTTGAGAGGGTTTCAAGTGGATCGACCGACTCCATGGGCTCATTATCAGGCTGATCTGAAGCGAGAGGACTTTTGCCATGATGTCGCTCAGGAACAAGCCGTGAGGGCATTGCAGCGTGTTTATGATGAGTTACTCGCTCCCCGCCAGGGGCAGTCTTTTGGCAGCAGGATGAAGTTGGCTCTGGGACTTAGCCGGCCAACACAGATAAAAGGCCTGTATTTGTGGGGTGGGGTGGGGCGCGGCAAAACCTATTTGATGGACACCTTTTTTGAAGCTCTGCCCTTTGATGAGAAATTGCGTGCGCATTTTCACCGCTTCATGCACAGAGTCCATGCCGAGCTGGAGGAACTCAAAGGTACCCGCGATCCTCTGCCAGCCATTGCCGTGAAAATGGCAGCTCAGTATCGGGTGATCTGCTTTGATGAGTTTTTTGTCTCTGACATTACCGACGCCATGTTGCTGGGAACCTTGCTTGAATCACTTTTCAGCCATGGAGTGGTGTTGGTAGCAACCTCCAATATTATTCCCGATGAGCTTTACCGCAACGGCCTGCAGCGGGCCCGTTTTTTGCCGGCAATTGCCCTGATAAACCAATGTTGTGAAGTGATTAATGTGGATTCCGGGGTGGACTATCGGTTACGGATGCTGGAGCAGGCAGAGATCTATCACTATCCTCTGGATGCTCAGGCAGATACCAATTTGCTTAAATATTTCAGTCTGTTGGCGCAAGATGCAGAAGTCTCTACGGAGCCGCTGGAAATTGAAGGGCGCCGGTTTCCCATTCGTAAGCAGGCGCAGGGGATATTGCTGGCCGACTTTCGCGCGCTCTGCGATGGCCCCCGCAGTCAGCGCGACTATATGGAAATTTCCCGTCTTTATCATACCGTGCTGCTCAGTGGCGTTGAGCAGATGGGTGCGAAGCAGACCGGCGACGATGTTGCCCGGCGTTTTCTTGCGCTGGTCGATGAATTTTATGAGCGCCATGTGAAGCTCATTATTTCATCCCAGGTGTCTGTAGAGGAGCTTTATACCCAGGGACAACTGGAATTTCAGTTCCACCGATGCCGCTCCCGGCTCACAGAGATGCAATCTCACGAGTATTTGGCACTTGAACATTTGCCATAAATCCGGTTTTTTTTGAGTCCCTGTTGATATGCAGATACCCAAGGAAGGTGCCAATAAGTCCCGTGCATGTTCTGCGCTGGCTTACAACTATCATATGCAAGACACAGTTCGCAGTAAATAGCCTTTGTCTTTTGCATTTGTTTGCAAGAGTTCCTAAAAAACAGGTGATTTTAAACTCAGCGTTGGCTATAATCCGCAGCCTGCCCACGTTACTACCGCCGATATGGTGGAATTTGTAAAGCTTGCTTCTCTGCTCGAAGGGGCATAGGGCGGCATTTTCGTGTTTTCTGCATTTCGCAGATAACAGGTGAGACAGAATTTAACTTTGGGTTTTTCTAAATGAAAACTACTTTTACTGCTAAGCCAGAATCTGTATCTCGTGACTGGTACGTTGTTGACGCTGAGGGCAAGACCCTGGGTCGTATTGCTACTGAAATCGCTCGGCGTCTGCGCGGCAAGCACAAGGCTGAGTACACTCCGCACGTGGATACCGGTGATTACATCATCGTTATCAACGCAGAGAAAGTGACTGTTACTGGCAATAAAGCCAAGGACAAGACATACTACTCGCACTCAGGCTTCCCAGGTGGCATCAAGCAAATCAGCTTCGAGAAGCTGCAAGCTCACAAGCCAGAAATGATCATCGAGAAAGCAGTTAAGGGTATGCTGCCAAAAGGTCCTCTGGGCCGCGCCATGTTCCGTAAGCTGAAAGTTTACACTGGTGCCGAGCACAACCACGCTGCACAACAACCTCAAGTTCTTGATATCTAATACGGGATAAAGCAAATGGCTGCAACTCAGTACTACGGCACTGGCCGTCGCAAAACCTCTACTGCTCGCGTATTCGCGAAGACTGGTACAGGTAACATCATCGTGAACAAGCGTCCTCTGGACGTTTACTTCGGTCGTGAAACTGCTCGCATGGTTGTTCGTCAGCCACTGGAGCTGGTTGAAATGACTGACAAGCTGGACATCTATGTAACTGTTAAGGGCGGTGGTATCACCGGTCAAGCAGGTGCTATCCGTCACGGTATCACCCGTGCTCTGATGCAACTGGATGAAGCTCTGCGTCCTTCTCTGCGTGCTGCTGGTTTCGTTACCCGTGATGCTCGTCAGGTTGAACGTAAGAAAGTGGGTTTGCGCAAAGCACGTCGTAAGCCACAGTTCTCCAAGCGTTAATTTTACGCTGCAGAATTTACAAAAAACCCGGCTATATGCTGGGTTTTTTATTTCGTTTTTAATACCAAAGCAAAGGCTTTGAAGGCAGATTGCAGTCAAAGACTTAAAACCTGTGTTAGGGAAAGATATGAGCTTCGAAGTGTGGATGCTTGCTCTGGGGCTGGTTATGCTCATAGAGGGCTTGGGACCGGCCTTTTTTCCGGCAAAATGGCAAACCTATTTAATTGAGTTAGCCAAGTTAGATCAAAATCTTATCCGCCGGATCGGGGGATCTTTAGTCACCGCCGGTGTGATTCTGATGATTATTTTTTCATAAATTTATTGACCCTTCGCTGGGGAAATCTGTTAAGATCCCGCTTTAATCGCAACCTTGCAGCAAACAATGGGCAAAAATGTAGTCGTTCTCGGCACTCAATGGGGTGACGAAGGAAAAGGTAAGATTGTCGACCTTCTCACCGAACAGGCAAATTATGTAGTTCGCTATCAGGGCGGCCACAACGCCGGCCACACGCTGGTTATCGATGGTCAAAAAACCGTTCTTCATCTCATCCCCTCCGGTATTCTGCGTGATAATGTGAAATGCATTATCGGTAACGGCGTAGTGCTGGCTCCCGATGCGCTGATGAAAGAGATCAATATGCTGAAAGAGCGTGGCGTGCCAGTTGAAGAACGTCTGCTGATCTCTGAAGCGTGTCCACTGATCCTGCCAATCCACTGCGCACTGGATATCGCCCGTGAAAAGGCCCGTGGCAACAACGCTATTGGTACTACCGGTCGCGGTATCGGTCCTGCTTACGAAGACAAGATTTCCCGTCGCGGTCTGCGCGTGGGCGACCTGTTTAACGCTGAGTTGTTCGCAGAAAAACTAAAACAGCTGATGAAGTATCACAACTTCATGCTGACTGAATTCTATGGCGTAGAAGCGGTTGATTATCAGCAGACTCTGGATGATGCACTGGCGATAGCCGATTATCTCAAGAGCATGTGTGTTGACGTGACTGAACTGCTGGATCAGGCGCGCAAGGCTGGTGACAATATTCTGTTTGAAGGCGCTCAGGGTACACTGCTGGATATCGACCATGGTACTTACCCATATGTGACCTCTTCCAATACAACTGCAGGTGGTGTAGCTACCGGCAGTGGCTTCGGTCCTCGTCATATAGACTATGTATGCGGTATCATCAAGGCGTACACCACTCGCGTTGGTGCAGGTCCATTCCCGACCGAACTGAATAATGAAATTGGTGACTACCTGGGCACCAAGGGCCATGAGTTTGGTGCAACCACTGGCCGTAAGCGTCGCCCTGGTTGGTTGGATGCGGTGGCGATGCGCCGCGCAGTTCAGATCAACAGTGTTAGTGGTTTCTGTCTGACCAAGCTGGACGTACTGGACGGACTGGAAGAAGTAAAAATCTGTGTGGGTTACCGGTATCCAGATGGCACGGTAACCAAGGTGACCCCGCTGGCTGCAGAAGGTTATGAACTGGTCACTCCAGTTTATGAAACCATGTCGGGCTGGAGTGAAAACACCTTTGGCGCGACGTCTCTGGAACAATTGCCTCAGGCAGCTATCAACTACATCAAGCGCATTGAAGAGTTGCTTGAAACTCCAGTTGATATTATCTCTACCGGTCCGGATCGGAATGAAACCATGATTTTGGTGAATCCATTCAACTGATGAGATGAAAAAGGTCGCCTAAGTGGCCTTTTTCATTGCAAGCTTGTTGAGGCCGAATGAGGTGTAATGCGCACTGTATCAACGTCATTTGCCACAACAAGCTTCGAACTACCAGTGATTAGGGAAGGTGCGAACAAGTCCTCGCACCGCTCTGGCTGATGGGCAAATTCGAGTTCAAGGTATTCAGCTGCAGCAAGGCGGGTTGCCTTTCAAAGCGCCATACCACAGCAATCGTGTTTGCCCGAAAGCCCCAAAGGGCGAGGCTGACAGCCCTATCTGCTTGGTTGCAGCTCTCGCTAATGACTCAGGCCATTAAGGTCGAGCTGCGTTACGCGTCTCGGGGCTGTCATCGCTCGCAGAGCACGCACGGGACTTATTCGCACCTTCCTTAGACATTTCCCCTGCGCCACCACTCTTCAGAATTGGGTTATACTGCCGATGAAGTGGTAATCATGGCTAAAGGGATAGATAAGATGTTACGGACGCTGTTGATTTGGCTATTGCCACTGACGCTGAGTGGACTTGCCCGTGGTGAGTCTATTGTTGTTGATATTTACAGCCAGGAAAAATTGCTGTCACTGATCCATGCCAACCGTTACCTGCAGCAGGTGAAGGCGGATGAATGTCAGCTGGTTCAGGATATCGAAGCCAGGGCGCAGGTTCTTAAACAACCTCTCTACCAGTATCTGTGGGGAGAGATGATGAACTATGGTGTGTGTGTGCCCGCCAATCCTTCCCGTGGCATGGAAATGTTACAGATGGCTGCCGATCAGGGCAGTCCTGAGGCCATGGTTTTACTGGCCCAATATTATCGAGATGGCCGTTTTGTGGTGCAGAATAAACACAGAGCGGTGCAATATGTGCTTCCGGCTGCGGCCAATGGCAACCAAACTGCCCGTATGATGCTGGTAAAGTTAATGTCAGATGGCTATGGTAGTCCATGGGATTATGAGTTGGCTTATCACTGGCTGTTTAACGAAGTGTTCGGTGATGAAGCAACTAAATTGGAAGCCTTAACTTTACTACAGGGATTAGAGGCCAGGATGCCAGCAAGCGTGGTGCAAAGAGCCATCAACGCATCCTTGAGTGGCCGTTGATCCCGCCCTCTCTGGAGGGATCAACCTATGTGGAAAATGAATGATAAAAGACCCTCATTTTGAGCGTGAACAAACCAAATACGACAACCCAATTCCCAGTCGCGAGTATATTCTGGATTACTTGCGCTCCCAGGCCTCTCCCCTGACCCGGGACAAGATAGCCCAGGCACTGAAAATTACAGATGAAGAGCAGCTCGAGGCGCTGCGCCGGAGACTACGCGCCATGGAGCGCGATGGCGAGTTGGTGTTTACCCGGGGTCAGAGCTATGGCTTGCCGGAGCGGATGGATCTAATAGCCGGTACCATTCTTGGGCACCGGGATGGATTCGGCTTCTTCCGTCCGGATGATGGCGGCGATGATCTGTACATATCCAACCGCGATATGCAGCTGTATTTCCATGGCGACAAGGTGCTGGCACAAAAGGCTGGAACCGACCGTAAAGGGCGGCGTGATGCGCGCATTGTGCGTCTGATCCAGGAGCGAACAGCTGCTCTGGTTGGTCGATTTTATGTCGATTGCGGCATGAGTTTTGTGGTGGCTGACGACAAGCGGATTACCCACGAAATTCTGATCGACAGTGCCGATCGCAACGGTGCTCGTCATGGCGATGTGGTGGTGGTCGAGCTCACCCGCCGCCCTGGACGCTATGTAAAGGCTGCCGGTAAAGTGACAGAAGTGCTGGGTGAGCAAATGGCCCCCGGCATGGAAATTGAGATTGCCCTGCGCAATTACGATCTGCCACACCAGTGGTCGGCAGTGATTGAAAAGAAACTGCGCCGTATTCCTGATGAAGTGACCGAAGCTGAAAAGCAATATCGGGTCGATCTGCGTCATTTACCCTTAGTGACCATAGACGGGGAAGATGCACGGGACTTCGATGATGCGGTTTACGCTGAGCGCAAACGTGGCGGCGGCTGGCGTTTGTGGGTGGCTATTGCTGACGTGAGTCACTATGTGCGCACAGGTTCGGCATTGGATGTGGAAGCCAGAAGCCGTGGCAACTCTGTGTACTTCCCATCGCAGGTGATCCCCATGTTGCCTGAAAAGCTGTCCAATGGCCTGTGCTCCCTGAATCCGGCAGTTGACCGCCTGTGTATGGTAGCTGAGATGACCATTTCGACCAAAGGTGCGCTCACAGGCTACAAGTTTTACCCGGCGGTGATGCACTCCCATGCGCGCTTCACCTATACCCAGGTGGCGGCCATGCTGGAAGGCGAACCGGGATTGCCCGAGCATCAGCCTTTGCTGCCGCATCTTCAGGTACTGCAGGAGCTGTATCTGACCCTGGATGAGCAACGTGCCCAGCGCGGAGCCATCGGTTTTGAGACAGTAGAGACTCAGTTCATCTTTAATGAGCAGCGCAAGATAGACAAAATTGTGCCCAGGGTGCGTAACCAAGCCCACAAGATCATTGAAGAGTGCATGATTTTAGCCAACGTGGCGGCGGCCAAATTTGTTAAAAAGCACAAAGGCGAAGTCCTGTATCGGGTGCATGAAACACCATCGGAGCAAAAGCTGACCCAGTTCCGTGAGTTTCTGGCCGAGCGCGGCTTGAGCCTTGGCGGTGGTGCTGAGCCTCAGCCCATTGATTTCCAGCTGCTGATGGAGTCAATTACTGACCGTCCAGATGCTCAGCTCATTCAGGTGATGTTACTGCGCTCTATGCGTCAGGCGATTTACACCGCTGACAATGAGGGGCACTTTGGATTGGCATTGGAAGCTTATTCCCACTTTACCTCACCGATCCGTCGTTATCCGGATCTGGTGCTGCACCGGGTGATCCGTTATTTGCTGGCTAAAGAACGTGGTGACAGTGATGAAAAGTGGACTAAGGATGGCGGTTATCACTACCAGCTTGAGGAGTTGGATCAGTTAGGGCAAGAGTGTTCCAACACTGAACGTCGTGCCGATGAGGCCACCCGTGATGTCAGTGACTGGCTCAAATGCGAGTTTATGCAGGATCACGTGGGCGACACCTTTGAAGCCGTTATCGCCTCAGTGACCAGCTTTGGTCTGTTTGTCCGGCTGAATGATTTGTTTATCGATGGTCTGGTGCATATTTCCAGTCTGGGCAGCGATTACTATCAGTTCGACCCCATGCGTCAGCGGCTGATTGGTGAAGCTACCGGGCAGATTTATCAGGTGGGCGATCCGGTTACCGTTAAGGTCGCCGCCGTGAATCTGGACGACAGGCAAATAGACCTGTTGATGGTGGGTGATGAAGGCGGACGCAAACAGAGTCGCAGCCGCAGACCACTGAGCGCCAGAGAAAGGGTTAACCTTGAAGGGGCAAAAGCTAATCGCAGTGGCGCAGAAGGGGACAGAGCATCCCGTGGTGGCAGCAAAGGGACCCGTGTACGTGATTCCTTGCGCTGTGCCACCAAGCCTGCCAAAAAGGGTAACAAGAGTTCAGTGAAAAAGTCGTCTGCCAAAGCCGGAGCCCAAAAGGCATCCAAGAGCAAGGGTGGCAAGAGAAAGAGTAAATGAAGAAGCACGAGTTGATTTTCGGTATCCACGCGGTTGAGTCTGTACTGAAGCGCAGCCCGGAAAGGGTATTGGAGCTGTTTCTTATGCAGGGGAGGCTGGACGAGCGGGTTGCCCCACTGGTGAGGCTGGCTACTGAGTATGGTATTTCCATGCCTCAAACTTCCCGTAAGGTATTGGATGAGAAAGCTGGCAGTACTCAACATCAGGGCATCATTGCGAGGGTAAAACCCGCCAGGGCTTTGAATGAGCACGATCTGGATGACCTGCTGGCAGCGACTGAGTTGCCCTTTCTGCTGATCCTCGATGGCGTGACAGATCCGCACAACCTTGGAGCCTGTCTGCGTAACGCTGATGCTGCTGGCGTTCATGGCATTATTGTGCCTAAAGATAATGCGGTGAGCCTGACGGCAACTGTCAGTAAAGTTGCCTGTGGTGCTGCTGAAACCGTGCCTCTGTTCCAGGTCACCAACCTGGCTCGTACCATGCGTCATTTGCAGGACAAAGGGGTATGGATTATAGGCACTGCCGGCGAGGCCGATTGCAACCTGTATCAGGCCGACCTTAAAGGTTCTCTGGCTGTTGCCATGGGGGCTGAGGGTAAAGGGCTGCGCCGTTTGACCCGGGAATGTTGCGATACTCTGGTGTCCATCCCTATGGCGGGCAGTGTTTCCAGTTTGAATGTTTCGGTGGCCACCGGTATCTGCTTGTTCGAAGTGGTACGTCAGCGGCTGGGGTAATTCCGCAAGTTATAAAATAAAAGGTGCCTTTGGGCACCTTTTTTGGTTTGTGCGCCTAGCATGGCGTTGTTCTAGGAAGTGAAAGTCCTCTACGGGCTCAGTCGAGCGAGAACCGTTAACCTATGCAAGGGTGTTCACCCTGAGGTGAAATCTGAAGGAAGCAAATGGCAAAACTTGGTTGTGACGAACAGAAATCTGATAGTAGGCCACTACAAGCACGGCAATGTCGAACCAAGGAGGTGATACCAATCTCCATAGAGATTTGATCTCATCAGAGCGATGTCAGCCATTCGAGTACAAGCCAAATTGGTGACGACATAGTGGTTCTATGGCGAGACAATTTGGTGGACTAATTACAAGTAACAGTGTGTATGGCTGACACGCTCCCGAAAGACGAGTTTTAAAGACCTGCATACTGCCCACGAAAAAGACGTTGTCAATATATTATCGTAAGCGTGAAGAGCTGGTCAGCGCCAACCCGAGGTAGTTTGAGTTGAAAATATTCAAACAAATTTTGACATTCCACATAGCGGTAAAATGCCTCCCGGTTAATCGCATCAAGTATCAAATAGCCTCTATCTACGCGAAGGACATTACAGAAATGCCCTTTTCCCTTTCCTGAAACCTCATATTTAAAATTGATAACGGCATGTCCATTGGTTCTGATGGTAAGGATTTTATGGTGAATTTCCGTGATCTTTTCAACGTGATTTCCTGTTGCCTCAACCATTCCAAGTCCCTTCCATATGTATAGGTCGTCCAAATTGCCAAACAGGCTGAACCTTGACATCGGCTCTGGTTTTACACATTCACGCTCAGTAATGGGTTTTAGCAAACCTTCTTCTAAGTACCGAAACACCCGCATGGCAACTGGCCCGCAACTTAGCTTAGTCGCCGAATCATTGATTGCCGCTAATACCGATAAATCTCTGGGAAATGAAGCAGAAACTAGGGAGATTCTTGTTGATGCGGTACGGGCTGATGCTGAAGCAACTGGATACATAATACAAACTCCGGAAATGAAATACCTATTAACACTCTATTTCCTCACGTTGTCCGGTTTAAACTGTTCTCCTTTCCTGAAACGCTGAAGGCGCAGAGGTACTTTTAGACTTGGTTGTAACAAACCTTGGCAGCGTTAAACCGTATATTCTAACCAGATAGTTACCAATTCTGGTATGAGTAATGTTGACTTTGAGCAGAATAAAGTATTGCTGTCAAGTTTTTTTGGGGAAGGATAAGTCCGACCTTGTATTTCACGGTAGCGTTTATTGAAGGCTGATCTCTACTCCGGGAGTGGAGGTCATTGGAAGGTATACAGCAGATTAAAGGTTGAGATGGTATCTGTCTGTTTGGTGCCCTCGGGAACCACCTGAGTGTACTTGACGTTAAAACCCACCTTGAAAGCCCAGTTCTGAAACACGGTATTTTTGTAGGCCAGATCCAGAGCCACAGTATTGTTGTTTTCGCCTACTTCGGTGACCAGATCGGCGCTGAAGTGAGTGTACTCATGGATCTTCTGCTCTAACTTGGCCGAGGTTCGTAAAATCACATCCTGCTCGGCAATAGGCTCTATGGCCGGATCGCTGCCAAAGGGCAGGTTATACCGGTAACCCGGACCCACTTCCAGACTCAGTTTAGTTTTTGAGGTCGCTATGGCATTAAAACCATAACCCGATGACACAGTCATAATCCGGGTATATGAACCGAATTTATCCCAGGTGAAATCCCCTTGAGTAAAGATATAGCTGCCATTGAGCTTATAGTTGGATTGCAGATGCAGGTTATACTTTTTCGCCGTGGTCTTTTCTGAGTCCGAGGCATAGTATGCTTTTACCGTACCTTCCTGTTTAAAGTTACTGGTGTCATAAACCAGCTTGGTACGGCCATTGAAACTGCTGGACTCAGTGTTACCCGTGTTGAGCTGAAATCCCGCCTCCACCTCGGCGGTGAAGTCACTGGGGGGTTCCTGATAATCCGGTGGTACCAGTGCCCAGGAGGGGGCGGAAATCAACAGTAGGGGAAGAAGAGAGATAAAAGCGGCTCTGAGCATTATAGTTATGACTCTGTATCCGAGAGTTTAAAAATAGCCAAATCAGTAACGTAAGTACTGCATTACGCCATGATACAAGGAATGCCAGCTTGCGCAAGAGGCGTGGCTTACCGCTGCACCTGTAGCTAGCGGCCCAGTTCTTGCGAAGAACTGGGCAATCGCAAGAACGGTAGCTTGTATCTGCAGGCTGTAAGCCGATGCTCACGGGACTTATGCGCACCTTTCTTAAGCTTAAGTAAACTAACTGCTTTCAGGCGGGATTATTGCTTGAGTTTCCTGCCGGGTTTATGTACTATCACGCGCCTTAATCAGTCACTTTCTCGTTCCTTGCCTCCATTTGGTCTGACTGAGCCAATGCCGAGGCTACAAACCCGTAAGGAGCAATCAATGCGTCATTACGAAATCGTATTTATGGTTCACCCTGATCAGAGTGAACAAGTACCAGGTATGATTGAGCGTTACACTGGTATCATCACTGAAGCAAATGGCACCATTCACCGTATGGAAGACTGGGGTCGTCGTCAACTGGCTTACCCAATTCAGGATTTGCACAAGGCTCACTACATTCTGATGAACGTAGAAGCGACTGCTGAGTCTATCAAAGAGCTGGAGACTGCTTTCCGTTTCAACGACGCTATTTTGCGTAGTTTGGTTATGCGCACTAAAGCTGCCATCACCGAAGCTTCTCCAATGGCCAAGGCAAAAGACGAGCGTGATTCACGTCGTGCTGTTGCCGCTGAAAAAGCTACTGAAGAAGTTAAAGAAAACGCTGAAGAATCTGCTGAGTAAGTTTATTTGTGACCACCAATCGCCTGGTGCTGTCTGGGCACGTACTGAGGTCCAGACAATTTGACAGTCCAGCTGGTATTGCACACTGCATTATTACACTGGAGCACAGCTCTCAGCGCTTCGAAGCCGAAATGCTGAGAAACGTCTACTGTCAGATTCAGGTGGTATTGAGTGGCCCCCGCTTTAAAGGCGTAACAGACAAACTGAAAGCCGGCGTGGAAGTTGAAGTTGATGGCTTTATCGCCATGCAGCAACACCGAAACGGACAAAGCCGTTTGGTAATCCACGCTGAAAATGTCGAATTGAAAACTTAGGAGACTGTCAAAATGGCACGTTATTTCCGTCGTCGCAAGTTCTGCCGTTTCACCGCTGAAGGTGTTACTGAGATCGATTACAAAGATATTGCTACTCTGAAGAACTATATCACTGAAAGTGGCAAGATCGTTCCAAGCCGTATCACTGGTACTTCTGCCAAGTATCAGCGTCAGCTGGCTCGCGCTATCAAGCGTGCTCGTTATCTGTCACTGCTGCCATACACTGATCTGCATCAGTAATCGGCACTGTTCTAGCTAGAGGAATTGATAATGAACGTTATTCTGCTTGATAAAATCGCTAACCTGGGCAACCTGGGTGACCAAGTTTCTGTTAAAGCCGGTTATGCTCGTAACTACCTGCTGCCTCAGGGTAAAGCAGTTGTAGCTAACGCTGCCAACACTGAAGTGTTTGACGCTCGTCGCGCTGAACTCGAAGCCAAACTGGCTGGTGAACTGGCTGCTGCCAACGAACGCGCTGAGAAAATCGCTGCTCTGGAAGCTGTGGTTATCGCTTCAAAGGCCGGTGACGAAGGTAAACTGTTCGGTTCTGTAGGTACTCGTGACATCGCTGATGCAGTTACTGCTGCTGGCATTGAGCTGAGCAAAGCTGAAGTTCGTCTGCCACACGGTGCGCTGCGTACTACCGGTGAGTTCGAAGTTGAAGTTGCTCTGCACACTGAAGTTAAGGCAACCGTTAAAGTTTCTGTAGTTGCAGAAGCTTAATTTCGATTAGTCTGAAAAAACACCGCCTCAGGGCGGTGTTTTTTTATGCCTGGCATTTGGCAAACCTGACGATTCAGGGCAAACAATAATACCAATCCGCATAGGGGTTAACTCACTCAGCGAGAAAGAAAAGGCTTGAAGGCAATCATCACAATTGAAGGTCTATCGGGATAAATCAAAATTGTGCTGAGCAGCATTCGCGCCTTTTAAACTCGCCCTGTGGGAGGGTGTCTGCCACACGATTACTTCACCAAATCGTCTAGTCCTAGGGAAGGTGCGAACAAGTCCTCGCACCGCTCGGGCTTATGAGCAGAAGCGAGTTCGAGGTATTCAGATAAAGGAAGGCTGGTTGCCTTTCAAAGCTGAATACCAAAGCAATCGTATTTGCTCGAAAGCCCCGTAGGGCGAGGCTGGCAGCCCTATCTGCTTTGTTGCAGTTCTCGCTAAGGACTAGGGCCATTAACTTCAAACTGCGCCGCGCATCTAGAGGCTGTCAGCACTCGCAGAGCACGCACGGGACTTATTCGCACCTTCCCTAGATCCGCTATGTCGTGACCAATTTGGCTCGTAATTGAATGGCTGACACCGCTCTGAGGAGATCAATCTTCTATGCGGACTGGTATAAAACCAGCCCGCTGGCTGGTGTTACTGTTTGGGTTGCCTTAATTGCGGACCAGCTCCAGCTCGTCAATCAGGTTATGGGCGTTATCCACCTTGTCCATCATCCACAGGATGTAGCGAATATCAACATGTACCGCTCGGGTGATGGTGGGATTGAAGAACCAGTCTTTGGTAATGGCTTCGTAGGTGGAGTCGAAATTCAGACCCACAAGTTCGCCTTTGCCGTTAAACACGGGAGAACCAGAGTTGCCTCCGGTGGTGTCTACGCTGGAGAGAAAGTTGACCGGGACTGAGTCGAACTGTTCGGGTTTATCCAGGCAGGAGAATAGACGGCACACAAAACCCCGGGGATCGGCGTAAACAGATTCAACCTTATGCTCACCCATATCGCCTTTGGCAATGGCATCCAGTACCTTTTGTGGCGCGTTGAAAGGTTCTACGCCTGTATGCTTGGCGGTGATACCTTCAAGGCGGGTGAATGGCTGTTTGTAGAGGCCGTCACGGGACTGATAGCCATCCACCATGCCGTAGGTGATCCTCAGAGTGCCGTTGGCATCCGGATACACCGGCAAGTCGTTGGCTTTGTAGTAGTCAATTACTGCGGCCATATAGTCAGGGCGCGCTATGGACAGTCTGCCAGCCAGCTCTTTTTCCTCTTTTTCCAACGCCATGTTTTCATCGTATAGGGCGACGGCCAGACGAATGAAAGGATCTGCACTGTTTTCAAACTGTTCCGGTGATTTATCCATCCAGCCAAGGCGGGTCTCGGCGTCGGTTAATCCGGTCAGTGAGTACATGCCGAAAATCTTATCTTCCAGTGAGGCATGATTGTCATAGATCAGCAGCTTATCCAGCTCCGCCACTTTGTGGGACTGGCTCTGATAGGCCTGGATATCCTGCAACCACAGGGTCTTGTCCACCGACTGCTCGAAGCTGCGATCGATTCGCTTGAGGCTAGCTTCAAACATCTTCATATCCCGCTCCTGGTAACCGGATTCGCGCTGCGCATCCGGTTTCTGCTTCTCTTTCGCCAGTCGATACAGACGGTTGGCGGCATCCAGCAGGGTACTGGACTGGGCGTTTTTGAAATAGAAGCTGGTTTGAGTGGCTGCCTGATACTCTGCGATCAGAACCTCCAGCTGACTGATGAGTTCGGTTTGCGCCTTGGAGGTTTGCATCAGCCAGTCGACAAATGCATCTTCTCTGGCCAGTTTGATACCGGCAATATCTGTAGCACGGAAGCCATCGAGCAAACCGTTGAGCTTCTTCATGCGGTTGGCGTTGCCCGCCAGAGTACCGGCGTACCTGATGGCAACATTCTGGTTGTTGGCTCCCATAGCTTCAATGGTGTCGATTTGGCGCTGGTATCTGTCAGCCAATACCGGATACAGCCAGTCAGAGGCGAACTCCAGCTCAGAGGTCAGCCGATAGCGGCTGGTAGAACCCGGGTAACCGGCCACAAATACACCATCACCAGCGTTTACACCATCGGCGTTGACCTTGAGGTAGCTCTTGGGCACATAGGGAACATTATCTGCAGAGTAAGCCGCAGGCTTGCCATCTTTGCCAACATAGGCGCGCAGGAAAGTGAAGTCACCGCTGTGGCGGGGATATTCAAAGTTATCGATATCACCACCATAACTGCCGACACTTTTTGGCGGCGCGTACACCAGCCGAACGTCGCGGATGATCAATTGCTTGATCAGATAGTACTCCAGCCCGTTATGGAAGCTGGGTACCGAGCAGCGATAGTTGTCATCCGCTTCACACTCTTTAATCAGTGCTTTTTTGTTGGTTTCAATCGCTTCATATCTGGCCAGTGGTTCTGCTGGCAGGTTGGCAGTTATCTGTGCGGTGACATCGGTGACGGATTCGGTGATATATAAACGCTCATCGGGGCCGGCGCTGAGCTCTTTATCCTGAGAGCTTGCCAGGAAACCCTGATCCAGATAGTTATGTTCTGGTTTGGTGTTGTACTGAATCGCACGGTAGGCACAGTGGTGGTTGGTGACAACTAAGCCTTTAGGAGACACAAAACTGGCGGTACAATACCCCAGTCCTACAACCGCATTCATTGGATAACGGCTTAAGTCTGCCAGCTGCTCTGCGGGGATATCTATTCCTCTTTGTTTTAATTTGTCAGCAATAGCAGGCATTTGATAGGGTTGCCATTGCCCCTCATCGGCGAAGACTACGCCGGATGACAGCATCAGGGTTGCGACCAATGCGTTACGCATATTCATTCCTTATTGTTGATTTTTATGTCAGTTTTGTAGAACAAATAGAGGGCTATCTGTAGCCTATAAGTCTATAGCATGTTGGTTTATATCATATTTCCTAACACCGTTGTAATCGGGAGCGTAAATGTCTTCGCAAGCGGCCTTTAAGGCCAAAAATAAGCCCAGGGATCCTCAGGTTGAGGCCCTAAAGCTGCCGCCTCACTCGCTGGAAGCCGAGCAGTCGGTGTTGGGTGGCCTGATGCTGGACAGCGAGGCCTGGGATAGGGTCGCTGAAGCGATTGTCCGGGAAGATTTTTATTCCCGCTCTCACCGCATGATTTTCAGTGCCATGGAGAAGTTGGTTGAGTCCGGTCAGCCAATCGATTTGGTGACTGTATCCGAGCAGCTTGAGCTGTCCCACGAGTTGGAAGATGCCGGCGGTTTTGCCTATCTGGGTGAGATCGCCAAGAACACCCCCAGCGCCGGTAACATTGTCTCCTACGCGGAAATTGTGCGCGAAAGAGCGGTGGTGCGGGAGCTTATCCGGGTGGCTCAGGAAATTGCTGATGCCGGTTATAACCCGGAGGGGCGGGATTCCAGTGCTTTGCTGGATTACGCCGAAACCAAGGTATTCAAGATTGCCGAGCAGCGCGTCAACAGTGCCGAGAGCGGTCCGGAAGGGATTAAAACCATTCTGGAAAAGACGGTTGATCGCATCGAGCAGCTCTACAATAACCCCCACAATGGCGTGACCGGGGTATCCAGTGGTTTTTCTGATCTGGACAATATGACCGCAGGTTTCCAGTCGGGGGATTTGGTCATCGTAGCTGCCCGTCCGTCAATGGGTAAAACCACCTTCGCCATGAACCTGTGTGAATTCGCGGCCATGAATGAAAACAAACCGGTGTTGATTTTCAGTCTTGAGATGCCCTCGGAACAGATTATGATGCGTATGCTGGCCTCTTTGGGCCGGGTTGACCAAACCAGGATCCGTACCGGTCAGTTGGATGACGACGATTGGGCGCGGGTATCGTCGACCATGGGGCTAATGCTCGAGCAGGGTAAGATGTATATCGACGACAGCTCTGGCCTGACGCCTACCGAAGTGCGTAGCCGTGCCCGCCGGATCGCCCGTGAATATGGCGGTTTGTCGATGATCATGGTCGACTACCTGCAGTTGATGCAGGTCCCCGCGCTGGCAGACAACCGTACTCTGGAAATTGCTGAAATTACCCGTTCGCTCAAGGCGCTGGCCAAAGAGCTGGAAATTCCCGTGATTGCCCTGTCACAGCTGAACCGCTCGCTGGAACAACGGGCTGATAAACGTCCGGTGAACTCAGACTTGCGTGAATCCGGATCTATTGAGCAGGATGCTGACCTTATTATGTTTATTTATCGTGATGAGGTGTATAACAATGACTCCTCAGACAAAGGTACTGCCGAAATCATCATAGGTAAGCAGCGTAACGGCCCGATTGGCCGGGTACGTCTGACGTTTCAGGGGCACTTCTCCCGATTTGATAGCTATGCCGGTCCACTGGTATTTGAAGATGGTTAATCCCTTTGCTTTTTCACTATTCAAGGTGCGTATTTGAAACCTTTTCCCAGAGCCGAGATCCGTCTTGGTGCTTTAACTCATAACCTGCGTCAGCTTAAAACACTGGCGCCGGAAAGTCGTGTACTGGCCATTGTCAAAGCCAATGCTTATGGGCATGGGCTGCTGAATGTGGCCCGTCATCTGGATGGTGAGGCCGATGGTTTTGGTGTGGCTCGCCTGGAAGAAGCTCTGGCGCTGCGCAAAGGTGGTGTAAAGGGGCGAGTGCTATTGCTGGGGGGCTTTTTCATAGCCGAAGACTTACCCACTCTGGTTGAACATAAAATTGATACCGTCGTGCATCATGAATCCCAGCTGGAGATGCTGGAGCAGGTGCAACTGGATACACCGGTGAATGTCTGGCTGAAAGTTGATTCAGGTATGCATCGCCTCGGTTTTGTCGCCGAGAACTTTGATGCTGCGTATCAGCGCCTGCTTCAATGTCCCAATGTGGCCAGTGCAGTGCAGCTGATGACGCATTTCTCGCGCGCTGATGAGCCTGAGCAGAAGTATACCGAATATCAACTGAAAGTATTTGATGACCTGACGGCAACGCTGCCTGGTGATCGCTCTATTGCCAACTCTGCCGGAACCCTGTTCTGGCCAGCCAGTCGCCGCGACTGGATCCGTCCGGGCATCGCTTTGTATGGCATTTCTCCGATGACCGGGGATGTGGGCAGCAATCATGGTCTGCAACCCGCGATGGAGCTTAAGTCGCGCCTGATCGCAGTTCGGGATCACAAATCCGGCCAACCCGTTGGCTATGGCGGATACTGGCACGCTTCCCGGGATACCCGGGTGGGCGTGGTGGCCATCGGTTATGGTGATGGCTACCCAAGGAATGCTCCCGAGGGCACGCCGGTGTGGGTCAATGGCCGGCGAGTGCCCGTGGTAGGGCGGGTGTCTATGGACATGCTCACGGTCGATCTGGGACCTGATGCTGCTGATGCCGTCGGCGATGATGTGCTGTTATGGGGGGAGGCGCTGCCTCTGGAAGAGGTGGCTGAGCATGTAGGCACCATTGCCTATGAACTGATGACAACATTGATGGTGAGGGTCGCGGTTTGTTTTGAGTAATCTGTTCAGGCCTGAGTCAGGTCTGTTCAATAAAAATATATGAACGGCAGCATTGTATGCTGCCGTCTTTTTGTGCTTGGAAACTCCCTGAAATGTCAATAAAAATAGCTACTCTGATACTGTTGTTTATGTTTGTCAGCCCTTTTGTCAACGCCGGCGAGTCTAACGATGATCCTGAATACCAGCCTGATTTTGCTGCCGTTCCATTCGCGTTTGCCAGTGAAAACCTCAGTACCGCATTTGGCGGTGCGGCAGTACTGAAACATGCCGGCCAACCCCAGGCCAGCCTGTTTGGCTTTGGTTTGTATACGACCAACGAGAGTTGGGTTGGCTATTTGGGCGTGAACAACTATCAATTGCCTGGACTCAGTCAGTGGCTGTTCAGTGGTGAACTGTATCAGGGCGTATTTCAGGAAGGCGTTTACTATCTTCCTGATGCCAATGAGGGGGCCCAAAAGACGCTCGCCCACGGCGATGAGCGGTTTGCCAAGTTTCACGCCAAATATGTGTTGCCGACGGGCTGGGGGCGCCACGGGGCCGCAGCGTCAATGCGCAGTCATGGGACGATTGACTGGGATCCGCTGGAGTCAGGGGTATCCAGCATTCAACTTTCAGGTTTTATGCAGTCGAGAAAACTCGATGAAACGGCGCACTTACCCCAATATGCGCGGGGGCTTGAACTGTTGATGGAGTGGGATAACCGTGACAATGGCCGCAACAGTACCCAGGGAGGGCGGTCAAGGCTGAAAGTCCGACATGGCTTTGAGGCTGATGGCAGTCAGGATTGGACCACCTGGGAGTTTGAGCAGAGTGCATTTTTATCTGTTAGTGCTAGCGATATGTTTCGACAGCAGATCCTGGCCGCTAATTTTTATCTTGCCGATACGCCGAGTTGGAGCCGTCAATCGGATGGTAAATATCACAGGCCACCACAGTTTGCCGGGATTGCACTGGGTGGCTTTGAGCGTTTAAGGGGTCACGCCACCCGCCGCTTTACCGGACGCAGTGCGCTGCTGTACACCCTGGAATACCGTGTACAGCCCCATTGGCAGCCTTTGCAGAACTGGTCGATATTCAATTTTTACGATGTGCCCTGGTGGCAGTGGGTGACCTTTGTCGAAGCAGGAAAGGTGAGTGATACCTTTTCTGCCGATGCGCTGCATGAGGATATGGCATGGTCTGTTGGGGCCGGTGTAAGGTTTGAAGTGGAAAGTGTGGTTGTGAGGGCTGAATTCGGCATCAGCGCCGAATCCAACCAGTTCTGGGTGATGGTCAGTCAGCCTTTCTGACTGTTCAAAGGCTTGGGGATGTTATTCCTCAAAGCAGATTTCGACAAAGGCTCGACCATGCATGCTATTGAAAGGAATGATGATTTTTTTGCCCCGACCGACATGGGAAATGGCGTGTTCTTTGCCTGTGACGACTATGGGGGTCGCCATATCAAATTCGAATCCCTGCCCGCCCAACACGCGTTTGGCGCCGCCAGATACCATATTCGTAAGCTCACCGACCATGTCAGTCACATCTTCGTTTATTTCATCCGGCGCTTCACCCAGCATATTTTGCATGACTTTCAGCGCCAAGCGCTTTTCAAAGGTCAGTGACAGGGAACCTCTGGTCTGCTCTCCCACCATACCAATTACCCCTGAGATGTCGCCTTTGGCGATTTCATCATGTTTGAGCATAGGTTTGCTGGGTGTCAGATTAACTGTCGCCATGGTGCTGACAACGTTAAGGAATGCATCTAAAAACGGGTTTATAAATTGGACATTCATAAGTTGTGCACTGCCCTCATTAATGCTCTTTATATTGCATCCCGCATGAGACGGGGTTTTTGTTCAAGTAGGTACTGATAAGCTTAGGCGAAAAAACATCGGATGCCGAAAATGATTTTTGTAAGCCGAACTTATGCTGTCATAGCACCCCGGCCTGATGCGGGTGTATAATTTCGCCCGCTTCTTTGACGCGCACTGTGCATCGGTAACTGAAATCACCATTTGCCTTTGCGCGTTTTTCAATTGTAAAAGACGCCATAAGTACAGAGTTTCGCTAAATCGTCCTACCCCATTTTGGGGCCCATATGGGGCACCATAAGCCGAAACTCGACGAAACTCGACGAAACTCAAGGCAACTCAAGGCAACTCAAGGCAACTCGGACAGTATGACAACACCAATCAAAACAGGCGGAAAGCCAGCAAACTCAATAACTCGGGTCAATAGACGGTTTAGTGTGGCGCCGATGCTGGATTGGACTGATCGTCATTATCGCTTTTTTGCACGTTTGATGTCCCGGGAGACGCTGCTTTACACCGAGATGGTGACCACCGGAGCAATCCTGCATGGTAAAGGCGACTATCTGTCTTATAACGGTGAGGAGCATCCGCTGGCGTTGCAGTTGGGCGGCTCCAATCCTGCAGATCTGGCAGCCTGCGCTAAAAAGGCGCAGGAATATGGCTATGATGAGGTCAATCTCAATGTGGGTTGCCCATCTGACAGGGTGCAGAATGGTAAATTCGGAGCCTGTCTGATGGCTGAAGCCTCACTGGTGGCACAATGTGTGGATGCCATGCGTCAGGTGGTGGATATTCCTGTGACGGTTAAGACTCGCATCGGTATTGATGAGCTGGACAGTTATGGGTTTCTGACCAGCTTTGTGGAAACGGTGGAGGCTGCCGGCTGCGATACTTTTATTGTCCATGCCCGTAAAGCCTGGCTGCAGGGATTGAGCCCTAAAGAGAACCGCGAGATCCCGCTGCTGGATTATCCCCGGGTATACCAGCTTAAACATGACTATCCGCATCTGCACATATCCATCAATGGCGGAGTGACCAGCATAGAGCAGGCAAAAGATCATCTAAAACACCTAGATGGCGTGATGGTGGGGCGTGAGGCGTATCAACAGCCCTATATTCTGTCCCGGGTTGATAATGAGCTTTGTGAACATCAGTTACCTGTGTTGAGTCGAGAGGAGGTTATCGAGAAACTGATCCCTTATATTGAGAAACATCTGGCTGACGGTGGGCGTTTGAATCATATAACCAGACATATCATTGGGTTATATCAGGGATTACCAGGTTCAAGAGCCTGGCGCAGACATCTGAGCGAGAATGCCCATAAATCCGGCGCTACAGCCCAGGTGGTATTGGACGCACTGGGCAAAATGGCCCAACAGGCAGTTGTGCAGGCAGAGTAACACCTGTCATGACGAGTTGGTGAAAATAACAACAGTTGTGGTATTTTTCACCAACTTGGGGGATCCCGCCGCGAGAGAATCTTGGCTCTCTGTAGTTGATAAATATCTTAATTATCAAGTTATTAACTATTTTTTCAGAAAATTGGCACGAGCCTTGATAAATCCTGATTGTCATTAAACATAGTTAGAGGGATTTTTCATGTTTGCCAGTCAATTAAAGTCGTTCGTCCTGATTGCTACCCTGAGTTTCACTGCCGCTATGGCGACCTCCAATGAAGTGCAGGCAGCAGAACTGTCAGATATCACCGGGCAGATTGAACAGGTGATTGCCTCCCAGACCCAACAATTACTGCAAAGTGCCCGTCAGGAGTTAATGCTGTCATTGCGCATGCAGGTTGCTGAGGCCATCGATGAGCTTAACACCCAGATTGCCGACACTCAGGTGCAGTCTGAAAAGGATGACACAGTGCTGCTGATCAGCCAGAAGCCGGAGTAAGCCATGTGGATATCAATGCAGGCTATTGCCCTGCTGTGGCTGTTGCCTGTGATTAGCTTCGCAGCGGCAGCACTGCTGGTGTGTTACTGGAAAACCCCTGAACGCCGTCATCAGTAAGGGACTGCGGATGGAGTACCGAAGAATCATCACAGGTGAATTACCCATTGTCATTTTGGCGGTGACATGGGTGTTATTTCACCGGTTTGGGACTGGCCGACAGTCACTGGATGTGGGCAATCCACCGGGATCCGTAATGGCAGTTTGATGGCTATTCAGGGACAAGCATGCTGTTGTTGCCGCCAACATAATGCTGATGATACTGGCACTGGTCGTGGCCGTAACTATTACTCTATGAGGTAATACTGGTCAACATTGCCATTTTATATTGGGATTGTCACTGCTGTGGTTACCTTTGGTATTGGTTCTGGCAGTGACAATGCCGACTGCTATCGCTCAGGGGAAGCTGGCCTCTGAGGTCAGGGCGCTTTGTTCATAAACGCCTGAAATCTTTCTCTGGCCTCTTCGCTTCTCAACTGACTGCCAAAGTGTTCAAGTTCCAGATACATCTGATGCTGCAGTTTATTCCGATTTACCTTCATCAACTGCTTGGTCAATTGCACGGCACTGGTTGGCTTGCTCGCCAGTTTGAGGCTCACTGCCAAGGCATATTCAAACAACTCATTCGGAGCAATGAAGTCATTGATTATGCCCAACTGTTTGGCTGTGTGTGCGTCAAAGGGATCTCCCAACAGCAAAAGTTCAGCGGCTTTTTGATAGCCAACCAATTGAGGCAGCAACATGCTGGCTCCGGCTTCTGGGACCAAAGCAAGATTAACAAAAGGGAGCTGGAACAGGGCGCCTTCGTCTGCATAAACAAGGTCGCAGTGCAGCAGCAATGTGGTGCCGATCCCCACGGCAGCGCCACTGACAGCGGCGACCATAGGCTTTTTCAGTTCAAGCAGGCAAAACAAAAAGCGGACAGCCGGATGACTGGGGCCGAGTTCGCCATTGGACATGAAGTCTCGAATATCATTCCCGGATGTAAAACAGTGGCTTTCACCACAGATGAGAAATACCTTGATGGCGTTGTCTGCCTCACCTTCGATAAGGTATTCTGTGAGTTGCCGATACATATCAAGCGTTAATGCATTACGCTTGTCCGGCCGATTAAAGCGGATGATACGAACACCTTTGTCATCCTTCACCTTGATATTGCTCATAACGGGATCCTTATATCGACGTTGGGCACTCCATGGAGTTTATGACATTGAAATTAATATTCAAACAAGTGCTCGGCGGCCTGATTCTTTGTTCATCTGCGCAGTTGATGGCGGCACAGGTGCAACTGACTGATGGATTTATTCGCGCAGTGCCTCCCTCAGTTCCCAACAGCGCCGCCTATCTGACCCTGAAAAATGAGGGAGATGCCACTGAACTGGTGGCGGTAGAGACCTCAATTGCCAGGGAGGCACAATTGCATACTCTAATCGAAGAAAAGGGCCTGGTGAAAATGCGTCAGGTACCGGGGTTTGCGATACCCACCGCAGGAGAGTTACAACTTGCGCCTGCAGGCGACCATATCATGCTGCTGGGTTTGAAGCGACCGCTGAAACAAGGTGAGGAAATTGAGCTGAGGCTGATATTTGAGGATGGCAGCAAGCAGTTAGTGCAATTGCCCGTACGTAAAAATGATGGGCAGACGCAGCATCACCATTGAGGAGTGTGACATGAAATTATCCTGGAAGCCTTTGGTCGCGGGCCTGGTAGGGATCGCCATCGTATTTTATATCCTGAGTATCTGGTGGAGTGTCGAGCCGAATACGCTTGAACCACAGACGCTCAATAATAATGCCGGTCAACCGGTCGTGGGGTATGCCACCACGACCGCGCTGATCGATACCATAGATACTCTGCTGAATAAGCCAGGTGGCTGGCAGTCAAACGATGTTATGCCGCCAACGCTCTTTATGGACAACATGAAGGCCTTTGAATTCGGGGCGCTGGAGCAGGCCCGTGATTTGGCTTTGGTGATGCGCAAGGAGTTCAGTCGCTCTCAGTCCCAAAGTACCGCAGATAAAGATCTGCTGGAAGCTCATGTCAAGCTCAACATTGACCACACCAGCTGGTTGGTGCCCAAAGCCGAGAGTGAGTATGCCGATGCCGTGGTATTGCTGAAAATGTATCGCGCCAGAATTGCCGATCCAGCCAATACTGATGCGCACTTTTATGCCCGGGCGGATAATCTCAATGAATGGCTCAAAGAGGTGCAAAAGCGTCTTGGTAGCATGTCGCAGCAGTTGTCTGTCAGTGTTGGGCAGGAGAAGATCAATACCGAACTGGCTGGTGACAGTGCGGCCAGACAATCTCCTCCAGGGCGGTCCAGTCAGGAAATTAAAACCAGCTGGCAGCAGATTGACGATGTGTTCTACGAGGCCCGGGGAGCGTCCTGGGCGTTGTTGAATTTTATGAAGGCAATTGAGACAGACTTTGCCGACGTATTGAAAAATAAAAACGCCGAAGTGAGTTTGCGACAGATAATCCGGGAGCTGGAAGCAACCCAGCAACCTGTGTGGACTCCAATCGTTCTCAACGGCAGCGGCTTTGGTTTGGTAGCCAATCACTCTTTGGTGATGGCTAACTACATCTCCCGAGCCAATGCGGCGATAATTGACTTAACTAACTTGTTATCTCAGGGATAATTATGAAAAAAACGTGGTTGGCAGGTTCTGTACTTATGGGACTGATGGCGTCGTCTGCTCAGGCAGATACTCTGCTTGGTTTTAAGCTTGGCGCTGATTTATGGGCTGCTGATACTTCCGGCACTTTTGCCCAAGGTGGTAATCCACAACAGGAATTTGATTATGACTCCTCCATCCAGGGCAGCGTTTGGATAGCACTGGAGCATCCTATTCCTTTGGTGCCCAATGTTGCCATTCGTGAAACCCGCCTGAAGGACGATGGCTCCCTGGGAAATGCTGATTTCAGTTTTGGTGGGCGGGATTTCGTCGGTAGTACCAGTGCCAAGGCGGATCTGAGTAACACCGACTTTATTCTTTATTATGAACTGCTGGACAACGACCTGGTCTCACTGGATGTGGGGGGTGCCTACAAGCAGATGCACGGCAGCTATATGGTAAGCCAAAACAGCCTGCCTACCGAAATCGATCTGGATGACGGTGTGGTGATGGGATACGCCAGCGCCATGGTAGGCATTCCGGGTCTGGGTCTGTTTGGTTTTGCCGACGTAATGGCTGGACTGGATGAATCCAAGGTTTACGATTATGCACTGGGTCTGGGTTGGCAGTTCGATGGCGCTGTGTTGGATACCCGTATTCGCGCCGGCTATCGTGAGTTTAACTTTGATGCCAATAATTTCTCAGGGCTGACCTCCAATATGAAGTTTGACGGTTTCTTTGCTGGTGTCGAAATCGACTTTTAGTTGTTGATTTTTAAATACAAAAAACCGCCTTGCCGGCGGTTTTTTTGTGGGTGACCTAAACTACTTGGTCACAGGTGCATCCACGTTAGTCAGACCTTTGTTGATCATCACTACATCCTCTTCGGTTAAGGTGCCGGCAGCCTGTTTCAGTGCCAGCACTGACTGGATGTAAGCATAACGTGCGTCTGACAGCTGACGCTTGGAGTTATACAGATTCTGGGTACTGTTGAGCACATCTACAATGGTACGGGTACCCACTTCAAAACCCGCCTGAGTGGCTTTCAATGCACTTTCAGAGGAGATGACTGTCTGCTCGTAGGCTTTAATGGAGCTGATAGCTGCCACAACATTGTTGAAGTTACTGCGAATATCTTTGGACACGGCTCTGTGGGTCTGCTCCAGTTTTTCACTGGCGGCTACGAAATCGTACTGAGCCTGATTAACCTGAGAGCTGACTTTGAAGCCTTCGAAGATTGGGACTGACAGTTGCAGTGCCACATCGGTGGTGCCACGTTCAGCTTCCGCATTGCTTTGCTCGAAAGTGCCTTTATAGCCTGCGTTCAGCTTAATTGAAGGCATGTGGCCAGCTTTGGCCAATGAAATCTGCTGGTTGGCAATATCTTTGGCGATGCGTTGAGCCAACAAATCCAAAGAACTGTCTTCCGCCATTTTAAGCCATTCACCGGCAGAAGTTGGCATTGGCATGCCGGCAGAGAAGCGTTTAGTGTCCAGAATGGCCAGCTTATCATAAGGCAGGCCGGTAATTTCCTGCAGCGCCTGGTAGTTGTTTTGAACTGTGTTCTCAGCCTGGATTTCCTGGGCGCGGGACAGGTCATACTGAGCCTGAGCTTCGTGTACATCGGTAATTGCAGTCAGACCCACGGCAAAGCGTTGTTTGGTCTGTTCCAGCTGGCGGCCGATAGCGGCTACCTGAGCTTTTTGAAACTCCAGCGCGTCCTGAGCGCTCAGTACATTAAAGTAAGCAGTGGTAACCCGGATAATCAGGCCCTGCAGGGAAGAGGCGTAACTGGCGTCGGCCTGAGAGGCTGCCAGCTCAGCGATATCCAGTCCGACCCATGCACTGTGGTTATAGATCACCTGGTTCAGGGTCACATTGCCGTTGAATCCATCGCTGTCTAACACTCCTATTCCGTCAACATTCTGATCGACCCAGGATTTGCCATAACCGACACTGGCACTCAGGCTAGGCAACAGGGGAGCACGACTTTCTTCAATTTTTTCGTACAGGGAATTGCGTTGAGCCTGAGCCTGCAATACCACAGGATCGTTGGTCAGAGCCTGCTGGTAAATTTGCAGCAGATCTTCGGCGTATACCGCAGAGCTTGCTGCAGCAAGTGTCATTGCGGCGCAAAGAGAACGAATTCTGAATTTCATTGGCTGTCCTTTCTTAAGACAAATCCCCGAGACGGGGATACAAATTGGTATAATGAGTGAGACAGGCATGCAGTTCATGTCTGTCGGTTCGCGCTTCCCGACGCTTCCCAATAATGTGTAAAGTTAATTGTTTAGATACTAAGAAATCAACCAAAATTTAGTCAAATCCGAAGTGTAACCAATTTTATTTTGGTGGCTGTTGCAAACATGTTGATATCATTGCGAAAAAGCATCAATAAAGGGGGTGCAGATGAGTCCTAAAAAATTGGGTAAAAATGATATTGAAATTATTGACTGTACGCCCCTTTATCAGGGCTTTTTTAAAATGAATCTTTACCGTTTCCGTCATCGGCTGTTTGCCGGTGGCTGGAGCGGACCTGTCTGCCGAGAGGTATTCGAACGCGGACATGCGGTGGTGGTGCTGCCCTATGATCCAATCAGGGATGAGGTGGTATTGATTGAGCAGGTGCGTTTTCCCGCACTCGAAACCACCGACTCTCCTTGGCTGCTGGAGCTGGTGGCCGGCATGATTGAGCCGGGAGAGTCACCGGAGCAGGTTGCCAGACGGGAGCTGATGGAGGAAGCCGGGCTTGAGGCCGAGCTGCTGACGCCAATCAACAGTTGCCTTGCCAGCCCGGGTGGCAGCACTGAAAGGTTCTATAGCTTCTGGGCGAGGGTTGATGCGTCAAAAGCCAAAGGGTTGCATGGGTTAGCACAGGAGCATGAGGACATTCGGGTGCTAGTGATGCCCAGACAGGATGCATATAATGCCCTGATTGCCGGGCGAATAGATAACGCCGCCGCCGTGATAGGGCTGCAGTGGCTACAATTAAATTATTCATTCCTTGTTGAGGATTGCCGTGAGCAGAACTGAAACATGTGCCAGATACCAGCCAAATGTGTCTGAATTTTTGTCGCTTTGTGGCAGAAACTACGCGCATATTGTTACTCTGCTGCCAGATGATTGTGGGGGGGGTGACCGCTGGCGGATAGAAGGCGGCTTTGGCAAACTGGATATGGCGCTGCTGGAAAACACGCCCTACACCCAGCTGGTTGAGATATCACGCCCCTCGGAGGGGTGTCGTATAGTGCCTGCTCCGAGAATTCTGGTGCGCGTGTATCATGACGCTAAGTTAGCGGAAGTGTTAAGTGGGCAACAGATTTCTCATTTTAAGGCAGTGTATGATTATCCCAATGTACGTATGTATCAGCGCGATGAAAAGTACCAGGTCAATGTGTTCCTGGAGGAGCTGTTGAAAATTGGCCGACAGGCAACCCGGGTGTGCCTGTCCTGACGTTCGGGATGTTTAATGTTGCGAGAGGTAATCTCTTATTCCATTGCTGCCAGTGAGAGTGTGCGTTTGGTGCAGATTACTGATCCGCATCTGTTCGCCGACGACGAGGGCCAATTACTCGGTGTTAACACGGCCAATAGTCTCGAAGCTGTTGTCAACACAGTCGCGGCCGGAAATTATCCGGCACACTTTATGTTGGCAACCGGCGACATCAGCCAGGACTATACTCCTCAGTCCTATCATAACTTTGTGCGCGCTGTTGCGCCTTTGAATCTGCCCTGTCATTATCTGCCCGGTAACCACGATGATCCCAGAGTCATGCATTTGAATATGCAGGGTAAGCGGGTTCATGGTCAGCAACACATTCTGATCGGAAACTGGCAAATTCTGCTGTTGGATTCGACTGTGCGGGGCAAGCCCGGTGGCTTTCTGGCGCCAAGTCAGTTTGACTTGATCGAGCAAGCCATAGAGGCTTATCCGGCTCGCCATGTTTTGCTGGTGATGCACCACAACCCGATACAGGTTGGCTGTGCCTGGCTGGATCAACATTGCCTGGTCAATGGTGATGAGTTTATGCAGCGGATTGCTGCCATCGTGCAGATTCGTGGGGTACTTTGGGGACACATTCATCACCAGCTTGATCAATCGGTTAAAGGACTGCAGCAGGATATCCGCCTGATGGCCACGCCTTCAACCTGTGTCCAATTCAAACCCGAGTCTGACTATTTTGCCCTGGATGCACTGCAGCCTGGCTACCGTTTGCTGGAGTTGCGGCCGGATGGTAGCATGCTTACCAATGTATTTAGGGTGCCGGGAGAGCGTTTTTCTCCGGACAAGAACGCCAGCGGTTATTGACTAACCCTTAATGACATCAGGCCGTTGTGACTGATAGTTGGGGAACTGATCTGCCGCAGCGTGAGGACTTATGCTGCTATATATCCATGGATTCAACAGCTCTCCCCAGTCCGAAAAGGGGCAGCTGACTGCCGACTATGTCCGGCAACATTTTCCCTCGGTAAATTTCATTGCTCCGCAGTTGCCTTCTGAGCCAGCAGTTGCCATGGCTTTGCTGGAACATTTGACTCAGGAAGCGCAAAGCCGTGGCGAACCTCTGGCCTTTGCAGGTTCTTCATTGGGAGGATATTTCGGCAGCTTTCTGGCCGAAAAGTATGGCGGTCTGGCGGTGCTGATTAACCCGGCGGTGCGTCCCTATGAGCTGTTTGCCGACTTTATCGGTGCTCAGCAAAATCCTTACACTGGTGAAACCTATCAGGTGCTTGCTGAACATCTGTCGCAATTACAAGCCGTTGATACCCAGGTTATTCGGCATCCTGATCGGTTTTTTGTATTATTGCAAAGCGGTGATGAAGTGCTTGATTATCGTCAGGCTGTCAGCAAGTATCACTGTTGCAAAATGCGGCTTGAAGCTGGTGGTGATCACAGCTTTATAGGTTATGCCTCACATCTGTCAGGCATTTGTGAGTTTCTCGAATTGACGCAGCATGACTAGGGTCAACAGACCCTAACTATACGGGACGTTACACCTTGAATTTCAATACTAATTTGTGCGCACTATGACAAACCAATACACCTCTGATGCGATTGAAGTGTTAAATGGCCTGGAGCCGGTCAAACGCCGTCCCGGTATGTACACCGACACCACCCGGCCAAACCACCTGGGGCAGGAGGTGATCGATAACAGTGTCGATGAGGCGCTTGCCGGTCATGCCAGTAAGATTGAAGTTATCCTGCATGCCGACAATTCTCTGGAAGTCATCGATGATGGACGGGGCATGCCGATTGACATTCATCCTGAGGAGGGGATCCCCGGGGTTGAGCTGATCCTCACCAAGCTGCATGCCGGTGGGAAATTTTCTAACAAGAATTACCAGTTCTCCGGCGGTTTGCACGGGGTGGGTATTTCGGTGGTTAATGCCCTGTCATCCCGGGTGGAGGTGACCGTCCGCCGGGATGCCAAAGTGTATGACATCGCCTTTGAGCATGGCGATCGGGTCGAGGCGTTGCGTGAAACCGGTACCTGTGGCCGACGCAATACCGGCACCCGAGTAAGATTCTGGCCTGATGCCCACTATTTTGACTCTGCCAATTTTTCCATCGCCAAGCTAACCTACTTGCTCAAGGCCAAGGCCGTGTTGTGCCCTGGGCTTCGTATCAAGTTTGTGAATAAGCAAACTAATGAAACCTTTGAGTGGCACTATGAAGATGGCCTGACAGACTATTTGAAAAGCTCGGTGAAAGATGCCGTCAGTCTTCCTGAGGAGCCCTTTGTCGGCAGTTTCTCCGGCGCGATTGAAGCGGTGGATTGGGCCATCACCTGGCTGCCTGAAGGCGGTGAATACCTGGGTGAAAGTTATGTTAACCTGATCCCTACGCCGCTTGGTGGGACTCATGTTAACGGTTTCCGACAGGGACTGTTGGAGTCCATGCGGGAATTTTGCGAATTCCGCAATCTGACCCCAAGAGGGGTAAAGCTGTCGGCGGAGGATATCTGGGAAAAGTGCAGCTTTATTCTGTCGGTCAAAATGCAGGACCCCCAGTTCGCCGGACAGACCAAAGAGAAACTGTCCAGTCGCCAGAGTGCGGCATTTGTGTCCGGTATCGTGCGTGACGCCTTTTCATTGTGGCTCAACTCCAATACCGCACAGGCCGAGGCATTGGCTGAGCTTTGCATTAACAACGCCCAGAAACGGCTGCGTTCTGCCAAGAAAATTGCCCGTAAAAAGGTCACTTCTGGCCCTGCGCTGCCGGGCAAGCTTACTGATTGTTCCGGTCAGGATCCATCCCGAGCCGAACTGTTTCTGGTGGAAGGGGACTCAGCAGGTGGGAGTGCTAAGCAGGCCCGTGATCGTGAGTTTCAGGCGATTATGCCGTTGCGGGGCAAGATCCTCAACACCTGGGAGGTGGATGCTTCACAGGTTCTGGGCTCTCAGGAAGTACATGATATCTCTGTGGCGATTGGCTGTGATCCCGACAGTGAAGATATCTCGGAGCTGAGATACCACAAGATCTGTATTCTGGCGGATGCGGACTCCGATGGTCTGCATATTGCGACTTTGCTGTGCGCGCTGTTTTTGCGTCACTTCCGTGCCTTAGTGGATCAGGGCCATGTGTACATTGCCATGCCGCCGCTGTTCCGTATCGACATAGGAAAAGAGGTCTACTACGCCTTGGATGAGCAGGAAAAGACCGGGATCCTCGATCGCATCGCTGCCGAAGGAAAGAAAGGTAAAGTACAAGTCACTCGCTTTAAAGGTCTGGGTGAAATGAACCCACTGCAGTTGCGGGAAACCACTATGGATCCCAATACCAGACGTCTGGTGCAGTTGACCATAGATGATGCCGAAAAAACGCTGGCGGTAATGGACATGTTGCTGGCTAAGAAACGCGCAGGAGATCGCAAACAATGGCTGGAAACCAAAGGGGATCTGGCGGTTATCTGAGTGTTATAGTGCCAACAGGATGTAAGGGCCTGGAGATGAAACCCCAAAGGATTGTTAGTTCGCTGGTTGGATGTCTGTCTTTGTTGCTGATTTTGAGCCCGGCCAGGGCTCAGTCGCCGGTGATGATCACCGTCAGCAAAGGCTTCGGTGTAAGCCTGTATGCGTCCGGTGTGGAAGATGCCAAGCAGTTGGCTTTGGGAAAACAGGGAACTCTGTTTGTCGGCAGTGGCGCAGCGGGGAATTTGATAGCGCTGGTCGATAAGAATGCCGATGGGCGGGTAGACAGACGGTATGTCATAGACAGATACCTGCAACGCCCCGAAGCGTTGGCTTATCACGATGGCGATCTGTATGTTGCCGAGCGCGACCGTATTCTTAGGTATGCCAATATCGAAGCGAGATTGAAACGACAGGTTAAGCCCAAAGTGGTGTATTCCGGCTTGCCGCCTCAGGAAAATGGGGCAACCCGAACCATGGCATTTGGCCCGGATGGGCGACTCTATCTGGCCCTTGGTACGCCCTGTAATGTGTGCGCCCCCAATGCGCCTTACGGCAGCATTCTGGCGATCGATCCGGATAGCGGCGCTGCGACTCAGGTTGCGACAGGTGTGCGCCGGGTATTGGGCATGGATTGGTCTCCCTATGACCAGAGACTGTGGTTCAGTGACAATAGCCGGGAGTGGATGGGAGACAATCTACCCGCCGATGAGATCAACCGTGTGAGCCAGGCGGGCAGCCATTTTGGCTTTCCCTTTATACACGGAAAACTGCTCCGGGAGCCCAGCTTCCAATTGCCGGCGCAATTGAAAATCACGGCGCCTGAATATGAATTGCCGGCACACGTATCACCGGCAGGTATTCACTTTTACCGGGGCAGCGCATTTCCCGACAGATTTCAACAGCAG
>JAJNAU010000003.1:43904-57780 GCA_021462625.1 Shewanella sp.
TTGCTGAGCATGGCTCGACCAATCGCTCCAGCAAGGTAGGGTACCAGGTGGTGGTACTGACTATGGATGGCAACAAGGTTGTCGACAGGACTCCTCTGGTCAGTTTTCTCGACGGAGAGTTTCCCGTTGCCAGGCCCTACTCACTGGTTACGGCACCTGATGGTGCCTTGTATATTTCCGATGACCTGAAAGGCAATGTTTATCGCCTGTATTACAAAGGGTTGGAAGCAGAATAACAGGAATCAATAGAATGAGTGATTCAATAGATTTGAGTCTCGATGGCGTGGAGCAAATGCCGCTTCGCCGTTTTACCGAAGACGCATATCTGAATTATTCCATGTACGTCATCATGGATCGGGCTTTGCCGCATATTGGCGATGGCCTCAAGCCGGTGCAGCGCCGTATTGTTTATGCCATGAGTGAATTGGGGCTCAGTGCACAGGCCAAATACAAGAAATCTGCCCGTACAGTGGGTGACGTATTGGGTAAGTATCATCCCCATGGTGACAGCGCCTGTTATGAAGCTATGGTTTTGATGGCTCAGCCTTTCTCCTATCGTTATCCCTTGGTGGATGGTCAGGGGAACTGGGGGGCGCCGGACGATCCCAAGTCGTTTGCGGCCATGCGTTACACAGAAGCCAAGCTGTCTAAGTTTGCCGATGTGTTGCTGGCTGAGCTTGGACAAGGCACAGTGGATTGGGGAGCCAACTTTGATGGCACCATGAAAGAGCCGTTGGTATTGCCGGCTCGCCTGCCCCATATTCTGCTTAACGGCATCACCGGGATTGCGGTAGGAATGGCAACTGACATACCTCCGCACAACGTCAGAGAACTGGCCTCAGCCTGTATTGAACTGCTGGACAACCCGGCAGCAGATCTGCCACGTCTGATGGATTTTGTTCCCGGTCCGGATTATCCGACTGAGGCTGAGATTGTCACTCTGGCCGATGATATCGCCAAGATCTACCAGTCCGGTCGCGGCAGTATAAAGATGCGTGCCGTCTATAGTATCGATAACGGTGAAATCGTTATTACTGCGCTGCCGCACCAAACCGGTGCCGGTAAGATCCTGGAGCAAATTGCTGCTCAGATGCAGGCCAAAAAGTTGCCGATGGTGTCGGATCTGCGGGATGAGTCGGATCATGAAAACCCGGTACGCCTGGTGATTGTGCCACGTTCCAACCGGGTCGATTATGAGCAATTGATGGCACATCTGTTTGCTACCACTGATTTGGAGAAAAGCTTCAGGGTTAATCTGAATGTGCTGGGGCTGGATGGCCGTCCCAAGGTCAAAGGGCTTAAAGAACTGTTGGCCGAATGGCTGGAGTTTCGTATCGCTACGGTCAAACGTCGTCTGGCATTCCGTCTGGATAAGGTGCTGGCCCGTCTGCACATCCTCGAAGCGCTGATGATCGCCTTCCTCAATATTGACGAAGTCATCGAGATTATTCGCTTTCATGATGAGCCAAAAGCAGAGTTGATAGCCCGCTTTAGCGTGAGTGATAAGCAGGCTGAGGCCATTTTGGAACTCAAGTTGCGTCATCTGGCCAAACTCGAAGAGATGAAAATCCAAACCGAGCAGAGAGAGCTGGAAGCCGAGCGTGAAAAGCTGGAGCAGTTGCTGGGTTCAGAGCGTCGCCTCAAGACCTTGATCAAAAAAGAACTGAGCAAAGATGCCGAGCAGTTTGGTGATGACAGACGTTCACCTTTGGTTGAGCGCAGCGAGTCCCGTGCGCTCAGCGAGCAGGAGCTGATCCCGTCTGAATTGGTAACTGTGGTGTTGTCTGAGAAAGGCTGGGTACGATGCGCCAAGGGGCATGAAATCGATGCTCAGGCGCTGTCTTATAAGGCCGGCGATCGATTTCTGTGTAGTGCACAGGGCCGCAGCAATCAGCCCTGTGTATTCCTCGATTCATCGGGGCGTGCCTTTGCCACTGAAACTCATACACTGCCTTCCGCCCGCAGTCAGGGCGAACCCATCACCACCCGATTTAATCTTGTGGCCGGCGAGCAGATGGAACATGTCGTGCTTGGTGAAGAAAAGCAGTACTTTGTGCTCGCCAGTGATGCAGGTTATGGCTTTATCTGCAGTTTCAGTGACATGATTTCGCGCAATAAGGCGGGTAAAGGCCTGCTGGCCCTGCCGGCCAATGCCAAGGTGTTGCCGCCGCAACAAGTGATGATGGAAGACAAACCTTCTATCCTCGCCATTACCAATGAAGGCCGCATGCTGCTGTTCAGCGTTGATGCACTGCCTCAATTGAGTAAAGGCAAAGGCAATAAAATTATTGGTATTCCGTCAGAGCGGGCGAAGAACCGGGAAGAGCTGCTGACCCATCTGCAATTGGTACCTGTGGGCAGCGCTGTCACGCTGTGGGCTGGCAAGCGTAAGTTGACGCTAAAAGCGGCTGATCTGGAACACTACCGGGGGGAGCGCGGACGCCGTGGTGTCAAGTTGCCAAGGGGCCTGCAACGAGTCGACAAGGTTGAACTGGGCGAGTCTCTTGGCGGAGCACTGTAGTCATAGAGTCTTGTCTTTATTAAAAACCGACACTCAGGTGTCGGTTTTTTTATGAGTGTTATCCGGGGTAAAAGACGGAACATCTAGGTAGAGAGACTGGCATCAAAATCGACTCATGTCAGGCACTTCATCATACTTTGCTTTGGCATTTTTCTCGGCTTGAGTCGCCGGCCTGTTTTAGGTCGTTGCTACAGATATTACCCATTTCCAGTTTAGATTTGATCTCGCTCAGCATATTTGTACCTTCCCTAATCTATCAGGCGTTATAAAAAGCGTGTTCTACACTTAGTTAGGGACGGTGCGAATAAGTCCCGTGCGTGCACTGCGAGTGCTGATAGCCACTAGATGTGCGGCGCAGTTTGAAGTTAATGGCCTGAGTCCATAGCGAGAGCGGCAACCAAGCAGATAGGGCTGTCAGCCTCGCCCTACGGGGCTTTCGAGCAAATACGATTGCTGCGGTATTGCGCTTTGAAAGGCAACCAGCCTTCCTTTATCTGAATACCTCGAACTCGCTTCTGCTCATAAGCCAGAGCGGTGCGAGGACTTGTTCGCACCTTCCTTAGGTTGCCACCTGTGATGCGGATTGTGAGTCTCACAAAGATGGATGGAAATCTGCCTTGTTCGGGCAAAGCTGATAAGAGTGGCTTCTAGGGACACATATGAGAAACAACCAGCCAGTTACCCAGAAAGAAAATGATTATCCAGCGGACTGGATATTACTTTCGACAACAGATACTAAAAGTATCATCAAATATGCAAATGACTCCTTCTGTCAGGTGGCAGGATATAAGTTGTCTGACCTGGAGGGGAATCCCCATAACATGGTGCGGCATCCGGATATGCCGTCGGCGGCCTTTGCAGATATGTGGAGCACCATCAAGAAGGGGCAGCCCTGGAAAGGTTTGGTGAAAAACCGATGTGCCAATGGCGATCACTACTGGGTGGATGCATTTGTCACTCCTATCTCTGAAGGTGGCACTGTCGTTGAGTATCAATCTGTCAGGGTAAAGCCGAAGCGGGATCAGGTGACCCGTGCAGAAGCTGCTTATAAAGAGCTGAATGAAAAAGGCTCTGTCGCAGCTTTGAAGCGTCGTATGAGTACCCAGACCAAGCTGACTGCTGTCAGTATTGTGGCGCTACTTCCTATGTTGTTTCTTGCTGCGCAAACCGGAGTCGTGGGCTGGCTTGCATTTATTGTCAGTGCAGCTGTGTTGTTTGGTGGCGGCTTCGCTGTGATGTCTCATTTCCGAAACATGGTTGCCAAGGCGAAAGATATCTATGACAGCCCTTTGATGACCTATCTGTATACAGGGAGGACTGATGATGTCGCAGACGTCGAATTGGCAATGCAGATGCAGGCTTCTGAGCTGAAGGCAATGCTGGGAAGGGCGCTGGATTCCTGCGAGCAGTCTGGTAAAAACGCTATGACGTCCACGGCCCTGAGTGAAGATGTCCAGGGGAACAGTGTTTCCCAGCAAGCTGAGATGGATCAGGTGGCAATGGCAATGCAGGAGATGACTACAACCTTGGCTGATATGGCATCCAATTGTTCAGATGCAGCCTGTGCATCTGAGAAGGCTTCCGCCGAAGCTGTAAATGGTGACAATATTGTGGCCCAGACAGTGGATGCGATTATGTCTCTGTCCAATCAGTTGAAGGAAACATCCACCTTTGTCACGGCACTGGAAGAGCACAATAAGGGCATTGGCACTGTGCTGGATGTTATCCAGAGTATTGCCGAACAAACCAACCTGTTGGCACTGAACGCAGCGATTGAGGCGGCCCGTGCCGGTGAACAGGGCCGCGGCTTTGCTGTGGTGGCCGATGAGGTTAGGGCTCTTGCCCAAAGGACTCATGAATCAACGACTGAGATCCAGGGGATAATTAATCTGCTGCAACAGGGCACCAGTAAGGCAGTGCACAGTATGCATCAGGGGGTAGATGCTGCGTCAGCTTGTGTGGACAAGGCCAATGCGGCTGGGGATGCATTGCGTACTATCCGCGAGGCGGTAGCCTTGATCACCGATATGACCCATCACATCGCCAGCGCAGTGGAAGAGCAATCCAGTGTCTCCAATGAGGTTAAACGTAATTCGGTTAATGTGTCTCAGTTGACCAAGGCCAGTAATCAACTTGGGCAGCAGATGGTGGGGCTTAATAAAGATGTGCTGGACAAAATTACGTCGCAACGGGTGCTGGTGGAGGAGTTTCTCGATCGCAGCCTCAAGTAGGGATAATACCAATCCGCACAGAAGGTTGATCTCATCAGAGCAATGTCAGCGGTGCGAGTGCAAACCAAATCGGTGACGACACAGTGGTGCTATGGCAAGACGATTTGGTGTAGCAATCGGGAGGCTGGCGCGCTCCCTATGGGCGAGTTTAAAAGGTGCGCATACCGCCCAGAACCCTCTCGATTTATCCCGATAAACCTTCAATAGTTCTGATTGTCTTCGTGCCTTTTAAGGTCAACAAACCCTAAGCCAGTGTGAGCGTTAATAACCTTGCTGGAAACATACTTGATGGGTCAGCGACTGGCCGGTAAGGTAGAGTTTGTAATTGTGAAAGAAAATCTCCATTACTTGCTCAGCAAAGCTGGGGGCGGCAATGTGCGGGGTGATGGTGGCATTGGGGCGAGACCAGATAGGATGGTTTGTTGGCAAGGGTTCTTGATTGAAAACGTCCAAAATAGCTTGTTGCCTGGGATAAAGAGATAATTGTACATCCAGCGCTTCGAGATCCAATACATCGCCTCTGCCCAGATTACACAGGACGGCATTGGGTTTGATCAGCGACAGTATCTCTGCATCCAGAATGCCCCGGGTCTGAGGTGTGCTGGGCAACACGTTGGTAATGGCATCAGCCTGCGCAATAAAATCAGACAGATCCCTCAGTGTCCCTACACGATCGAAACTTTCTACCGCTTGTCCGCCACGGTTAATCCCGGAAACCAACATGCCAAAATGTTTAGCTGTGGTAGCGATATGCTCGGCGATGGAACCTGTTCCCAGCAGAAGCAGATGCTGGCCCTGCAGTGTTTTAAAACTGCCCGGACGCCAGACTCTGTCTTGTTGTTGCTGACGATACTTGGCGTGTTGCCGCTTGTGGGCAAGCAAATAGCCAAACAGATATTCACTCATTAAAGGACCGAATATGCCTTTGATATTGGTCAGCAGGTAATCTTGTCTCAGGCGCGGGCTCATCAGGGGATCTACGCCGGCGAATGTGGATTGCAACCACTTAAGTTTAGTGGCATGTCCCAGCAGTGGCGCCGCCAGTGCTGGCTCTGCCAGCCAGATATCGGCTTCCTTGATATTACTTGGTTCTTCTCCCAGCAAAATAAGTCCGGGTGGAGCACTGTCCTCCAGCATGCTGCGATATTGATCATTGTGTTTGGTCAAAAGTAACAGCTTGTGTTCCATATTAAATTCCGTTCATATAAACTTCAAAGAGAAGACCCATGACAGATGCCTGAAATTTGCATCGCCCATTCTTCTAATAATGGCAAAGATCCACCGGGCTGCTTGAGTTATGGCTGTATGTCGCAGGTGGTAAATACTTTATCATTAGTATCATACGAATGACTTATATGGCTACTCCGAGGAGATGGGGGTGCTGATTTGCTCAATATAGTCTCTAGCTTTGTCTGGGAAATTACTGAAAATCCCATCCACGCCAAGATCCAGCATCCATTGAATATCCTCTTTTCGATCAACGGCATAGACATAGACCTTAAGTCCCCGCTGGTGAGCATCCTGCACCATTTCAATGGTGATAAAATTGACATTCAAATGGACTGAATACGCCCCCAGTGCTGTGCCTGCCGCAGCCAGTTCCAATGGCTCGCCTTCAAGCAGTGGGGCAACAAAGGCATTTGGCAGAGCCTGTTTTATCAGCTGCAGGTACCTGTGGTTGAAAGAAGAGATAAGCAACTGGTCTGGCCGGTAACCCAGCTGGTCAATGAGTTTGGGGTAGATTTTGATAAGCCCTGCTGGAGTATTGGCGCCCTTGAGCTCAATATTGACCAGTGGTCTTGGCATCATGGCTGCCATTAATGTCCACAGCGAGGGAATTGCTTCACCATCAAGGGTAATATTGGCCAGTTCGTCCAGGCGGGTGTTGGCAATCAAGCCCTGACCAGATGATTTGGGATCCAGCCAGCGGTCATGAAAGACCATCAATTCACCTTCCACCAAATGAACATCAAGCTCGATGGCTTCTGCGCCCAGAGTCAAGGCCAGTTGCATAGCCTTGATGGTGTTTTCCGGCGCATAGCCACTGGCTCCCCGATGGGCAAAAATCAACATGGATTAGCTCCTGGTTTATCTGATCAATCCCTGGCTGGCATCCCTGTGTTGCTGCGGATTGAGGTGGATCTCCAGTTGAGGATAGGCCAGCTCGAGGTTATTTTCCTTCAGCTTGCCGCTGATCAGCTTGTGCAGAGTATGGCGTAACGGCCAGCGGGCATTCATGTCTTTGGCATAGGCCCGTACTTCATAATCCTGGGTATGCTGGCCGAAGCCGGCAAACCAGACCTCGGGTTCGGGAACATCCAGCGCCTCATTGCACTCTTTCACTGCCTGATAGAGTGAGGCTTCCACTTTGGCCGGATCTGAATCCCGGGCGACGGAGACATTGATGATCACCCGGGTAATGGGATCAGACAGAGACCAGTTGATCAACTGTTCGGTAATGAAGGCCTTATTGGGCACAATGATCTCTTTCCTGTCCCAGTCGACAATGGTGGTCGCCCGGATCTGAATTTTACTGACAGTGCCGGTAAGATCTCGAATAGTGACGGTATCGCCTATGCGCACAGGTTTTTCGAACAGGATGATCAGGCCCGAAATGAAGTTGGCAAAGATCTCCTGCAAACCAAAGCCCAGACCTACCGAGAGCGCGGCAATCAGCCATTGTAGTTTGCTCCACTCCATCCCCAGTGTGGAGAAGCCGACCAGAGAGCCAAACAGTACCACCAGGTAGCGGCTGACAGTGGTGATCGCAAATCCGGTTCCCGGAGTGAGGTCCAGCCGTTGCAGGATCACCAGTTCCAGCAAGCCCGGCAGATTGGTGGCGATCATCAGCGAGAATGTGAAAATAATCAGCCCGAAAAATACGGACTTAAGTGTGACCGGAACCTGTTGTTCAATGCCGTTGATGACACTGTTGCTGGTCCATAGTGTCACACCATCGAGGAAGGAGAACAGGGCGGTGTGGGTCTGGCTCCATAGGCCAATCAGGCTAGCCAGCAAGGCCAGCAGCAGCAGGGAGCGAACCAGTCCCAGAGATTGACTGGAGATAGTTTCCAGATCGACAACCGGTTCTTCATAGATATCGGGTTGCTCATTGCTGGCTGACTCCCCTTTGCCCCGCTGGGCCAGGATCTCAGCCCGGCGGGCCTTGGCGCGATCAAAGGCGATACGTCGTCTTTCTATCAACATCCAGCGACGAATAAGTTGGTAGGCCAACAGGAAACTCAACCCCATAACCATTGACAGCTGTAACTGCAGCAGCATCTGGAAGGCCGTGAAGTAGTAACCCAAGATAGCCAGTACAGCACTGGCCAGCGGCACCAGTAACAGTGCCAGCCACAGCGCCCTGTGCAGCAACTGTTTGTTTTTTCCATTCTCATCCGTGCCTTGGTGGAATTTACGCGAGATTGTTAATGCGTCTTTATAAAGCAAAAACAGAAGAATACAGAAGATGATAAAGGCGCCTCTGCCAAGGCTGTTACGGATTGGCGATGAGTCCAGTACCTCGGTAAAGCCCATCAGGCCCAGCAGAGGCGTTGCAAACCATACAAAGCGCCTGAGACGGTTTGTGACGTCCTGTAGCATTTTGGCCTGACGACCGAAATGAGCAATAAGAACCCCTTTCTCACCGGACAGCAGGCGATAGAAACGATACAGCAATTGCAGACAGCCCATGGCGACAATGCCCATACCAACGGCCTGAACAAAGTTGTGAGAGGCTTCATAGAAGATGAGGCCCGCAGCGATAATCGGTATAGGCCAAATCAATGAGTAGCCTGCAGAAACCAGCAGTGCTTTAAAGGTAAAGGTGAAATTGTCCTGAGTTACATTACCGACGTGGGCGGCATAGTGCTTCAGAGTGCTTTTGAATTTGGGGGCCAGCAGGTCCTGCACCATCAAAAAGGCTACCAGCAGGATGATCCACCAGGCCCAGAGAAACTGCTGTTCATCCAGAGCCTTGGGCAATTCTCGCCAGGGCGCATCTTCTACCAGCCAGGTGGTCGAGCGCTGCAACTCTGTCAGCCAGAGGTTGCCAATGGCATTGGCGTTGGGGACCCAGAAAAGGTGCTCATTCAGAGTGCTTCTGAGGGTTTCGTACTGCTGTTTCAGCTGTTCATAGCTGAGTTTGAGTTCGGCCAGCTCAGTCAGATAGAGGTCGTAGGCTTCAAGCAATTTACCGATTAACACCTGCTGGGAGACGAGCAGTTTTTGCTGCTCTTCACCGCCTGAATTGAGGCTCAGTTGTTGCTGATTGGCGACCTGCAGTTGCTCGATATGGTAGCGGGCCAGTCGGGCATCGGCAATTTCACCTTGTAGTTTCTCGGGATTAGCTGGCTTTGGCAGTGCCTGCAGCATCTGCAGGAAGCGATCGCCAAAGGCTGAATTGAGTTTTACCCAGGTGATTTGTTCCTGGATATTGGACAATTGTTCGGCTTGTTGTTGATAGCGGGTTTCTGCCTGCACCTGGGCGTTAAGGGTCCGATTGATATCATGGGTGAGTGCTTTGAGTTGCTCGCCCAACTCTAAGTTAACCCTGTTGATATCAATGGCCAATGGGTCTGTCAGCTGTGCATCATCAATAATGTTATTGGCCAGCGTCTGATCAGTATTCGACATTTGCTGCGCGGCAATGGCCTGATTGAGCAGTTCCATTAGCTGCTCTTGCTGGTGCAGCTGGGCTCTGACCAATTGCAGGCGCATCTGTACTATCTCCAGCCGAGCCGGACTGCTGTCAAGTTCTGCTTCGAGTGTGAGTAGTTGCTGTTGATACAGTCGTTGCTGAGCATGTTGCAGGGCGCCGGAAGACGTATCTGCCGGCAACAGTGAGGTTCGTTGGTTTTGCAGTGCCGAGTCCCGGGCATCGCGGATAAGTCCGGGCAGCTGCTTCTGACGCTCCAGCTGGCTGGCGATTTGTTTGCTAAGCAGAGCTTCACTCCCTTTCAGCTCAGACAGTTGAAGGTGGGCCAGTGAGGCTTGCTGGCGCAAGTCTACTTCTACCTGGATCTGTAAAGGCTTGGTGGCCTCCTGCTGCTGCTTGACGAAGTTATGTCTTGATGCTGACAAATCGGCAAGTGCTCGGTTATAGCCTTCCGCAGCCAGCGTCAGGGTGGTAATCCTGTTTTCCAGCAGGGAGAGTTTTTCAGCCTGACTCAGCTCCTGAGCCGCCGAGTTATTCATGCCCAGACGTTTGTCTAGCCCCAACGTAGGATTTGCCTGAGCGACAACAGAGAACAAGCACAGCAGCAGCAAAATATTTCGTATCATGGGAAGGTATTTGAACCAGCGGGTAACCCGATGATCTTATCTAAGTTACTTGGTTAAAGATATGGTTACGGCGCTATTTGGGCCGGTTTTTTAGCCTGTGACTCTGCGCGGTTTCAAACAGGGCGGTAGCGACAATCAGGGTGCCGCCTAACAGCGTGGACAGCTGTAGTTTTTCCCCCAGAAACAGGTATGCAAAGACAGCGCCGTACAGGGGTTGCAGGCAGGCAACCAGGCCAACGGTTTTGGCTTTCAGATGTCTGAGCGCCGATGTAAACAGCGTATGAGGCATGGCCGTGAAGACGACACCAAGCAGCAGGAACAGTGCCCAACTTTCAGTGGATAATGATGTCAGCTGAGTATCCAGAAAAGGTGATAACATCAGGGCGGCAACACCTGTCTGATAAAACATGACATGGGCACCGCCATAGCCGGAAAAACGGTATTTCTGCAGCAGATTACGGGCGGTGAACAGCATGGCAGATAACACGCCTGTCAGTATCCCCAGCGTCACTTGGTTTCCCAGATTGATTTCCGGGATCAGCAGATAAATGCCCAGCAGCACCAACAGGCCGCTACCGATATCTTTAAGCTCAGGCAGGTTGCGATGCAGCAGCGGTTCTATCAAAACGGTCATCACCGGATAGCTGAAAAAGGCAATCATACCCACGGCGACAGAGGACAGTTGCATGGCGCCGAAATAGGTCACCCAGTGCAGTCCAACTAATATACCCAATATCAGGGCGATACCATAGTCCGCCAGCGTCCGCAGCCGAATGGGGTGACGACTGGCTTTAATCAGCAGCCCGAGAGCAAGGCAGGCAATTGCTGCCCGAATCATGGTGATATCCAGAGCGCTCAGTGGAAGTAAACGGGAAAAAAGGGCCGTGCCGCCAAACAGCGCGGTGGCAAGGTGAAGCTGCAGCAGCCCATGATGAGCTGCTGCCGGGTGAAGATCAGTCGCGGATCTTGGCAAAAGGGCGCCCCATCCGTGTGACGGCTTCAGGTTTTACACCCTCTGCAAATGTATCCAGTGCATCTTTGGCAAACAGCATGACCACAGTGCTGCCCAGTTTAAAGCGTCCCATCTCTTCACCTTTTTCAAGGGTGATGGCGTCAGGACCTTCGGTTGGGTAATCCCAGCTGAATATCTGGCTACCCGTAGGTGGCGTAACAGTGCCTGCCCAAATCGTTTCTATGCTGGCAACAATGGTTGCCCCTACCAACACCATCGCCACCGGGCCGATTTCCGTTTCAAATATCGTCACGACCCTTTCGTTACGGGCGAACAGACCCGGTACGTTTTGCGCCGTCAGCGGATTGACTGAAAACAGCTCACCCGGTACATAAGTCATTTTAGACAGGGTGCCTTTGACAGGCATGTGGATGCGATGGTAATCCTTGGGCGCCAGATAGATGGTAGCGAAATCACCGCCGGCAAAGCGCTCGGCATCATCCTGTTGGTTACCCAGCAGCGCCAGCGAGGTGAAGTGGTGGCCCTTGGCCTGAAAAATCCGGCCTTGCTCTATGTCGCCGCATTGGCTGACAGCGCCATCTACAGGATGCACTATCATTTGTGGGTCATCGCACAGTGGACGTACACCCGGTCTCAACGCACGGGTAAAGAAGTCGTTGAAGGTTTTGTACGCTTCAGGCTCAGGCTGAGCCGCTTCGCTCATATTAATCTTATACTGCCTGATAAACCACTTGATCACATGGGTGGTCAGCGCGCCGGCCTGAGCGGCCGCCAGTTTGCCAACCAGACGTGACAACAGGTGTTTGGGCAATACATATTGCAAAGCCACTTTTAATTTATCCAACTTTCGTTCCTCAACTGCGGTTGATTATTCTTAAAGATTCAGTCATCGAGACCGGGACGGAAATGGCGGGCATGCCGCTGCTCGTCAAGGCTGGCGATGATTCTGTGATAATTCTGAAATCTGTCACGGGCAATTTTGCCCGCTTCCACGGCATCCCGTAAAGCACAGCCGGGATCATCGCCATGTTTACAGTCGCGGAATTTGCAGCCCCCTTGGTAGTCTCTGAACTCGACGAAACACCAGCCCACTCTGTCTGCCGGCAGATGCCACAGGGCAAACTCCCGAACCCCTGGAGAATCAATCAGATCGCCTCCGGAAGGAAAGTGCAGCAATTTTGCCGTGGTGGTGGTGTGCTGCCCCAGACCTGATGCATCGGATATTGCGCCGATCAACAGTTGGGCGTCCGGCATCAGCGCATTGATCAGGGACGATTTACCGACACCTGACTGGCCGGCAAACACACTGATCTTGTCTTTGAGCAAATCTTTAAGTTGAGCGATACCCTGGCCGGTTTTTGAACTGATCAGATAAACCGGATAACCAATATCCCGGTATCTTTGCAGTGCAGCTTCAATCTCGCTGCGATTGTTGTCATTCAGCAGATCGACTTTATTGAGCACTATGATGGCGGGGATCTCGGTGTCTTCTGCGGCGACCAAGTAGCGGTCGATAATCTGGGTTGTGAAACTGGGCAGCACAGATGAGACAATCAGTATCTGATCGATATTGGCGGCGATGATCTTCACACCATCATAGAGATCCGGGCGGCTTAGTGAGGAGGTGCGGGGGTGCACGGCTTCCACCACTCCACCTATCGCAGCCTGAGTGTCTTTATTCAGACGTACCACGACCTTATCACCACAGACCAGACTGCCTATAGTGCGGCGCATGTTGCAGCGGGTGATCTGACCATCCTGGGTTTCAATATCAGCATGTTGACCAAAACGGGAGATCACGGTTCCGGGTTGTTCCGATCCCAGTGAACTATCCTGTATATCAAGGGGCTGATTTTGTTGATCAGTTTTTTGCAATCGCTTTGCATGGTTGGCGCGCATCCGGCGCAATTGACCGCGATTGAGGGGTTTCTTCTTAGTCACAGATGTATCTCATCGACAAAGATGATTTTGTGTCGTTTAAAAAAGCAGTATGATACACGGTCTTTAAGAAAAAAGCCTGAGTTTAGGCGAAACGAGGAAGATAGGCAGATCTATGGCTGCAGATGTAAAAAACCTGATTTGGATCGATTTGGAGATGACTGGCCTGGAGCCGGAGACGGATCGCATTCTGGAGATCGCTACGATAGTGACCGATGAAAAGCTGAATGTGCTGGCTCAGGGACCTGTCATCGCCGTACATCAATCCGATGAAGTGCTGGCAGGCATGGATGACTGGAATCAAAAGCACCACGGAGAGTCTGGTCTTATCGACAGGGTCAAAGCCAGTGACTACAGCGAGGCACGCGCCATGGAAGAAACCCTGGCATTTTTGCATCAGTATGTTCCGGTTGGTCAATCTCCTATGTGTGGTAACAGCGTGGGGCAGGACCGCCGTTTCCTGAACAAGTATATGCGGGAGCTGGAAGAACACTTCCATTACCGTAACCTGGATGTCAGCACGATCAAGGAGTTGGTACGCCGTTGGAAGCCTGAATTGCTCGATGGTTTCGTCAAGCAAAATACCCATCAGGCACTGCAGGACATTAAAGAGTCTATCGGTGAGTTGCGTTACTATCGCGAGACAGTATTCAAAATTTGACCGTTTGGATGATTATTCTGAATGAGGGGGTTGCAGCAAGAATATTTTTGCATATAATGCGGCCTCACTTCTCCGGCAGTCCCTGGTTTTAACGGGAGTTGCTGAGGATGTAATGCGACATTAGCTCAGTTGGCGGGGTGGAAAGGCGATACTTTCCATACAAGCCAGGCAGCGAAGTTCTTAAAAACGATGACGCGACATTAGCTCAGTTGGCAGGGTGGAAAGACGATAGCTTTCACACAAGCCAGGCAGTGAAGTCATTAAAAACG
>JAJNAU010000004.1 GCA_021462625.1 Shewanella sp.
GTAGAACAACTACACCACAATCGCGTTGCTTTGTATAAAACAACGACAAAGTGCTGCAAAAACCATCTTCAAAGGTCAACAGACCCTAGTGTACATTCGACGATTTGCAGTTCTTCCTGCAATTCCTTCCGGTCGGTAACAATAGAAAGGACCCCGTTTCGGGGCCCTTGTCAAAGTAATGGTCAGGCAGGTAGCATCAGAAATAGGTCACAGACTTCACTCGTTGCGAACGGTTTTGCTGCTGATACAGATCCCACACCAAACCAAAATCCAATTCCAGTTCAGTCACATAATGATCGCCAGTAGGATAGCTTTTCACCACGCGGGCCCCCCTGATAAGACCACTGACGCTGGCTTTGACTTCATCACTTTTCAACAACCAGTCTCCCACCTGACTACTGGCGGACAATTGCTGGCCATAGACCTGCTCGGCCAATTCACGATAAGCGGCGATTTTGGACGCCTTCATCGCCATAAGAACTCTGTGACTCTGCTGATCCGACGGTTGGGTCGCCAGCGGCGCGTAACCAATTGCCGTCAACTTGGGAAAGGTTTTAGGCGCTTCGGTTTCCCATTGCACATACTTTTCATTACTGGAGCAGGCGCCCAGTAACAACACCATTGCCAACACCCAGGTTCTCATCGTTTGTCTCCCAACATTTGTACCTGTCCATACCCCGGCTCTTCATAGCGATACAAAAGCCCGTTGTCTGACACCACTTTCTGCGAAGCACTCAGATACGCTCCAAGCTCCTGATAGCTGGCATAAGCCGAGGCAGCCGCCACGACCCGGTTGTTGGCCAGGTCAATCAACCTGGCATTGAGCTGCAGCCCATGAACATCCAAGCTCATGGTCGACACCAAGCCGTATTCCACCAGCATTTCGCCGGGAAGCTGCTGCCAGTCACGGGTGAGCAACAAATTACCGATATCGGTAATACGCATCGCTTCGGCAACATTCACATCCACCACATTGAAATGGTTGTTGTGCAATTCAGCCATCATACTTTGTTGCAGTTGCTGTCCCAGGGCATTGATATCCCGCATATTTCCGGCCATAACCGGGGTAGCTACCACAACTGGTTGACTGGGACGCAGGGCATCGTTGTTGATAACCAGTTCCAGCACGGTACGGCTCGCCAAATGATTAACCGCTGAGCGCGGGGGCTTGTCATATTCATGCTGTAGACTCATAGGATCAGGTATGGACGTTTGTGCCGCACAGGCCCACACAAATAAAAACAGGGGCAGCAATTTCATTAGGTTGAGCATGATGTCGTCCTTAATCACAGACGTGCTGACAATGTGGTTGTTCTGATACTATATCGACCGAAACGCCCGGGACTTTACCCTGATTTTCTAAAGAAACCGTGGCACCGCCAGTTCCACGCAGGTATGAGGCATGGTTATTGCTTAGTTATTGCTTATTCGTGCAGCAGACTTTCGCTCACCATAGCGAACCGCCAACTGAATGACGTTGGAGAGGACACATACCATGCGGATTTATATTGCCCTGTTTGCCATGCTGCTTACATGGCCGTTGCAGGCTGGTTGGATCACCGCGCAGGGCAGCGCCCAAATAATGGATGGTGACATCCATAAAGCCAGAGAAGAAGCCATTGCCCAAGCCATCAGTTATGCCTCTTTGCAAACAGGTATCTCGGTCAGCAGTCAGCAACAGGTCACCGATGGCCGTCTGACCATGGATCAATTCACTCTGACTTCGTCATTGAATAACCCGAATATTCAGATCATCAGTGAATCCATTCGTGACGACCTACTTAGCATCAACCTGAAAATTGCCACCCGAGACGACAGTACCAGTCAGTGTATGGAAAACTCGATCAAAGCGGCGATATTGCTTCCCCAAAGCCTGCTCAGTCAACGTCAGCAACTCAGTTATGGACAGTTACTGGGGTTTGAATCTGCACTTTCAGCACAATTGGGGCAGATCATAGACAAGCAGTCCAGGGCCGCATTTACGCATCTGCACGCCGATGACAAACTCGATTTGAACCAGGCACTGGCCGATACCACTGGCTACAGTTTGCCAACCTGGCTGACAGAGCACACCGATAGTCAGTATCTGTTGTTACCGACAGTCAAAGATCTGTCAGTACTCCCGGCACAGTCGAGCCTGCTTGGCCTGTGGCAACATACACCGCTGCGCAACTTCAGTATCAATCTGGCGCTGTACCATGGGATCAGTGGCGAGAAGATCTGGAGTCAGAACTATCACACTCAGGCAGAGTGGAGCTTTCCGCTGCAGGCCAGCGTACCTCCCGCTCAAAGTCAGTTCTGGGACTCAGAATATGGGCAGAAAGTCAGCAACACCCTGAGTAATGCCGTCAGAGACATAGACAATACGCTGTTCTGCAGGCCGGTACTGGGGCAGGTTGTGGCCCGTGACAATACCCGCATTATTCTCAATCTTGGGCGCAAACACGGAGTCCATCCGGGAGACAAATTCAAGCTGGTTCAACAGCAGCAAATTACCGACAGATATGCTCGTCCCAAGGCCCTTGCCCACGAAAACGCCATCTCTGTCACCATAGATCAGGTCACTGAAATGAGTGCCACAGCACCGCTTTCAGCCGCGCCGGGAGCCCAGGCCATTCAGCTCAACGACCTGACGATAAAACAGTAAGGAGTCAATATGACAGGCCTGTTGCAGATCACCGCACAGCGTTGACTAGACATAGCCCGCCATATCGTTTCCCTGTTCTTAGAGACAGACTTCGCCCCATCAGGCAGAGTTTATCCCCCACTGAAGCATCTGTTACAAGCCCTGGAGCGCCATGACTCTCCTGGAATATGTGCTCACCGCGTTCATTCAACACGAAGGCGATTGCGCTTAAAACCAAACAGGTAGTCTTGGCTGTAAGGTAACTGTCCACCGGGGCCGAGTTGACTTTCGTTCAAAAGGAGTTCCGCTAATAAGACGCAGATAAATCGTCTGTTTTTATGACTTGATTTATCGGCAAAGAAGATGATTAACCGACAACGCACCCTCGATGAACGGGTACCTGTAAGAACGCAAAAACGGCTCCTTACCATCAGTTTGCCGAGTATTTAATCACTTGAATCTCAGCACTTTTCATCCGGTTCAAAACCAGTATAATCAGACCCGTCTCCCTATAGCTCAACAGGATAGAGCAGTCGCCTCCTAAGCGACCGATCGGGGTTCGAGTCCCTGTGGGGAGACCAGTTGATTTTTAATTCAATAATAATCAACAAGCTACATACTGAAAGCTCCAGCCCATGGATGAAGCTGGCATGCCGTTGATGACCGCCTGACGTAGTTGGTGAATATGGTCGTTACCCAACAACCTGTCCATGCGCTTAATGTTATGTTTCGTTTTGGCGCTCCCGGGCAGGTTTCGCCCAAGCACTGTCAGAGTGTAACTATTCACCAATCCCTGTTGAAAAGTTTTTTCATTATGTCATGGGGAACAATAGATTAATGGGTTAACGATTCGTGAATTGCTCAACTACTCCCAACTACACAGAAATTAAATTTCAATGCAATCAAACGATAACGGTGTTCCTTTTGAAATATCCCTGGCAGCTTTTTTAGTCATGACTTCATCAAAATACTTTGGCTGTAACCCATAACCTGGACGTATACTTCTTACATTTTCGGAAGTAAATTGTTCGCCAGCTTTAATATTTTTTACAACATAGAGCGAACGACGAAACTTCACGTTACCTTTCTCAGCTTCTGTTCTTTCGTAATTAACCTTACCCAGCGCCTGCCATGCTGTTTTTGTGTCTTTGCACAGTGCTGTCAGCTCCGGTGGTTCAAGAGAGAAACTATCATCAACGCCGCCGCCATTGCGATCCATTGTGACATGTTTCTCTATGATACAAGCTCCCAGCACAACTGAAGCGATTGCTATCGCGTTATCAGTCGTATGATCTGACAAGCCAGATAACACATGAAAACGATCAGCTATATCGGCAATTGTTTTTAAATTATATTGTTCAGCTGGCGCTGGATAGCCACTCACACAATGGAGAACGACTAGTTCCTGACAGCCATTATCATTTGCCGTTTTAATTGCTTCTGCAATCTCTTCTTCATTTGCCATACCCGTTGAGATAATCATTGGCTTTCCCATCTGGGCAATACGCTTGATCAGCGGTAAATCTATCACTTCAAATGAAGCAATCTTATATGCAGGTACCTCTAACTCTTCCAAAAACTCAACAGCGGTAACGTCGAAAGGGGAACTAAAAATTGTAATTCCCAGCTCTTTAGCCTTTTCGAATAGCGGCTTATGCCATGCCCATGGCATGTGTGCCCCTTTGTAAAGTTCGTACAAAGTTTGCCCATCCCACAGGCCACCATGAATTTGAAACTCTTCAGAATCACAATCTATTGTGATTGTCTCGTGGGTATAGGTTTGTAACTTTATAGCGTCAGCACCCGCTTTTTTTACTTCCTCCATAATTTGGAAAGCGCGATTGATATCGCCATTGTGATTAGCGGAGAGCTCAGCAATGATGTATGGTGCATAATCTGGACCGATTTTGCGACCGTCAATGGTAATAAATGGCTTCATTTTGCCTCAATCAATTGGTTGTCGGATATAAGTTTCTTCATCAATTTGTTGATAGCAGGCCTTTTTGAATAATCTTTGAGATGCAACATTGTCTTTCAATACAGATGCATGCAGTGTGACGTCTGGGTGAATTGCATCAACAATAGTGAGTGCTTTAGACGCAATGCCCCTTCCATAACTTTGTGGGTCTACAAGTATAGACACAAGATAATGCCCAGCATTTATCCTATCTAAACGCACAGCACCAACTTTTTTTTTATCAACCCTATCTACCATCATATAAAAATAGTCAGAGACTACTTGCAGTTTTCTCGACATCCAAGTTTGATGTTCATCCCATGTTGGTACATGGGGAGTTAAAGCGTATTTTCTTGTGTCTGGGTGACATTGCCACTCATACATTAGCTCAATATCCTCTTGCGAAGCATACTCTAGAGATAATCTGTCAGACTCTTTGCTAACTAGTTGTTCAATTTCGAATACTACCCGGCGTGTACCTCGTCCATCACAAAGGACAAGATTAGCCTCTTTGAACTTCGACCAGTGCGCCAACACTTTCTCAAACTCACCATGTAAACACTCAGCGATATCTTTGATATCAACTTGTAAGGCCACTGCATGATTGACCAATTGTTCACAAACTAAATGTTGATTCTCAGCAAGAGGCACAATAAGGCTTGGCAAACCAAGACAGGCTCTTTCCCAACTCGTTGTACCTGCGGCTCCAATAGCAATATCATGTGCCAGCATTAAGCTTGGCATATCAGAGACAAACTCTTGATGTACAACATTAGATCGCAATGAACACCAATCTCTTACCTGTTTAAAGTGAGGTGCTCGTGGAGATAATAGAACAGTAAATTCAGCGACAACCTTATCGCATAAAGATTCTAAAACCTTTAAGGTTGCATTAGGCGCATCAATGCCTCCCATCGAGATGAGTACTTTAGGTACATTGCCAGATAGCTCTCTTGATAGTGCAATCTCTCGCTTACTCACAAAGCCCGACTGTAATAGTGCATATTCACTACCCACAAGCACTTGTGTTTCTGACTCGGCATAGTCCGCTTCATCACGTCCTGCTGTTTGATCCAAAATCAGATCGGCTTTATGACATCGCGCTAAATCGTCAATAGCAAACAAGCGGCAGCCCAGCGAATCTATCACCCGTTTCTGCCATTGCAATCCAATTGCATAGTGGTCAGTAATGACCAGATCTGCAGATGTTACCGCCGTTAAGAAGTCTTGAGCATCTTCAACAACACTCTTTTGAAGCCATGCTCCATAATCTGTATTATGAACTGGCTCTATTATTTTTTGAGGCTGAGGAAGAGTAATAACGTTGAATCCGCGATCAAGAACAAATGGACGCATATCTCCCTCGAGTGGAGAACATGCGAATAAGATCTTATGCCCTTTTCGACTTAATTCATCAGCAAGAACTAGGCACCGCATAATGTGACCACTACCAATCAGTAAGGACGCATCCACACGGAAAACAACCTTCATTATTCCCCCTAATTTTTTGACTTAGCGATCTTCAATGCAGAAAATAGGGATTCCGCAAATTCCCAATCTTCAGGAGTATCAATATCCTGTACACGGTGACGAGGTAAAAGTACAGCTTTAGAGTGAGGGGAGAAAATAGAGAGCTTAGCTAAAAAGGCATTTGTTAGCCCCCAATAAAACTGCCCTGCATCATGATAAGCTTCTTCAAGATCCTGTGATCTCACCTGCTCATTCTCTGGCAAAAACATAGATACTGAACCCTGTTTATCAAGTTTAATCGCTCGCTGAATTGGGAACGCAAAGGATGTTGCACTAAAGGCAAATTGCACACCAGTATCTTGCAATAGCTCATAACCACATTGTAAATATTCAGGTAAAACAAATGGAGCGGTCGCATAAATACAACAAGCTGCCTCTATATCCCAGCCTTCATTTTTACACCAATAGACAGCGTGCGCCATAACATCCATGGTAGTCGTGTAGTCATCAGATATTTCATCTGGGCGTAGGAATGGTACTTCTGCACCATATTCCCTAGCAACCGCCGCGATTTCAAGATCATCAGTTGAAACAATCAGTTTATCAAAACAGTCTGATTGAAGAGCGGCTTCAATAGAGTAAGCAATGATAGGTTTTCCGTGGAAAAGCTTAATATTTTTGCGTGGAATACGTTTACTGCCTCCCCGAGCTGGGATCACCGCAATCTTCACAGCATCACCTTTTTTAAACAGTCGACAATATAGGTCTGCTGAGGCTGACTCAAAGCAGGATGCAATGGCAAGCTGAGGATCTCATTATAAAAGGCTTCAGCTTTAGGATGCTGTCCCTGAGTAAAACCTAATTTTCGATAGTAAGGTTGTAAATGTACTGGGAAATAATGCACATGTACTTGTATATTTAATGCGCGCAACTTATCAAAAATATGGCGGCGTTGGGTTGCATCGGTTAAACGCACAATAAATAGATGATAACTGCTGACGCTATTTACTAATGGTGATACTCGGGTAACAGGTACATCTTCCAATAATTGCTCATATTGTTCAGCAAGCTTATTGCGAGTTTGCACAAACTCCTGCAGGCGGGCCATTTGACTCAACCCCAGCGCAGCCTGCAACTCTGTCATGCGGTAGTTATAGCCCAGCTCATGTTGTTCGTAATACCAATCACCTTCGTTGGGGCGTTGCATTTGCTCCGGCGTTTTGGTGATCCCATGACTGCGCAACAAAGCCATTTTGCTTGCAAGCTCAGGACAATTGGTCATGGCCATGCCACCCTCGGCCGAAGTGATTATTTTGACAGGGTGAAAACTAAAAACTGTGATGTCTGAATACTGACAGCAGCCAACCTTATGGCCGAGGTAATGGCCACCTATGGCATGGGATGCATCTTCAATTACCTGAACACCAACTTCTTGTGCAAGCTTAGCAATAGCTTGCATATCGCAACTGTGGCCACATAAGTGCACAGCTATGATCACCTTAGGTAAGCGGCCTAGCTTCGCCGCAAAAGCGAGTTTGTCTGCCAAAGCCTGTGGGCACATGTTACCCGTTGTCGCATCGACATCAACAAAATCGATATCGGCACCACAGTAAAGAGCGCAATTTGCCGAAGCAACAAAGGTGATAGGTGATGTCCAGACAATATCGCCTTTACCCACGCCCAAGGCTAAGCAGGCAATGTGCAAGGCCGATGTGGCACTATTAACCGCGACACCAAACCGAGCCCCGGTATAATTGCACACTGCCTGTTCAAATGCGGGAACTTGTGGACCTTGTGTGAGCCAGTCAGATTTCAGCACCTTGATAACCGCATCGATATCGGCTTGATTGATGTCCTGCCTGCCATAGGGGATCATGATGCATTATCCAAAGCCAGAATTTCTTCTGTTGTTAAAAAGTGTGGGTTGGTACCCGAGTTATATTCGTAGCCATCAGTCACCGCTTTACCATATTCACCCAGCGCATTGGTATAGAAGTCATTTTCACATCCAAAGAACTTAATACTCGGCGCTATTACAAAATGATCATCAAATTCGATGGTATGGTGGGAATCATCGGCTGGGCACATGATTTCATGCATCTTTTCGCCGGGACGAATGCCGACAATGTCATGACGCAAATCCGGCGCATAGGCGGATGCCAGTTCGGTAATACGTACAGAAGGGAGCTTGGGGACAAAAATTTCCCCCCCCTGCATACGGGCGAAATTCTTCAGCACAAAATCAACGCCATCCTGCAATGTGATCCAGAACCGGGTCATATCCGGATGGGTAATAGGCAAGCTGTCGACGCCTTCTGCAATTTTTGATTTAAAGAAAGGTACCACACTACCGCGACTGCCTACCACATTGCCATAACGAACAGCGGCAAAGCGGGTTTCTCCCTGCCCCACCATATTATTGGCTGCCACAAACAATTTGTCTGATGCCAGCTTGGTGGCACCGTAAAGATTAATGGGATTGGCGGCTTTATCGGTGGAGAGCGCAATCACCTTTTTGACGTTGTTGGCAATTGCCGCCTGAATCACATTTTCTGCGCCATCAATATTGGTCTTGATACATTCCATTGGATTGTATTCAGCTGCCGGAACCTGCTTGAGTGCAGCAGCGTGAATCACATAATCCACATCCCTGAAAGCCTGCTTCAAACGCTCGCCGTCTCTGACATCACCGATAAAATAGCGCATGCAGGGCGCATGATATTTCTGCTGCATTTCGAACTGCTTGAGTTCATCTCTGGACAGAATAATCACACGCTTGGGCTTATAACATTGCAGCAAGGTTTTAGTGTATTGTTGTCCAAATGAGCCTGTGCCACCGGTGATTAATATCGACTTGTTATCAAACATAAATAGTCTTCCACTAGGTTGTTTTCAGCACTGTCAAAAACGTGGCAGCTTGAACATTGAAGCATACTTTATGCCAAATAATTATCTATAAGGGAAGGTGCGAATAAGTCCCGTGCGTACTCTGCAAGTGATGACAGCCCCGAGATGCGCGACGCAGCTCGACGTTAATGGCCTGGGTCCTTAGCGAGAGCGGCAACCAAGCAGATAGGGCTGTCAGCCTCGCCCTTCGGGGGTTTTCGGGCAAATACGATGGCTGTGATATTCCACTTTGAAAGGCAACCAACCTTGCTGCACCTGAATACCCTGAACTCGAATTTGCTCGTAAGCCAGAGCGGTGCGAGGACTTGTTCGCACCTTCCTAAGCTAACGCCCTGATTTCAGCGACCCACACTGAAATTTTCTGCAATGGACAGATCCTGATGGTTCAATTTTTGCTTGGTTTCAGAATTAACAGGCTTGGCAGACGGGAAACTGCCGCAAAGATGGAGAGAATATGTCACAGGCCAATGCACAGACGTTCGAGTTTGCCGTGAGTCCTTTCAATGAGGTGTATTTACCTGCCATCAACCGTCAACAATTTGAGACCCGGGAGTCTACCCGCGTTTTCGACGAGCGATATCCTGATCTGCTGGAACCCGGGTTTCTAAATCTGGTAATGGGTACTGATTCGGGTCTGCTGGCTGACTATGTGCTACAGCGGGGTGTTTTAACTGACAGCCGTTTTATATTCGTCGAACTGGAGTCTGTGCTTGAGATCCTGACCATTGACATTCCTCAGGAACAAGCCAGTGCATTGACCATCATAACTGTGGATGAACTGGCTCTGAGACTGAGCCAGGAGGGTAATGAAGTCTACATGTTGAAAAGCAAATTACGCCTGTTTGAGTCCCTCGGTGCTCAGAAAGCCTACGACCAAGACTACTTATCACTTAAGACCCACACCAACCGCATTGCCGAAAAAGCCATCTTTGATATCAGCATCAATCTGACGCAAAAAATTTTTGTACAAAAGCAACTAATCAACCTGTGTGACAATCTACACCCTGTCAGCAAGTTAACAGGACGATTTCAGGGAAAAGATTGCATCATAGTGGGCGGCGGCCCATCGCTGGATGAGCACATTCAGTGGCTCAAACAACATCAGTCCAATTTATATACCATTGCAGTATCTCGCGCCGCACATCAACTGCATAAGGCCGGCATAGATGTCGATTTTGTGGTCAGCGTCGACCCTCAGGAGATGAGCTTCAGCGTCAGCAAAGAGATGCTGCAATTGCCTCAGTCAAGCATATTTATTAATTCAGATCATGCCGTTCCCTCCTTGGTCGGACAGTGGCCGGCGACTCAGCTTTATCTGGGCAATTGTATCCCCTGGGAGCAGGGAGACAATATTGCTACCGCTGGCCCGACAGTCAGTAATGCGGCCTTGTGGATGGCTGGTAATCTGGGCTTTGGACGTATTCTGCTACTGGGCGTTGACATGTGCTGGTCCCCCAAAGGCTTCTCACATGCATCCGGCAGTCCCGAAGCTCAGATGGGGCCGGATATCAGTAAAATTGGCGTTTGGGTCGAGACCAACAGGGGCGATACAGCCGAAACAACTGTGCAACTGGCGGAGGCAATGAAATTCCTGGAAGCCCAGATAGCGATGTTGCAGGATTGCCGGGTCTATAACCTGTCCGAGTATGCCGCCAGAATTGCCGGCGTTGCCTATCTGGCACCTGAGTCCTTGAGTCTTGACAGCTCTTTGGATAAAACACAGCTGCTGCTCAAGATCCGCCGGGATTTCAGCCACAGGGCCAACAAAGATGAACTAATCCGGTTGAAAAAACAAATAACAGGCGAGCGCAAAAAGTATCAGCATATTGCTTCTCAAGCCGAAAAAGCACTAGAACTGGTGACCCGGTTACCGGCATCTCTTGATGAGTTAAATGGGCTAGAGGACAATCTCAACGCCCAGTACCCACTGCACATGAAATTCATGAAGTTTTATGGCTATAAGGAGTTCAGCCGATTTCTGTCAACTCAGGATGCCGAGCATTGGAACAGTGACGATATCACCGCCACGCATCATGACTACTATCAAGCCATGGAAGAGGTGGCGCAGTCACTCAATCATTGTCTGGAAGATACCATCACTCATATCAAGGTTAGAATTGAAGAGCTAAAACCCAATCCCAATGCCGATATGATGTTCCCGGACTGGATGAAGTATAACCAACCCGCTCGACTGGACATGCTGCTGTCCCGACATCCAGACTGGCTCGATACTCTGACTCCGGCACAGCAGCACTCTGTGGCCCAGTTACGTAAAAAACAACAGCAAAGTCGGCAGGACACCCTGAAGTACTTTGCTACCAATGAAAAGCTCACCAGCTGGGGCCTTCAAATGGTGCCGCAGAAAATCAACTCCCTGATGGAAACCCAAAATACGCCTGGCCTCATTCAATTGATATACGCTCTGGATACCTTCCAGACCTCTGACGAAGCAAAACAGCTAAGCACCCGGGCTAAAAGCTATCTGCACGAAATCAAAGGCGAGTATCAACAGGCCTTCGAGTTACTGGCCGACCTGCCCGAAGCATGGCGCGGCGAAGTCGAAAATAAACAAATGGTGTTGATGGCCATAAAAACCGGCCAATGGGAAGCCGCGGTCAATAGTCTTAAACAACTTACCCCCTACAGCGATGAGTACCTGCCCCAACTGGCGCAGGTACTGAGGATCCGTAAAGATTATGCCGGTGCTCTGGAAACGTGGCTTGAGTACCTTAACAAACACCCCTCAGACAGTGCCAACTGGTGCAAGTTTGGCGAAATGCTGTTGCAGCTTGAGCAGTACCAGGATGCCCTGAGTATCTATCAGCAAGCATTGCAGGCCGATCCTGACAACCGACTCGCGCAGCAATATGTCGCTGAGCTATCCCGGAGGCTGGCAAAATAATTCTGCCTTGTCCTGCCGCGCGTTTGGGAAGATGGAGAATTCAACCCCTTGCCAGTATAATGCGGACAAATTTTTCCTCTCTCACCGGAGCCCGGCTTGAGCCATAACTATATCCCGCTGGATCAGTACAAGCGCAAATGGATTTTTAATCACAAGGACTTGCCCGTCACTGACGAAGATAAAGCACTGATTAAACCTTTGAGCGACAAAAGTGCCATGCAGGTTTGGAACAATCTGATCAGTGACAAGTGTCCGACCCCGGACAAGTTCAGCAAGGGAGATTGGCCGGCCAAGCCCAAAGCCTGGAGCAAAAGCGACAACTGGCAACTGGCCTGGGATGCCGAGGAAACCGGACTGCCGCTGGCACTGGCTGAGTTTATTCAGTGGCCGGGCGATACCAAAATCTACTTCTGCTACGAGAAGTATCAGGTTATCGAGACCAATTGGGAGGTCTTTGCCCGCAACTGGAAATGCTTTTTGTTTTTCGATGATGGTCCACTGATGATCAGTAACAAAGACAAGCAGGCGGTGATGTTTAATCAAGACGGCACATTCCAAATGGGCTCACGCGGCTGAGCCCTGATCAGACACTTGTAATAACTGGGAGTGCTGCAGTCTCGTTTTTTCTGTGTCTGGCATACACATAACTAGGGTCTGTTGACCTTTGAAGATGGTTTTTGCAGCATTTTGTCGTTGTTTTATACAAAGCAACGCGATTGTGCTGTAGTTGTTCTACATAAATGAGCGTTAATGCAGTAGAAAGCGACGACAAACGCTGCCCGAAGGGCTCGGCTATACGCGCTTTACTCTTTGTTGCAAGGTATTTGCTTAGGCCCACTCGGCGGCACACCTTGCGTCGCGATTAAAGCGCGTCTAGAGCGAGCAAAATTCAACCATGAAAGGTCAACAGACCCTACATATTTCAACAACTCAAGCATCCAAAGAGGTTTTATGAAGCCCCTCTGTTCACTTTCATTAATTTCCGCATTGCTGTTTTCCGGCTCTGCCCTAGCCACTGAAGTTGCCGGCGTCGAGCTGCCGGGCTCAGTGATGATGCAGGACACCCAACTGACACTGAACGGCGCCGGTGTACGCAGCAAGTACTTTATGGACCTGTATGTGGGCAGCCTGTATCTGCCAAAATCCGCCGCCACGCTAGAGCAGGTAATGGCTGAGCCAGTTGCCATGGTGCGACTGAACATCACTTCCGGACTTATCACAGCGGACAAGATGCGCGATGCCATCAATGCAGGTTTTGATCTGGCCACCAATGGCGACATCAGCCCAATCAAAGGTCAGATTGATACCTTTATGGCGCTGTTCGATGAGCCAATTAAAAAAGGAGAACAGTTCAGTTTCCTGACCACGGCCAAGGGCGTGACCAGTTACAAGAATGGCAAGCTGCTGAGCACTATCGAAGGAAATACCTTCCGCACTGCCCTGCTGAAAATATGGTTGGGTAACGAACCCGCCCAGGACAGCCTGAAAGAGGCCATGCTGGGCGAGTAAGTCGCTAAGTCACATCAAAAAGCGAATTTGACGGCCAGTGCTGCAGCAACCTGGCTGTCAAGTTCCTGACTCAGTTCGCCCACCTTAAGCTCAGAGTCAAAATACATTCCGGCAAACAGATTTACCGTCAAAGCATCATCCGGCTGCCAGGTCACCCGGCCAAAGCCTACCCACTCTTCAACTTCTGCCGCCTGCTGACCTTCCAGTGTGGTTAAAAACCTTTGGGTTCTGCGGGAATTCCCCAAACCAAACTGCCACTCATCTGACACTTCATATCTGAGCTCTAACCCCGCAGGACCGCTGAACCCGGCCTGGAATGGATTGGTAATACGCCAGCGCTCACCCAGTTGCCAGTTAATGGTCAGATAAGGAATCGTTCTCACCTCTTTAATGTCATTCAGGTAGGCCACCCCCACACCCAGAAAATGTCCTGAATCAAAACGATACATACCGGACATGATCACACCATAGGAGATTGCATCACTGCGATTGGCGCCGTCAGACCAGGCGTATTGCAATTTTGGGGCAGCCATAAAGCTCCAACGCTCATTGGCCCGGTAACGCACAAAGACCCCGGCCTGGTAACGCTGAATATCATCCCAGCCCTGACTGTAATCCAGAGGTAAACGGGTACTGTAGTCGAGCCAGTCGGCGCTGACCGAAACGCCAGCCATCCACTTGGGAGACAGCCTGAAACCCGCATCTAAATCCAGACTTGAGCTTTGACGGGACAGCCCATTATTGCCCGGCAATTCGGTATCTTCCGACTGGATATGGCTGGCGGTAATAGAGAAAGGTTTAATATGAGCCGGTTTAGCCTCAGCTGCGGTGCTGGCAACGCCCACCAGACAACCGCTTCCCAGCAGCAAAATCCTTGTTATCATTTATGAAGATTCCTGTCAGAAAATGTCGACACGAGTTTATACATCAGGTTTTCAGGTTTGGGTCACTTTAATTTATCTGCCGTCACGTTTTTTATCAGTTGCATGACGGAGATCAAGCCTGAATTCGATAGGCTTTCAGGAACATAACAGCGGTATCCTGCACATACTCAAGCCGCTCCTGCTCTGACTCATGCACATCCAACCCCATCTCCAACCTGAGCTTGGCCTCACCGAATAACATCAAACACAAACGTATGGCGGCATGATGACAGTTTCCAAAACTGTAGTTTCCCAGAGGCTCTACCTGAGCCAGATAGCCAGTCAACAAAGACAGCACATGGGCAGGGCCGGCATCGTAAAACAGCCTGGAAATTTCCGGATGGGTATCCGCTTGGGAGACGCAGGTTTTAAACACATGCATAGACTCAGGGGAGATAATCATCTCACTGAAATGACGGGCAAACTCTTTGAGGGTCTGCTCCGGAGATGAAGGATCATTTAGCATATCCTCGCTCAGTTGATGCACCACACACTTAGACTCAATCGCCGCCACAAACAGCTCATCCTTACTGCCAAAGTGGGCATAAACCGTTTGCTTGGATACCCCGGCGTGCCGGGCGACCTCGTCCATACTGGTATTGGCCAGCCCCTGGCTGATAAACAGCTCTATGGCACTTTTCAGAATTTGCTGGCGCTTTTGTGCGCTGCGGCCGATAGCCACTGTCGTCATCTGCTCCACTCTCCGTAACCCATCAGGCTATGCTTAATTCAGCTCTGGTTTACTCAACACCGCCATTAACACCGCCGAAACATTTAAGCACATATTAGACTAGACAGTCCAGTTTGATCAAACTAGACTGTCTAGTCTAATTTAACCTTTTGTTAACCACAGTCTGAATGGAACTACCGGCCATGGAGACACACACAAGCGCCCGCTTTTCAAGCCGCGGTTTATTGCCCTACCTGGTCCTGCTGACCTGCACTTTTGGCCTGACGGCCTGCAGCAAACCGCAAACCGATTCGACCCAGGCTTCGTCAACAGATACGCAAATCACCCTGCCCAATGTCTCCACCCGGGAACTGATTGAAGTCCCTGAATATCAACATACTCAGAATTTCACCGGTACCGTGCGAGCAGGTAATACTACCGGCCTGGCCTTTGAGCTGGCGGGTAAACTGAGCTCGCTGTCGGCAGATTCAGGTGATCGGGTAAAGAAAGGTCAGGTACTGGCGACACTGGATACGTCACTGCTGGAAGCCGAGCTGAAAGAGATAAATGCGTCACTGGCGCAAAATCAGGCAGATCTGGCCTTGGCAGAGCGAACGCTGGTGCGCAGTGAGGAGCTTAACAAACAAAGCTATGTGTCAGCCCAGCAACTGGATGAACTGATAGGACAAAAGCAAAGCCTGCTGGCAGCAAGACAAAGACTGCTGGCCACCAAATCTGCCACTGAGCTCAGATTACAAAAATCCACCCTTATCGCCCCTTTCAGCGCTACCCTGTCCAACCGCAAACATAACCTTGGTGAAGTCCTGCCCCAAGGCAGCCCGGTATTCACCTTGGTGGAGGAGAACAATCCCAAGGCTTATATCGGCGTACCTGTAGATGTCGCCCGCAAGCTGCAGGTGAACCAGTCATTGCCGCTGCGGGTTGGTGAGCAGACATTCGATGCAAAGATTGAAGGGATAAGCGCTGAGGTCAACCCTGTGACCCGCACGGTAGAGATGCGCCTGTCGCTGCCCAGAGATGCCAGGGTGTTCAATGGCGAGCTGGCTTATCTTAGCTACCAACAAACCATAGCCAACAGCGGCTTTTGGGTACCGGTCAGCGCCCTCACCGACGGCGTGCGCGGCCGCTGGAACATCTATGTGCTGGATAAGCGCAATGACGGTGTGTATGTGGAGCGCCGGGATGTAGAGATACTCTACACCGATAAGAAACAGGCCTTTTTGCAGGGGGCTTTGAGCCCGGGCGAGCGTTATGTTACTCAGGGGCTGCATAAACTGGTGGCAGGACAAAAGATCAACCCGGTTAACCCTGTCGCGGTGAGGTAAACATGGTCAAATCCCTGGTTGAGAATGGCCGCCTTGCCAGTTTAATCATCGCCTTGCTGCTGGTTGCAGGTCTCGGGGCCATCAACACTCTGCCCCGTATGGAAGATCCCCATATTACCAACCGTTTTGCCTCAGTTATCACCAACTACCCCGGCGCCTCCGCCGAGCGGGTTGAAGTGCTGGTAACCGAAGTACTGGAGCAGGAACTGAGACGACTTGAAGAGCTCAAGCTTATCCAGTCTACCTCCCGACCCGGCATTTCCGTCATCCAGCTGGAACTCAAAGATGAGGTGCTGGATACAGATCCTGTCTGGTCCAGAGCCAGAGATCTGGTCGGCGACAGTCAATTTTTGCTGCCTACGCCCGCTCAAAACTCCATCCTCAATGACCAGTTCGGTTTTGCCAACACAGTTATTCTGGCGCTGACCTGGGATGGTCAGGGTGCAGTAGCGGCCGATATTCTCAACCGCTATGCCAAAGAGCTGCAAAACCGCCTCAGACAGCTTTCCGGTACTGATTTCGCCCTGCTTGATGGCGAGCCTCAGGAGGAGATATTGGTCGAACTGGATGGCGTCAAAATCAACCAATTGGGGCTAACGCCAGCGACCGTTGCCGGTTTGCTTGAGCTGGCGGATACCAAGGTTAGTGCCGGTGAACTGATGAACCAAAGCTTCCGCGCCCTGATAGAAGTGTCCGGCGAGCTAGACTCCCTTACCCGCATCCGTCAGGTGCCGCTGAAAATCGACACTCAGGGCCAGGTTATCCGACTTGGTGATGTCGCCAGAGTAACCCGTCAGGTAAGAACCCCGGCCGAGAGCATCGCCCTGATAGATGGCAACGAGGGCATCCTAGTGTCCGCCCGTATGCTCAACAACACCCGGGTCGATCTGTGGCAGGCTCAGGTGCGCGACACCATAACCAATTTCGAGGCCAATCTGCCGGCCAATATCAAGGTTGAATGGCTGTTTGAGCAGGAAAGCTATACCCATGTGCGCCTGTCGGAGCTGATGCAAAGCCTGCTGATCGGCTTTGTGCTAATTCTGGCCGTATTGATGTTGACTCTGGGCCTGAAAAACGCGCTGGTCGTGGCAATATCACTGCCACTGACCGCTCTGTTTACTCTGGCCTGCATGAAGTTTATTGGCCTGCCCATTCACCAGATGTCCATTACCGGTCTGGTGGTGGCGCTGGGGATCATGGTGGATAACGCTATTGTGATTGTGGATGCCATCGCCCAGCGCAGGCGTGATGGCCAAACCGCCATCGAAGCTGTCTCCGCCACTCTTAAACACCTGTGGTTGCCACTGGCAGGCTCCACCATCACCACTATGTTGGCGTTCGCGCCTATCGTACTGATGCCGGGCGCCGCCGGTGAATTTGTTGGTGGTATCGCCATCTCTGTGATGTTCGCGCTGCTGGGCTCTTATCTAATCTCCCATACTCTGGTGGCCGGCCTTGCCGGGCGTTTCACCAGCTGTGCCAATCACCATTACTGGTATGAGTCGGGTATAGACTTGCCCTGGCTTGCCAACGCCTACAAGGCGAGTTTGCGCTTTGCTCTGCATCGCCCTTTACTCTCCGCGCTGGCCATTGGTTTGCTGCCACTGACCGGCTTTTGGGCCGCAGGAAAGATGACCGAGCAGTTCTTCCCACCCTCCGATAGGGATATGTTCCAGATTGAAGTGTATCTTGCACCTCAATCCAGTTTGGACAATACCCGGGCTCTGGTGGGCAGAATGCAGCAGCGATTGAGATCGCATCAGTATATTCAGCGTATCGACTGGGTGGTGGGCGGTAACTTTCCTTCGTTCTACTACAACATGACACAGCGCCAACAAGGCGCAGCCAACTATGCCCAGGCCATGGTCAAAGTCAGCGATTTTGATACCGCCAATGTGCTTATTCCTCAACTGCAGCTGGAGCTGGATCAGGCTTTTCCCGAAGCGCAGGTCCTGGTACGCAAGCTGGAGCAGGGCCCGCCCTTCAATGCCCCGGTGGAGATACGGGTATATGGCCCGAATCTGGATACCTTGAGCAGTCTTGGAGATGAAGTCAGGCGCTTGCTGGCTGCTACCCCGGATGTGATTCAGACCCGGAGCACCCTCAGTGCCGGCGCACCCAAGGTTTGGTTCCAGATAGATGAGGATGCGAGCCTTGCCAGTGGCCTGTCTTTGACCGATATCGCCAACCAGATCCAGATGTCCACTACAGGTCTCACCGGCGGCAGCATACTGGAACAAACCGAGTCACTGGCGGTCAGAGTCCGCTTGGGAGAAGAGCAAAGAGCCGAAGCCAGCCGCCTGAGTGAACTTATGCTGATCTCAAGCAGTGGCAGCGGTATTCCTCTGTCTGCGTTGAGCGATAATGAAATTCAGATAAGCCGGGGCGCCATTCCCAGGCGTAATAGCGAGCGGGTCAACACCATTGAAGCTTATATCACCGCCGACATACTGCCAGCCGCTGTGCTGCAGGCAGTCAAACCTCAGCTGACAGGCCTTATTATTCCGGCTGGATACCGTGTGGAAATCGGCGGAGAAAGTGCCAAGCGCGATGAGGCGGTGGGTAACCTGATGTCCAATATTGTTCTGGTAGTGACGGCGCTGCTGACGACACTGGTGCTGTCGTTTAACTCATTCAGATTGACCGGGATTATTCTGCTCAGTGCAGTGCAATCGGCCGGGCTTGGTCTACTGATGGTCTACCTGTTCGGTTATCCATTTGGCTTTACCGTTATTATTGGACTACTGGGGTTGATGGGACTGGCGATCAACGCCGCCATTGTGATTCTGGCGGAACTAGAAGATACCCCGGATGCCCGATTGGGCGATCCGGATTTGATTACTGCAACCGTGGCCACCTGCGGCCGTCATATAGGTTCTACCACTATCACCACGGTTGGTGGCTTCCTGCCGCTTATCCTGGCCGGAGGCGGCTTCTGGCCCCCTTTTGCGATTGCCATTGCCGGTGGAACCCTGCTGACGACTCTGCTGTCATTGATTTGGGTGCCTGTGATGTATCGCCTGTGGATGAAGCCATCAGACAAGACAATGGCTACTGTGAACGCTTAAGCCGAGTGAACGGTGAGCATGCCGTGGAGTTCGTCTTTTAGCTCTACCCGCTCCGCTTTCATCGCCACAAAACGGGAATCCGTTGTCGGAACGCCGTTCAATTCAAGACCACGGATCTTTTTATCCAGTTCGTGATATCGCCGCGACTTGTGGGCAAAGTGTTCGTTGGATTGGGTAAGCTGATGGATAAGATCGGTAAATTCAGGAAAATCATGGGTCAGTGAGTGGTTTTCTCCCAACATGGCACGCTCCTTCTGTCGTCTGAAAAATACTCAGCCATGCTAGCAGGGAATTTCCCAACTCCCTAGTCTCTGACGGCAAATTAATGTAGGGTTACCGTCTACTTCATACTTTTGATAATTTATCCAACAAGTTGGCACAATTTTAGCCAACTTGAGGCATAACTGGAGTACTCCAGGCCAACGGAATGTCAAGACCCCAAATGACGTACCACATAGCGCAAAGCTCCAGAACAATATAGTGCTCGCTTGTTGTCTTATACCAAACCGCATAGGTGGTTGGTATTCGTCTTTATAGTAGTTTGCCTCACCTCCTAACGTAACGCTTAGGAGGTGAGGCAAACCATCTAATTAACCCCGCAGCCGCGGGGTTCACCAAGGCCTTGATTACTGATCCTGATTAGGGGTTCTATCCATGTTTTCGGTGTTTTCAAGCCACAGGGCGTTGATAATACCAAATGAGCAGGCCAGCAATACGCCCAGAATCCAAGTGAAATACCACATACTAATCTTCTCCTAAATCAGTAAAGTGAAGTCTTGTTGTCTTCAATGTACTGACGGTTCAGTCGGCCGTACATCTTGATGTAAGTCCAGATGGTGTAGCTCAGGACGATAGGCACGAAAATAATCGCAGCCCAGGTCATCACTGTCAAAGTCATCTGGCTGGCAGTGGCATCCCACATGGTCAGGCTCACATTCGGCTCCAGAGAAGATGGCATCACGAATGGGAACATAGCTGCACCACAGGTCAGGATCACACCGGCAATCGCCAGGGAGCTGAACGCAAAGGCAAAGCCAGAACGGTTCATGCGACTGAACAGAGCAACCAGCAGCGGCATAGCCAAACCCAATACAGGGAACAGCATGGTCACTGGATACTTGTCATAGTTTGCCATCCAGGCACCGGATACCAGCTCAACGGTTTTACCCGCAGGGTTAGATGCCGCAGCAGTATCAATCACAGAAGTGATCACATAACCATCAATACCTTTAGCCAGCCAAATACCGGCAACTGCGAACAATACCACCAGCGCAACAGCTGCAACCTGAGCCGCCTTGGCGGCACGGGCACGCAGTTCACCTTCGGTCTTCATCTGCAACCAGGTCGCACCCTGCATCATAAACATGGATACAGATACCAGCCCCGCCAGTAGGCCGTATGGGTTCAACAGACCAAACAGGTTGCCTTCATAGTAAGCACGCAGGTACTCATCAAAGTGGAAAGGTACACCCTGCAGCAAGTTACCGAATGCCACACCGATGATCAGTGGTGGAATGAAGCTACCGAAGAACAGTGCCCAGTCCCAGGTCTTGCGCCATCTTGGATCTTCAATCTTGGAGCGATAATCGAAACCAACCGGACGCAGGAACAGTGCCAGCAGTACCAGAACCATGGCTACATAGAAGCCGGAGAAAGATACCGCATAAACTGTTGGCCATGCTGCGAACAGTGCACCACCGGCAGTGACCAACCACACCTGGTTACCATCCCAGTGAGGGGCAACAGTGTTGAGCATCACACGGCGTTCAGTGTCATCTTTGCCCAGAATAGGCAGCAAAGCACCTACACCCATATCAAAGCCGTCGGTAACCGCAAAGCCGATAAACAATACGCCTACCAGGGCCCACCAGATAAATCTCAGGATTTCATAATCAAACATGGTATTCCCCTATCAAGCTTCCAGCTTCTCAAAGTGATAACGACCCGTCTTCAGGCTGCTGGGGCCCAGGCGCGCAAACTTCAGCATCAGATAAACTTCTACGACCAGCAATACAGTGTAGAAAGCAGTGATAGTGATGATACTGAACCAGATGTCACTGACAGACAGGCTGGAGGCAGACATAAAGGTCGGCAGAACTTCAGAGATGGTCCATGGCTGACGGCCGTATTCGGCAACGAACCAACCACACTCAATAGCGATCCACGGCAGTGGCAAGCTGAACAGCGCCGCCTTCAGAACCCATGGCTTTTCATCAATCTTGTGGCGAGTGCTCTGCCAGAAAGCTGCAGCGAATACAAACAGCATTACAAAGCCCAGAGCAACCATGATACGGAAGCTGAAGAACAAAGGCGCTACCGATGGAATAGAAGAACGGGCTGCTGCCTTAATCTGCTCTTCAGTGGCATCAACTACCTTGTCCGTGTACGGCTTGAGCAGCAGGCCGTAACCCAGGTCAACCTTGGCCGCTTCGAAGGCAGCACGCAGTTCTGGGGTTTCATTGCCGGCACGCAGCTCTTCGAGCATAGCGTATGCCTTCATGCCGTTACGGATACGGACTTCGTGCTCTGTCACCAGATCGTGGATACCGGTTACCTGCTCATCCAGCGAACGGGTCGCGATGATACCCATGACATAAGGGATCTTGATGGCATAGTCGGTTTTCATGGTTTCATCATTTGGGAAACCAAAGGCGGTAAAGGCTGCCGGGGCTGGCTCAGTGTGCCATTCAGCTTCAATCGCAGCCAGTTTCACCCTCTGAACTTCACCGGTTTCATAACCGGATTCGTCACCCAACACGATTACAGACAGGATAGCGGCCACACCAAAGCTAGCGGCAATAGCGAAAGAGCGACGGGCGAATGGCAAGTCACGCTTCTTCAGAATGTAGTAGGAGCTGATGGCCAGTACGAACATAGCGCCCGTCACATAACCGGAAGCGACAGTGTGTACAAACTTAACCTGAGCAACCGGGTTGAACAGTACTTCGGCGAAGCTGGTCATTTCCATTCGCATGGTTTCGTAATTGAATACGCTACCCACAGGGTTTTGCATCCAACCGTTGGCAACCAGGATCCACAGTGCTGACAGGTTGCTGCCCAGAGCAACCATCCAGGTTACTGCCAGGTGTTGACGCTTACTGAAGCGATCCCAACCGAAGAAGAACATACCCACCATGGTGGATTCAAGGAAGAACGCCATCAGACCTTCAATGGCCAGTGGGGCGCCAAAGATATCACCCACATAGTGGGAATAGTAAGACCAGTTGGTACCAAACTGGAATTCCATGGCCAGACCTGTGGTCACACCCAAGGCAAAGTTAATACCAAACAGCTTGCCCCAGAATTTGGTCATGTCCTTATAGATCTGCTTGTTAGTCATTACATACAATGACTCCATAATTGCAAGCAGGAAGGCCATGCCTAGAGTGAGAGGAACAAACAGGAAGTGATACATCGCTGTCAGCGCAAACTGCAGGCGCGATAGCTCTACAACCTCTTCAACAATCATTAGTCTCTCCTTACTTGGAACTGGATACCGACAAAAACATCGACCAGAATCTGTGTAAGTTGGTTAAATTTTTAATTTGCTTATCTCAAATCGAGGTAAACATCCTTTTTGTGTCAGCTTGCCAGATTTTAGGGGAATATCCCCATAAAACAGTCACCCATCCACGCAATTGAGACGCAGCTCACATTACACAACAGTGTAGCAAGCATCATCACGTAGAAGGCTGACCAAAATACTCACAAGCTAATATTTTCAATTAGTTATGAAAATACAAGCTTATATACCGCTTAATTTTATACCACTCGCATTTGATATAAATCAATCTAATTCAAGGTGTTGACATCGTTTTGCGGAGAACAACACAGTTCTGCCGCAACCACCATTGCCAACCACATCAAAATGCAGTAGGGAAGCGACAACACCAAAAACAAACTTAATTTTTATCAAACTTCACCACAAATCCAAGCAAAAATCGACATAAATCCAAATATTAACATTTAAGATTCAATTACACACGATATCACACTTGTAAACTTCAGTTACAACTTACATTAAAATACATATAAATCAACGAGATAGAGTTATAACCGGATTAATCAAAGCAAATCTTTAATTAGTTTTATTATTGATAGCATGGACTTTTTCTCGTTTGAACAACTAAGCCACAATTAATAACATATGCCCTGTGTTAAGGAGACGCCTGATACACCCAACAAGCAGTATGGTGTGTCAACTCCGCGCACCTATCATCGAATTTGTGTGGGGAAATTTGCTATGAAACAGTTTTTTGAACGTCTAGTTAACTATTACCGCCCTGTTTTTGTTGAGCTTTTTAAGTCAAGAGAGCTCTAATTCAGGTAAAGACAGTTTTACTATTCTTAAGTTTTGTTAACGCAAACCTAGCTCGGTTACTGATAAAGCGACCGGGCTTTTTCCGTCTTCATCACTGGATACCATTGTTCATTAAAACCCCACTTTTCTGTAAATACACAATTCAAGATACCTCAAACCAATATTTCATCTACTTTGGTATTTACTGATACTCCAGCATTCGCCCACATCTGCCTTCACCCGCCTATCTGAGAAAACAGATCGAAATGTTATCCTGCCTGCGCCGCTGTTTTTTGGCTGTTACATTTTCCTTCATCAACTTACATACACTTAAGATACGAACAAAATCCTGTGGATCTCATAGATTTTTTTGAAATAAAAAAAGCAGCCTTAACGCTGCTTTATTCTATTGAATAGGAGCTGTTGAATGGCTCCGAACTACCCCAGTTTTACCCTGGCGTTACGGAACATTCGCATCCATGGGCTATCTTCACCCCATTCATCCGGATGCCAGGAGTTGGCCACAGTACGGAATACCCGCTCTGGATGCGGCATCATCAGGGTGACACGGCCATCCAGGCTTGTGATACCGGTAATGCCATTTGGTGAACCATTGGGGTTCAATGGATACTGCTTGGCAATATTACCGTTGCCATCCACATAACGCAGCGCGACAGTGCCAGATGCTTCTGCACCCATCAGTGCATCAACGGATGCAAACTCTGCCCTGCCCTCGCCATGAGATACGGCGATTGGCATGCGTGAGCCGGCCATACCTTCAAAGAACAAAGAGGGGCTGGGCTGTACCTCTACCAATGAAAATCTGGCCTCAAAGCGCTCAGAGCGGTTACGCACGAAGTGTGGCCAATGCTCAGTGCCGGGAATAATCGACTTGAGATTAGATAACATCTGGCAGCCGTTACACACCCCCAGCGCAAAGCTGTCGCCACGCTCGAAGAAGCGGCTGAACTCTTCACGGGCCAGATCATTGAACAAAATGGACTTGGCCCAGCCTTCCCCCGCGCCAAGCACGTCGCCATAAGAGAAGCCACCACAGGCCACCAGCCCCTGGAACTCGGCTAGGCTGATGCGACCGGACAAAATGTCCGACATGTGTACATCGCGGCTTTCAAAGCCGGCGCGATCAAACGCGGCGGCCATCTCCAGATGAGAATTCACCCCCTGCTCACGCAGGATGGCCATTTTAGGCACGGCGCCTTTGAGGAAGTAAGGCACTGCCACATCCTCGCTCGGGTCAAAGCTAAGATCCACTGTCAAACCTGGATTATTGATATCCAGCTTGAGCTCGAACTCTTCCTTTGCACATTGTGGGTTGTCACGCATTGCCTGCATACGGTAAGTGGTTTCTGACCAGCGTTTACGCAGGGCAACCAGAGACTCACTGTAAACTTCCCGCTCGCCGTCATACACAGACATCAGCATATCATCCGTCAGATTACCAATTAGATGACAGTTAACACCCACATCGTCAAAACGACTGATAATCTCCTGGGCATCACTTGCCGGGATCTGCAGTACGCCGCCCAGTTCTTCATTGAACAGACGGGAAATATCATCCCCTTCAATACCGCCCAGATTGATGTACAGACCTGTATTGCCGGTAAACGCCATTTCCGCCAGGGTTACCAACAGCCCCCCGTCACTGCGATCGTGGTAAGCAATCACTTGCCTGTCGGCCACCAACTGCTGGGTCAGATTGAAGAAGCCTTTGAGGTTGGCAGGCTTGTCCAGATCCGGCGCGGCATCTCCCAACTCGCCGTAAACCTGTGCCAAACAGGAGCCCCCCAGACGCTGCTTGCCATCCGCCAAATCCACCAGCAACAGCGCAGTCGCGCCTCTATCGCTGCGCAGCTCAGGCGTCACGGTATTACGGATATCACGCACCACACCAAAAGCGGAAATCACCAGTGACAAAGGCGCGGTGACACGCTTTTCTTCACCGTTTTCCTGCCAGGCCGTCTTCATGGACATAGAGTCTTTGCCCACGGGAATGGTCAGCCCAAGCTCTGGGCACAGCTCTTCACCCACGGCTTTGACCGCTTCGTACAGCCCGGCATCTTCGCCCGGGTGACCGGCTGCAGCCATCCAGTTGGCAGACAGTTTGATACGCTTCAAATCACCGATATCAGCACCGGCAATATTCATAATCGACTCGGCCACCGCCATCCGGGCAGAGGCGCCGAAATCAAGCAGCGCTAGCGGCGTGCGCTCACCCATGGACATAGCCTCACCGGCATAGGAGTCAAAGCTGGCCGCAGTCACCGCGCAGTCCGCCACCGGCACCTGCCAAGGACCAACCATCTGATCCCGGTTCACCAGACCGGTCACTGTACGATCGCCAATGGTGATCAGGAACGTCTTGTCCGCCACTGTCGGCAGGCTCAGCACGCGGGATACAGCCTCTTTGATATCCATCGCGGCAGTGTCCAGCGCCTTACCTTCGGCCTTGAGAGTGCTGGCTTCACGGCTCATCTTGGGTGGTTTTCCCAGCAGTACTTCCAGCGGCAAATCGATTGGCTGATTGTCGAAGTGGTTGTCGTTCAGCAGCAGGTGCTGCTCTTGAGTGGCTTCACCCACTAGGGCAAAAGGTGCTCGCTCTCGTTCACAGATAGCGGCAAAGGTGTCCAGATCTTCAGCGGCTACAGACAACACATAACGCTCCTGGGACTCGTTACACCAGATCTCCAGCGGGCTCATGCCCGGTTCATCGGACAGCACATTGCGCAGCTCAAACTTACCACCACGACCGCCATCACTCACCAGCTCAGGCAACGCATTGGACAGACCGCCCGCACCGACATCGTGAATAAACTGGATGGGGTTGGCATCGCCCATTTGCCAGCAGCTGTCTATCACTTCCTGACAGCGACGCTCCATTTCCGGGTTTTCACGCTGCACAGAGGCAAAGTCTAAGTCTTCGCTGGACTGACCGGAGGCCATAGAGGATGCCGCACCACCGCCTAGACCGATATTCATGGCCGGACCACCCAGTACAATCAGCTTGGCGCCAACAGTAATCTCACCTTTCTGCACATGGTCTTGACGAATATTGCCAAGGCCACCGGCCAGCATAATCGGCTTGTGGTAACCACGAACCTCCACACCATTGTGACTTGCCACTTCCTGCTCATAGGTACGGAAATATCCCAGCAGCGCCGGACGGCCAAATTCGTTGTTGAAGGCAGCTCCTCCCAGCGGGCCATCCATCATAATATCCAGCGCCGAGACAATCCGCTCAGGCTTGCCATAATCCCCTTCCCAGGGCTGAACAAAGCCCGGGATCTTGAGATTGGATACACAGAAGCCAGTCAGCCCCGCCTTAGGTTTGGATCCACGACCGGTCGCGCCTTCATCGCGGATCTCACCGCCACTGCCGGTAGCCGCACCGGGATAAGGACTGATGGCGGTCGGGTGGTTATGGGTTTCCACCTTCATCAGCACATGCATAGGCTCGGTGTGGTAACGGTAAATCCCGTCGGCATCAGGGAAGAAACGACCGGCGACAGAGCCTTCCATCACAGCAGCGTTATCTTTATAGGCAGACAACACATGGTCCGGCGTTTTTTCAAAGGTATTTTTGATCATCTTGAACAGCGACTTAGGCTGCAGTTCGCCATCAATGGTCCAGTCGGCGTTGAAGATCTTATGACGGCAATGTTCAGAGTTAGCCTGAGCGAACATCATCAGTTCGATGTCGTTGGGGTTGCGCTCCAGACGGACAAAGTTTTCCACCAGATAGTCGATTTCATCCTCGGCCAGAGCCAGGCCCATCTCACCATTTGCCACCACCAGCGCTCGCCTGCCTTCGCCCAGGATATCAACACTGCGCAGCACACCCGGCTCAGTATGGGCAAACAGCATGGTGGCCTGCTCAAAGTCAGCCAATACCATTTCCATCATGCGGTCATGGATAAGTGACTTAACGGCAGTCAACTGGGAATCGCTCAATTCACCCTCAATGTAATAGGCAATACCCCGCTCAAGACGCCGAATTTTAGTCAGGCCGCAGTTATGGGCAATGTCGGTAGCTTTGGAGGACCAGGGAGAAATGGTGCCGGGACGGGGAGTGACGAAAAGCAAGATACCGCTGGGGGCGTGGATGTCCATGGATGGACCATAAGTGAGGATTTGGTTGAGCTGCGAAGACTCCTTGTCATCCAGTGGCTCACTCAAGTCGGCCAAATGAATGTATTCGGCATAAATCTGACTGACCGGAAGGGACTCACTGCTGAATGCTGAAAGCAGTTTCTGCATCCGAAAAATCGACAGTGCAGGGGCTCCGCGGATGATCTCCATCACGTCTTTTCACCTTTTTATTTTTTAGTAATACCCGGGCAGGAGCAGATCCCTCGCAGCATGAAAACCGGGCGTAGCCTGCGTTTCACCGCTGTTCTTTGGATCTTCCGATAGCCTGGGTATACAGGGTAAGAGAAGGCCGTATTATAGGAAAAAGTGGCCCACAAATCATCAAATTGAAATGGAGAAACGGGCTGGATTTGTGCTATAAACACGCCTCGCCGCCGAAAACATTTTCCCCATAATCAAACGATAGGGTGACAACGCCTCCAAGCCGAGGCCAACCATTCGGCTTATTGCTTTTTTTATCTACTGTCGCAATATTGTTCTCTATGACTTTTAAACACCTGTTGACGGCTTTGCTGTTCCTGCCTGCACTGTCGGGCTGCAACCCTGAGCCTGTCTCACCACCACCGCCAGCCGAACGCAGCGTGCTGCGGGTGGGGACGCTCTACGGCCCCCAAATCTACGTCAGCACCGGCCAGGGTCTCAGTGGCTTCGACTATGAGCTTGCCGACAAATTTGCCCGCTATCTGGACAAACCGCTGAAGATGTTGCCCTACAGCTCTATCAAAGAGCTGTACCAGGCACTGAAGCGCGATGACATCGATATCATCGCCGCAGGCATGACCGACACCCCGGCCCGGCGTCAGCAGTTTCGACTGGGTCCACCTTTATATGAGGTGGATCAGGTGTTGGTCTACAAAGAAGGCAACAAACCTCAGGATGATCTGAATCAGCTGAGCAGCGGTTTAACTGTGCTAGCCGACTCCTCTTTTGTCGATACCCTGATCGAGCTCAAACAGCAATACCCGGATCTCAACTGGCAACAGGTGGTCGACAAAGACGGTGAAGAGCTGTTGGAAATGGTGGCTAACGGTGATATCCCCTATACCGTTGCCGACTCGTCATCACTACAGATAAATCGCCGCTTCCTGCCAGAGCTGCGAATTGCGAGAGTACTGGAGACTAACCAGAGTGTGGTATGGCTATTGTCTCCCCGTGACTCTGACAAGCTGATGAGTCAGTTGCTGACATTCTGGGATACCGAAAAGCGCAACGGTACCCTCGAACAGTTAAATGAGAAGTACTTTGGCCATGTGCAGCGGTTCGACTATGTAGACACCCGTGCCTTTATCCGCGCAGTGGACAGCAAGTTACCCAAGTACCGCCCCTGGTTTGAGGAACACGCCGGGGATTTGGACTGGCGCAAACTGGCGGCCACCGCTTATCAGGAATCCCATTGGAATCCTCATGCCCGCTCCCCTACCGGAGTGCGTGGCATGATGATGCTGACTCTACCCACGGCCAAGCAAATGGGAATAAGCAATCGCCTGGATCCGAACCAAAGTATCCGCGGCGGTGCCAAGTACCTGAGCAATATCCTCAGCCGTATGCCGGAGTCTATTCCAGAAGATCAGCGTATGTGGTTTGCTCTGGCATCCTACAACATCGGCATGGGCCATGTTGAAGATGCCCGCAAACTAGCGCAATCCATTGGGCTGAATCCCAGCAGCTGGGGGGATGTTAAACAGGTGCTGCCACTGCTGCAAAAGCGCAAACATTACAGCAAAACCCGCTATGGCTATGCCAGAGGCAGCGAAGCGGCGCATTATGTGGACAATATCCGGCGTTACTATGACACTCTGGTGTGGCTGGACAACCAGGCACAAACGGCAGCATCAACCCTGCCTGCACAGGAAACAGAAAGTGTGAGCCTGGATACCGCTTCTGCGGCGACATATCACAGCACGTTGAATAAATAATAAATTCCGCTGCACTTCATCTTTTCTTAATCAGGGATTGTGATAATGTGACTCTGAAGGACAAACGGTATTTCTCTGCTTTTTTTGGGTACTTACGCCCCAGAGGATAACCGTATTAGGAGAAAGAAGTATGAAAAAAAGAATTATCAACAACGCCGCACGCCGCCGCACCAACCAGAAAGCCCGCCACCACCGGACATTGCACCGCCAAAAGCTGTTTTTCACCTTTCTTCAGCAACAAGCAGCCTGACGCTCAACCTTTACCCGTCAATGCCGCTTGTATGGCAGCCTGCTTCAGCGCTTTTTTCTCCGCTCTACGGCGCCTGAAAAAATTGCTAAGCAGTGCACCGCATTCATCTTCCAGCACACCGGCTGTCACTTCCAGCTGATGATTGAACGCCGGATGCTGAAGCAGATCCACCACTGATCCCGCCGCGCCGGTTTTCAGATCTTTCGCGCCAAATACCACACGCTTCAGGCGACTGTGAAGCATACCGCCAGCGCACATGGCACAGGGCTCCAGAGTCACATATAGGGTGGTGTCCGGCATTCGGTAGTTTTTCAATACCTTGCCCGCCTGACGCAGACACTGCATCTCGGCATGGGCACTGGGATCATGTAGGCCAATACTGTAATTGAATCCGGCAGCCAACAGCTCATTGTCTTTCACCAGCACAGCGCCCACTGGTACCTCACCGAGGGCTTCAGCTTTAGCCGCCATTTCCAGCGCCAGCATCATCCAATGTTCGTCCTGCCGTATCTGTTCCACATCTCACCTCAATCCGAGAAATAGTCACCTATGGGGGGCAGGAGTATAGCAAGGCATCACCGCAGACCTCTACCGACAAGAAAAATAAAAACCATAATTCGTCAACAGCCTGTGGCTATGCTCAAACAAGCGCGGCCCCTCCCCCTTCATGCTTTCGTACTACTTGGTGCGTTTAATCTAAGCTTATCAAATGACACCTAATTTTCCCCACTTACTGATCTGCGCTGGCCCGCATTCATCGCGACGCTAACCCTTGCCTTCTGGCTTTGGTTGCAGGCAAGCCACGCCCTACAGCGGCCAGATAATTGGTTGCTATTGATGCCAGTCCTTCTGCCATGCTGGTTTGGTCAGGATTACTGATGGCGGCCACCAGAGTGGAGATCCCGGGCGTTCGATTCTACCTGTGCAGGGGTCTGTCATTGCAGTATCTGGCGGCATTACGCCTGCCTTGGTAATGCTTAAGCTTATGAGGCAATTGACAGAACACAGCCAGCTGCTCAGCGGGCTGGAGACCGCCAATTCGTTGGCTGTTCTGGCAAACAGCCGCAACACAGTCCAATCCCGTGCGATGGCGGGCCATGCGCGCAAGGCGGCATAGCTGGTCATAGGCATTGATGACTTTGCGCTGCTGAAAACCACCCACGGCCTGGCATGCTGCGACTTTCAGCTTAATTAGTAACTTTATCCGCAAGCAGAACTGAGTCATCCGCTGGGGCGGCGAAGAGTTTATTATTGAGCTTGGTGCTGCTGATTTGAATACCGCCCGGGTCAAAGCCGTGCATCTCAGAATGACCATTGCTGAATATCCGTTTTGCTTTACCGGGCAACCGCTCAGGGTAACTGTAAGTATTGCTATCGCTAAATCCGATAATCGTAAGCTGGCTTTATTGGCAGCCAAAACCACCATGGCCTAACTACCCGGCAAGGGTAACCGGATCCACCTACACCAGGGGCTCCGGACGCTGCTAACGAGACAACACAGTCCCAATCAATTTGATTTTTTTGTGACACAAATGAGATTGTTGTCATCGCCAAAATGTCTAAGTGGCGATTTCAGATAAACGAATCTCGCTTCATACATCTTGTCAAGTTTTGAAAAATACTCTTTATACTTAACCATATCCGTTAGGTTAACATCTTCTATGATGTAAATACCATCCGATCGAAGACTAGTGATCATATTCTCAAAGAAACACTTTCCAGCAAAAAATTCGTGCAAGCCATCGTCTATAATAATGTCAACGGAGTCTTCTACTAGTTCAGCAGCGCTCAAAAATTTTTTGATTGAATTGCTAGATGTTTGATCGCACTGAAATGTTTTTATCCTATCTTCGCTAAACAAGATATCGCCATCAATATCACAACCAATGACACTCGAATTTGGAAAATAATCACGCCATATTCGAAGACTAGCGCCAGGCTTCCCATTCACACCCATCGATGATTTAAGATTTGGGTTATTGGTACCGAGCCCACATTCGACAACACTTCTAACATCATATCTCCTAAGCCCAAAAATAAGATCGTAAAAATCCGCGTAATTATGGCTTGGCCAATCGTAGGGATTTGAATTGGAAGAAACACCACCTTTGTCAGAGCCATAAGTATTGCAGAGATTATTTATTGGTGACTCATCATATTTTTTGTACTGAACTGCAAAACCATAATCGAATATTTCTGATTTAAAGTCGATTTTTTTATTGGCGCGAAATGAAGAATACCTTCGGATAAAAAACCCAAAAAAAAGCAGTCGATCAATTTTAATTATTATTTTTTTCAATAGCATATCGCCATTTCCTCAATGTTGGGCTTAACTTTGGCAGGAATGTATCACATTCCCTCGCTACTTGTCAGGTCCCCGGTGATAGATAGGCTCCACGGGAAATCTTATGCTCACAGAAAAGCTATAAACAGCACCTATCGTATTCTAACGTCCTTCAACTATCTCTTTGGTGCGTACCTCAATCTTTCTATGCTCCAAATAGATAGCGACAGCATCAGCAATCGAAACGGAAAATAACTTTCTGCCACACACCAAACTTGTTCTGTTGGATGATTGTTTTGCCGCCGTATATGTCTATCTATTCAGTGCTCAAAATCTACGCTTTGTAATAGTTGATGTAGGTCCTAACTTTGCTTCTAACATTAAAGAAAAAAGCCAACAGATCCAACCATTGGCTTTCGATGCCTATAACAACTTATCAACTAAAATACCTATAAAATCAGTACGTTAGAATTTTTGAGCTACTCCCACTCAATCGTCGCTGGTGGTTTACCGGAGATGTCATACACCACGCGAGAGATACCATCCACTTCGTTGATGATGCGGTTGGATACCCGCCCCAGGAAGTCGTATCGCAGATCTGCCGAGTGAGCCGTCATCAAGTCGATGGTTTCTACCGCGCGCAGAGATACAACCCAGTCGTACTTACGGCCATCGCCCATTACCCCCACAGAGCGAACCGGCAGGAACACGGTAAATGCCTGAGAAACCTTGTTGTACAAATCTGCCTTGTGCAACTCTTCAATGAAGATAGCATCGGCGCGACGCAGCAGGTCACAGTACTCTTTCTTGATTTCGCCCAGTACGCGAACACCCAGACCAGGACCCGGGAACGGGTGACGGTACAGCATGTCGTATGGCAAACCCAGTTCCAGGCCGATTTTGCGAACTTCATCTTTGAACAGTTCACGCAGCGGCTCAACCAGACCCAGCTCCATATCTTCCGGCAGACCACCCACGTTGTGGTGTGATTTAATCACATGGGCTTTGCCGGTGGCGCTGCCAGCAGATTCAATCACATCCGGGTAGATGGTGCCCTGAGCCAGCCACTTGGCATTAACGCGCTTGGAAGCTTCTTCATCGAAGATTTCCACGAACACGCGGCCGATAATCTTACGCTTGGCTTCTGGATCGTTTTCGCCTTTCAGCGCTTCCAGGAAGCGGCTTTCTGCATTCACATGGATAATGTTCAGACCGAAGTGACTGCCAAACATATCCATTACCTGATGCGCTTCGTTCAAACGCAACAGACCATTGTCGACAAATACACAGGTCAGCTTGTCACCGATAGCACGATGCAGCAGCATGGCTGTGACAGAGGAATCCACACCACCTGACAGGCCCAAGATCACTTCCTGATCGCCCACCTGCTGTTTGATACGCTCAACCGCATCTTCAATGATAGAAGCTGGTTGCCACTTAGCCTCACAGCCACAGATACTCAGGGTGAAGTGCTGCAGCATACGCAAACCCTGACGGGTATGAGTTACTTCAGGGTGGAATTGCACGCCGTAGAATTTCTTCTCTTCGTTGGCCATTACCGCAAACGGACAGGTTTCAGTCTGGGCAACCTGCACAAATCCCGGTGGAATTTCGGCAACTTTGTCGCCGTGGCTCATCCATACATCCAACAGTGGATTGCCGGCATCGCTGATACCGTCTTCGATACAGCTGAGCAGCGCACATTGAGCCAGCACTTCAACCTGTGCATAGCCGAATTCGGCTTCGCCCACACCTTTGATCACTTTACCGCCGAGCTGCTCAGACATGGTCTGCATGCCGTAGCAAATGCCCAGTACAGGAACACCGGCGTTAAACACATACTCAGGAGCCCGGGGTGAACCCGCTTGGGTAACACTCTCCGGACCACCGGCCAAAATGATACCGTTGGGAGCAAATTCACGGAGTTGCGCTTCGGTCACATCCCATGCCCACAGTTCGCAGTACACACCAATTTCGCGGATACGACGGGCGATCAGTTGGGTGTACTGAGAGCCGAAGTCAAGGATGAGTATCTTGTGCTCATGAATATCGTTCATGGAAAACCTTCATCAATATTTATCAACGCCTTTTACTGGCTTTTCTAATAAGGGCGACCCAGGTCGCCCGACAGACAGTTGCAACAGCGGAACAAACCCGCAGTACAGCCATCTTCAATCATTAGCCGCGGCTGCGGTAATTTGGTGCTTCTTTGATGATGGTCACATCGTGAACATGGGATTCACCCATACCAGCAGAAGTCACTTTGACAAATTCAGCCTTGGTATTCAGCTCGTGAATAGTGCCACAGCCAGTCAGCCCCATGCAGGAGCGCAGGCCGCCCATATGCTGGTGAATGATCTCTTTCAGCTTGCCTTTATAAGGTACGCGGCCCTCGATACCCTCAGGTACCAGTTTGTCAGCAGCATTATCTGTCTGGAAGTAACGGTCAGAAGAACCCTCAGACATAGCGCCCAAAGAGCCCATGCCGCGATAAGACTTGTAAGCACGGCCCTGATACAGTTCAACTTCACCTGGCGCTTCATCAGTACCGGCAAACATAGAGCCAGCCATAATACAGGAGGCACCGGCAGCCAAAGCTTTAGCCAGATCACCTGAGTAACGGATACCGCCATCGGCGATAACCGGAATGCCCCTGCCCTGCAGCGCGTCGACGGCGTCAGATACCGCAGTGATCTGAGGTACACCCACGCCGGTTACGATACGGGTAGTACAAATGGAGCCAGGGCCAATACCGACTTTAACCGCGTTTACACCGGCTTCAACCAGCGCAAGTGCACCTTCGGCAGTCGCCACATTGCCACCGATAATTTGCAGTTCAGGGTACTTGGTACGGGTACCACGGATACGCTGCAACACCCCTTCTGAATGGCCGTGGGAGGAATCAATCAGCAGCACGTCAACACCGGCTTTCACCAGCGCATCAACACGCTCTTCATTACCGGGACCAGCACCCACAGCAGCTCCCACACGCAGACGACCGAACTCGTCTTTACAGGCGTTTGGTTTACGCTCGGCCTTCTCGAAGTCTTTAACAGTGATAAGACCAGTCAGCTTGAAGCTGTCATCCACAACCAGGATCTTCTCGATACGGTTGGCGTGCATCAGACGCTGAACTTCTGCACGGGCAGTACCTTCCAGTACTGTCACCAGACGGCTTTTTGGCGTCATCACCTCAGCAACGGTTTTATCCCAGTCGGTGATAAAACGCACATCACGACCAGTGATGATCCCGACCAGTTCATTGGCTTCGTTCACAACCGGGTACCCGGCAAAACCGTTTTTGGCCGTCAGTTCACGCAGTTGCGCCAGCGTGGTTTCCGGGGTTACAGTCACAGGCTGAGCCACCACACCGGCTTCATAGATTTTTACGCGGCGAACTTCTTCGGCCTGCTGCTCAATGCTCATATTCTTATGAATAAACCCCAGGCCGCCTTCCTGCGCCATGGCGATCGCCAGCCGAGCTTCGGTCACCGTATCCATGGCAGCGGACACCAGAGGAATATTCAGGCTGATTTTGTCGGTCAGACGGGTGTTGAGATTGGCAGTGTTAGGGAGAATAGTGGAATGAGCAGGGACAAGCAGAACATCGTCAAAGGTAAGGGCTTCTTTTTTTAATCGTAGCATGGCAACATCTCCCTATTTATATGGATTTCGAAGGTGAAATATTGCGGCGGCATTATACCTTGCGTCTTCCACTTGGTAAATGGAAAATTGTAAAAATCGGACGTTTTCGCTGGAAAGGCCATGCAACTCCCTAAAAACAATATTTATACCGTCTCCCGTTTAAACGGCGAAATCCGTCAATTGCTGGAAGGCCAACTGGGCAAAATTTGGCTCAATGGTGAAATTTCCAACTTTTCGGCGCCGGGTTCGGGTCACTGGTATCTAACCCTCAAGGACAGCCGCTCACAAATCCGCTGCGCCATGTTCAGGGGCCGCAATCAGAGTGTCACTTTTCGCCCTGCCAATGGTCAGCAGGTGCTGGTGCGCGGCACCATCAGCGTGTATGAGCCCAGAGGCGACTACCAACTCTTGATTGAATCCATGCTGCCCGCCGGTGACGGCCTGCTGGCACAGCAATATGAAGCGCTGAAAATGCAACTGGCGGCCCAGGGACTGTTCGCTCAGGACACCAAAAGACCACTGCCGGATAAGATCCAGCGGATTGGTGTAATCACCTCTCCCACCGGCGCCGCGATCCGTGATGTACTGCATGTACTTGCTCGGCGTGATCCCTCTATCGAAGTGGTGATCTACCCGGCACAGGTACAGGGAGAAGCCGCTACCCAAACTATTATTCAGGCACTGAATATCGCCAACCGACGGCTGGAAGTAGATGTACTGCTGCTGACAAGAGGTGGCGGTTCACTGGAGGATCTCTGGTGTTTCAACTCAGAAGCCCTCGCCCACGCCATCTACAACTCCGCTTTGCCTGTAGTGAGTGCCGTGGGCCATGAAGTTGATACCACCATCGCCGACTATGTGGCTGACGTACGAGCGCCCACCCCCTCTGCCGGGGCAGAGCTGTTATCCAAGGACAAAGGTAATAAACTGCAAAAGCTGGCAGTGGCAGCAAGCCGTCTGCAAACCGGCTGGGATCATTATCATCTCAAGTCGGAGCGGCGCCTGAACTTACTGCAGCACAGACTGACGCTGCAAGATCCAGTGCGCACTCTGCAGCAACTGGCGCAAGGTTTCGATGAGATGCAATTGCGGCTGGAAGGAGCGCTGGCTCGGCGCTTAAGTCAGCTGTCGCTCAGGCAGCAAAAACTTGCCGGCAGGCTGCAACAGCAGTCGCCCAGGCACCGGCTTGAAGCCGGGCAAAGCCGCCTTGGTTATCTGAGTAGAAACCTTAACGAAGCCATGATGCACAGGCTGGAAAAAGCCAGTGAGAAGTTGCAACATCAGGCCGGCATGCTGGGCAGCGTCAGCCCTCTGGGCACCCTGAGCCGGGGTTACAGTATTACCTCAGATGCAGATGGTCAGGTGCTGGACGATGCCGCCAAGGTCAGGGTCGGTGACACACTGCGCACCCGTCTGAAACAGGGGGAGCTGCAATCCACTGTCACCAAGGTGCTCTGAGCTTTAAAAAGGGCTCCCTCCAAGGAGCCGCTATCTTTTACCTTCTGACAAAACACCTTAATATCAGCAGAGTCCAATCGATTGGTCATTTCTGCAATATTTTTCTCGTCAGAGGCAGTGGCTTACCAATAGCCCCCATGAAACATGGACTTTCAGGGAGTAATTGACGAAGAATTTTAAGAAATTGACCCGTTCCCTGCTGACAGCAGGCTTGATGTCGGTCAACCTCAACTGCCTTGCCGGCAACTGGCAGTTAGCTGGCATTCGACAGTAGATTCCTATCGGCGACCAAGCAGTTTAAAAAAGCTCGCATTGGGAAAATGCGGACTTTTGCTAAAACTAAACGCTAACACTGTTTAAATGGAACTTTTTAAACCTTTCCTACAAATTGGCCTTCAACTCCCGCAGATAGCGATAGATGGAATGTACTGAGATGTCCAGTCGATTGGCCGCCACCTGTGCACTGTCTTTAAACTCAAAAATACCCAGCTCATAGAGTTGAGTCACTATCTCGCGGCTCTTCTTCGACGGCGGAATTTCAGCATTCCCCCGTACATCCGTTGCCACCCCATCAATGGTAGAATGCAATGCCTCATCTATATTGCGGGCAAATACCTCGGGAGACTGGGCCACTTCTGCGCTCAGCATATTATCGGGCAGCATAGTGCGCAGCACAGATTGCAACGGTGCATCCATATCTGCATTGATACAGAGCAGTGCGATAGCCTTGTTCTGACTGTTGCGGATCACAGTCGTGGTGGACCGCAGGGTCTTACCATTGGCACACTTAGTTAGATAAGAAGCGGAAATATCCTGACCTGTTTTGAGTTTCAGCATCGCCAGATTGGTGATCGGCGCACCAACACTGCGGCCAGTAATATGACCGTTGGCAATTTTGATGACTGAGGGATCTCTGGCATCCAGACTGTGAAGTACCACTTCGGCATGCTCGCCATACATGGCGGCAATACCATCGACGACATTCTCCATCGCCTTGAGAATTTCAAAATCGCTCTGACTCAGTTCCTGCAGTTTCACTCACGCTCCTTACCATAAAGCCCCGGAGCTACCGGGGCTGGTTTATCTCGCTCGAGGCCGGACTTAGGCCGACATAATGTTAATAATGGTGCTGTCCGTTGTGGACATACCATGGCTGACCATCTGGCCGATATTACGGATAGTTTGCTCAACGTCTGCGGCAATAATGCCCTGACCGGAAACACTATGACAATTCAAAGCCATCAGAAACGCCCGCACTGCAGCACAGGAAGAGGTGCTGACCTTCATGGCACAGGACGCTTTGGCACCATCACATATCATGCCGGAACTGTCACTGATCACATTCTGAATGGCATAACAGGATTGCTCAAAGCTACCGCCCGCCAGATATACCATCGCCATAGACGCAGCGGCACTGGTTACTGTGTTGCCACAGAAGGCAGACAAAGGTGGATAGTGAGACTTAATATAGATAGCGCTCAGATGGCTCATGATCAGTGCTCTGGCCAACTGTTCATCGCTGCATTGATAACGCTGGGCGGTGATCACCACTGGAATAGTCGCCGCAATTCCCTGATTGCCGGAGCCAAAGTTACTCATGGCTGGCAGAGATGCGCCCCCCATGCGGGCATCTGATGCTGCTGCGGTACACATCACGATCTTGTTCAGCAGATCTTCAGCCAACATACCCTCATCAATGCTCTTTTTTATGGTACGGCCGACTTCAAGACCGTAGGAACGCGCCATCCCTTCATCCGACAGGCGGGTGTTCAGATCAGAGGCTTTGAGAATAAATTTAATACGGTCGAAATCGACTTGGGTGGCAAAATCGTAGATGGCTGCAATACTGATATCCACACCATCGCAGATAGAACCTGTCGCCGTCTTGGTACTGGGCTCGACGGCATAGATCACCTCACCATCAAGCTGTTTTTCCACTACCAGGGTATGACCCCCGCTGATGCAAACCAGCGCTTCCCGACCCTGACCACGGGCAATAACGCAACAGTAGATAAACTCATCAGTTTCAGTACGCCTTACCGATACCTTACCGGCATCGATCATCATCTGAGCACTGGCTACCTGCTCGGGGGTGATTTTAGCCAATACTTCCAGTCCGGCTTCGCTGTCTCCGGCGAGTGCTCCGGTTGCGGCGGCAATCGCCAGACCGATTTTCCCGGTCCCCGGCACAAACACACCCATCGAATTCTTGTACAGGTTGTCAGATACCAATACCTCCAGTGATTCGGGCGCAGCGCCCAGGGTATCGGCCGCAACGGCGGATGCATAAGCTGCGGCGATTGGTTCGGTACAACCCAACGCCGGTTTCACCACCTGATTAATAATATCTATATATTGCTGCCATTCTTGTTTCATGGGATTAGCCTCTGTGCGGGTACCTGGCTTACACCCTGTAAAAACCGGGATCCAGCAAATACTGGAACAAAAGCCGGTCCTTAACAGAGAACTTCCTGTGCCTCGATTGCATCCTGACTGGAATAACGACACAGGCGACATTGGTGTAAGCCGCTATAGGATTAAGCATTATGCCTTGTGAGCTATTGCTTCAATTTCGATCTTTACGCCCATAGGCAGATCTTTAACTGCGAAGCAACTACGGGCTGGACAGTCAGTTTTGAAGAACTCTTTGTAAACTTCGTTAAATGCTGCAAAATCGCTGATATCCGCCAGATAGCAGGTAGTCTTCAATATAGTCTCCATACTGGCTCCACCTGCTTGCAGCACATATTGCAAATTCAGCAGGGACTGACGAGACTGTTCGCTGATACCGCCATCAACAACACCGCCTTTCTCACGACATACAGGCAGTTGGCCTGAGGTGAACACCAGCTCACCGAAGGAAGTACCATGTGAATATGGACCGATTGCTTCTGGCGCTTTTGCTGCGTTGATTGTTTGCTTCATGACATTCCTCGTTTTGCAAAAAAATTTAATCTTTACCATCTATCACGGTGCAATATTATTTGCATTTTTAAGATTTTTCGCAACTACACTTTAGTGATTTAGTCGGTATAATGTCAGTTATCCAGCTCACACCCCACTTTACGAATAATTGCGAAGCGCATCTCATCATTAATATCTGCGGCGTGATTTTGATTGCTGCGGCCTTAACTCTCAAATATATTTGCAAAAAATTCTCGTAACTCCCCCTAATTAATTATTTCTATAATTTAAGGTTGATGCATGAAAGCCGAAATAACTGCAACAGAATGGACAGGTGTAGACCGCTCAGAAAGCGCTGCATGGAAAGAAGCCACACGCTTCGACAGCACGGACTGGGGCTGGATCATCATGAGTATAGGTATGGCCATCGGCGCGGGCATTGTGTTCTTGCCGGTTCAGGTTGGCCTGATGGGACTCTGGGTATTTTTGCTGTCGGCGGTGATAGGCTACCCCGCCATGTATATGTTCCAGCGTCTGTTTATCAACACGCTGGCGGAATCCAAGAAGTGTCAAGACTATCCCAGTGTGATTACCGGTTATCTGGGCAAAAACTGGGGGATCTTCCTCGGTCTGCTCTACTTTGTCATGCTGGTGATATGGGTATTTGTATACTCGACCGCCATTACCAATGACAGCGCCTCCTTCCTGCAAAGTTTTGGTTTAACAGATGGTTTGCTGTCAGAAAACCCATTCTATGGTCTGGTGCTTATCTGTTTTCTGGTCGCGCTGGCCTCCCGTGGTGAAAACCTGCTGTTTAAGATCTCAACCCTGATGGTATTGACCAAACTGGGTGTGGTTGCCCTGCTGGGGCTGATGATGGTGGACAAGTGGGATACCGCCAATATTGGTGCCATTCCGGAAACTGGCAGCCTGATCAAAGACTCCATCGTGATGTTGCCCTTCACACTGACCTCAATTCTATTTATCCAGAGTCTGAGCCCCATGGTGATCTCCTACCGCAGCCGTGAGAAGTCTATTGAAGTGGCCCGCTTCAAAGCAATGCGCGCCATGAATATCGCCTTTGGTATCCTGTTTGTGGTGGTGTTCTTCTATGCCGTCTCTTTCACTCTGGCTATGGGCCACGATCAGGCGGTAAAGGCTTCTGAAGAGAACATCTCTGCACTGGCGATGGTCGCTCAGGGCATGCCTGGTCAGACCTTGAAGCTGCTGAGCCTGATACTGAATATCTTCGCCGTAATGACAGCTTACTTCGGTGTTTATCTCGGCTTCCGCGAAGCATGTCAGGGCATCACCATGAACGTACTGCGCCGCTTCCTGCCGGAAAACCGCATTAATGCCAACAAAGTGGGCTACGGCATCATGCTGTTCACCATCCTGCTGTCCTGGAGTGCCATTGCACTGAACGCCCCGGTACTGAGCTTCACCTCCATATGCAGCCCTATCTTCGGTCTGGTAGGCTGCCTGATCCCTGCCTACCTGGTGTATCAGGTTCCTGCGCTGCACAAATATAAGGGAGTAGGTCTGTATGTGATTATCGCCACGGGTATTCTGCTGTGTTTATCGCCTTTCCTGGCTTTCAGTTAATCACATTGAGTAAAGATAAACGCTCCTTCGGGAGCGTTTCAGCGTCATGACAAACCCCGCTTGAAAAGCGGTTTTTATTTTGAACCAGCCTGCCGGGTTAGTCCCAAATCGCTTCGCGGAAGTGTTTACGGCAAACAGACTCATAACTCTCATTACCACCAATCGCAACCTGCTCACCCTCTTTTATAGGCCGTCCCTCACCATCGAGACGCAGCACCATATTGGCTTTACGACCACAATGACAGATGGTTTTCAGCTCCACCAGCTTATCGGCCCAGGCCAGCAGATATTGGCTGCCGACAAAAAGCTCGCCCTGAAAATCGGTTCGCAGGCCATAACACAATACGGGAATATCCATTTTATCAACAACATAAGCCAGCTGTTTCACCTGCTCCTTGGTGAGAAACTGGCATTCATCCACCAGCACACAATGCAGCGTCTGAGCGCTGAGAGCACTGGCAATGATATCCACCAGGTTGTCACCGACACCGAACACCTGGGCATCAGATTCAATACCTATGCGGGACGCGATTTTGCCCACGCCATATCTGTCATCGATGGAAGCCGTCATGACCAGAGTATTCATACCACGTTCGCGGTAGTTGTATGACGACTGCAACAAAGACGTGGATTTACCGGCGTTCATGGCCGAGTAATAAAAGTAAAGCTGCGCCAAATTCAGTTCCCCCAAAAAATGTACGGCGGCATTTTACCATTGGCCAGCGCAGGGCAACACCATAAAAAACGCGGCACCGGGGCCGCGTTTCAGATTGTCAGGATGCCTGTCAGCGTGAGGCTGCTTTGATTTTCAGGTAGATGATACTAAGTACAAACAAGCCGCTGCAGGTAGCAAGACCAGCAACCACAGATCCGGTAAAGCCCAGCACTGTGTACCCCACCAGGCTTATCAGTGCCACAATGATGGCATAGGGCAACTGAGTCACCACATGGTCAATGTGAGGGCAGCTTGCACCGGTTGATGACAAAATAGTGGTATCAGAAATTGGTGAGCAGTGATCACCAAATACCGCTCCGGCCAATACTGAAGCCAGCATAGGCAGCATCATGCCGGTGTGGCTGCCCATCGCCATATCGGCAGCAATCGGCAACATAATGCCAAAAGTGCCCCAACTGGTGCCAGTGGCAAAGGCTGTCAATCCGGCCAGCACGAACATGACCGCAGGCAGCATTTCCAATGGGATATTATCCGACGCCAGGCTCGCCATAAACTTACCGGTTTCGAGCTGACCAATGACTCCGGCAATGGTCCAGGCAAACAGCAGGATCCAGATAGCAGGCAGCATAGACTTGGCACCGACAGTCAAGCCTCTGAGGATCAGTTTCTTGTCCTCCCCCTGCACCAGAACCATCACCAGGGTGACACCCAGACCAATCAGCGCTCCGTAAAACAATGAAAAGCTGACATTGGTATTCTCAAAAGCCTTAATCAAATCGAATGCCTTGCCATCGGCAGCAAGGGCATTAGCACCGCTGGATACCATAAAATACACAGTCGCCACAACCAGAGTACCGATAGGCAGGAACAGCCCCATCACTTTACCAGCGTTCGATTCAGGCAAATCAGCATCGGCACCGGGTGGAATCTTGGCAGGGTCCCACAGCTCGCCTTTCTGGGCATTGCGTTCATGGGTACGCATTGGGCCGACATCCAGACCAAACAGGGACACACAAATCAGCAGCAATAAGGCGAAGATTGCGTAGAAGTTCATGGGGATCATTTCCACGAATACGCTCAAGTGACCGGTCTCACTCATGCCATAAGTCGCCAGAATGCTGCCGATCAGGGCGATGATGTAAGCTCCCCAACTGGATACCGGTGAAATAACACAAACAGGTGCTGCAGTGGAGTCCAGCAAATAAGCCAGCTTGGCCCGGGAAATATAGTATCTGTCAGTCAACGGGCGACAGACGCTGCCAACAACCAGCGAGTTGAAATAGTCATCGATAAACACCACACAGCCCAAAAAGATGGTCAGCAACTTGGCATCACGTCTACAGCGAATGCGCTGACGGGCCCACTCGGCAAAAGCACGGGCGGCACCACTCACGGTAACCAGGGCAGTAATCATGCCCAGCAGGAACAAAAAGCCCAGAATATAGACATTCCAGTTGTTCAGGGCACCATCATCCCAGAACAGCTTGGTGACGCGGTCCCCCAGATACAGGGCAGTATCACTAATATTGAATTGGGACAGTAACAAGCTGCCCAACACGATCCCCACCCCCAAAGACAACAAAACCCGGCGGGTCAAAATCGCCAGGAGAATTGCTACCACAGGCGGCAGCAAAGAAAACGCCGAATCGGAATAGCTGATAACTGTCATAATTGTTTTATTTTCTTTGTTGTTTAGGGTCTGCTGACCTTTTACGGTTAAATTGTGCTCGAGATAAAAGTATTTTAATCGCGGCGAGAGGTTTGCCGTTTGATCATGCTAAGCAAGACACCTCTCAACAAAGAGTAAAACGCTTTTAGCCGAACCCTTCGGGCAGCGTTTGTGGCTCGTTTCTACTGTGTTATCGGCTTATTCAGGTAGAACAACTAGATTTCAACACCTTTGCCTTGTATAAAGAGAATCCACAAGCTACTGCAAAAACAAGCTTAAAAGGTCAACAGACCCTGGTACGACGAATGGAGCACACTGAAGGAATGGAGATAAGTCACGGCCATGCGAAGACATCACATAGGTATGCAGAGCACCTGTCCTGTCAGTAGCGCTCCATAGTAATAGCTTTCCATCATCCCGTTGGAAAATACTATGGCAGTGCTGTCCCTGTTCGGCAACAACCCCAGCGACTGGCCCTGATAAGCTCAATCACTTCGGCACCAACTCCTTTCCCGATCGATCACTAGTATCATCCTGGCAATCGGTACTGATAGGTAGCGCAACCTCTACTTAAGAACACCTTAATCTCAGGCGTGAGGGAGATAAAACCATAAGCGGTTGGGATATTGCTACCCCAAATCCGCTTCAAAACCGCTTATCGTGACCAATCTCACAGATTAAAGCATATCGGTTAGTGCAGGAACTGCTTCAAACAAATCAGCCACCAGGCCATAGTCGGCAACCTGGAAAATTGGGGCATCCGGATCCTTGTTGATCGCCACGATCACCTTGGAGTCTTTCATTCCGGCAAGATGCTGAATCGCACCGGAAATCCCTACGGCTATATACAGCTCAGGCGCGACGATTTTACCTGTCTGCCCGACCTGCAGATCATTGGGCACAAAGCCAGCATCGACCGCAGCGCGAGAGGCACCAAGCGCTGCACCGAGTTTATCGGCCAGGGTTTCCAGTAGCGCAAAGTTTTCACCACTGCCCATACCCCGACCACCAGACACAATGACACCGGCACTGCCAAGCTCAGGACGTGCTGACTTGGTCAGCTCCTGAGAGACAAATTCGGTATTGGCCTCATACACTGATGCAAGAGGCTGCAGCTGAGCATTGCCACCATTAGCGACGGTATCAAAAACACTGGTACGAATGGTCATCACCTTCTTGTCGTCCAGACTCCTAACGGTTGCCATGGCATTACCGGCATACACGGGACGAATAAAGGTGCTTGCATCAACAATGCTGACCACTTCAGACAACTGAGACACATCCAGCAAAGCTGCAACCCGCGGCAGCATGTCTTTTCCCTGACTGCTCGCCGCTGCCAGGATATAGCTGTAATCAGCAGCGACTTCAACCACCAGACGGGCAAGATTCTGTGCCAGATGGGCACGGTAAACGACATTGTCTGCCAGCAACACTGTGCTGACACCGCTCAATTGGCTGGCCGCCTGAGCAACACCGGCGCAATCATGACCGGCTACCAGCAGATGGATATCACCACCGATTTGTGACGCCGCGTTGATGATCTTGCCCGTTTCAGGCTTCAAACTGACATTGTCATGTTCTGCAATTACTAAAATCGTCATTTAGATCACCTTGGCTTCGTTTTTTAATTTATCAACCAGAGCCGCGACCGACTCAACCATTACACCGGCCTGACGGGCAGCCGGTGGCGTCACTTTCAGTACTTGTTGATGGGTTTTCAGGGTCACGCCCAGATCAGCCTCTGTCATCACATCCAACGGCTTACGCTTGGCTTTCATAATGTCCGGCAATTTGGCATAGCGGGGTTCGTTAAGGCGTAAGTCCGCAGTCACCACCGCAGGCATAGGCATTGTCAGGGTCTGCAATCCGCCATCGACTTCTCGGGTGACTGTCAGCCGCTCACCTTCAACCTTAATTTCGGAGGCAAAGGTCGCCTGTGGCGCATCCATCAGGGCTGCCAGCATCTGACCTGTTTGGTTGTTGTCGCCATCGATGGACTGCTTACCCAGAATAATCAATCCAGCCTGCTCTTTGTCCTGAACGGCTTTGAGCAATTTGGCCACAGATAAAGGTACCAGCTGTTGCTCTGTATCCACCTGAATACCGCGATCTGCGCCTAAAGCCATCGCAGTGCGCAATTGCTCCTGTGAAGCTTTATTACCTATAGTCACCACGACAACTTCAGAAACGATACCGGCATCTTTCAGTCTGACCGCTTCTTCAACTGCAATTTCGCAAAATGGGTTCAACGCCATTTTCAGGTTTGCCGTGTCAACATCAGATTGATCAGGCTTAACCCTCACTTTGACATTGGCATCAACAACACGTTTTACCGGCACTAATACTTTCATGGGCTCTATTCCTAGGTCTCAGATTTCACTGAAAAAAAGCGTAAGCTGCGCGCTACCGCTTCCCTGTTGAGCTGGTTGCACAGCACAAATGTTACGCCACTTTACTTATTGCTTACGTTTACGTCAACTAGACTCAATTAGGCTAGCTGCAATTAAGCAGTTCGCCCCTTCCCAGACTCTTTGCCTTTGATAATTTGATAATACGGGCGGTGAAATGTCCGGTCTGAGTTACAGATATCATGCCCTGCTGAATAAAACACACAGCCTCCAAAGGAGGCTGTGTGTTTTGAAACTCTTGTCTAATTTCCATATCCCGAACTAGGGTCTGTTGACCTTTCATGGTTGAATTTTGCTCGTTCTAGACGCGCTTTAATCGCGACGCAAGGTGTGCCGCCTAGGGGCCTAAGCAAATACCTTGCAACAAAGAGTAAAGCGCGTATAGCCGAGCCCTTCGGGCAGCGTTTGTCGTCGATTTCTACTGCATTAACGCTCATTTGTGTAGAACAACTACACCACAATCCCGTTGCTTTGTATAAAACAACGACAAAGTGTTGCAAAAACCATCTTCAAAGGTCAACAGACCCTAGCTGTTGGCTGGCTTCATATCGTTTACCGACTGCAACATCGCCCTGCTCTCGTTGCGGAATTGCGGTGCAAAATCACCAAACCATTGGGACACCTCTGTAAACCATTGCTTGAATGTTTCCCGGTCACCCCGCTTCAGCAGGTCCAGCGCTTGGCAATAATTGTCCAGATAGTCACTGATTGCTGCCTGGCTTTTACCCTGTGCAAAAATAATATCGGCGTACAATTCCGGACTCTGGGCAAACAGGCGCCCCACCATAGCCAGCTCCAGTCGATAAATCGGTGAACTGAATTGCAGCAGCGACGCAATGTCAGCTTGTTCCCGGCACAAATTAAGACCATAAACAAAGGTCGAAAAATGGCGCATGGCCTGTACCAACTGCATTGCTTCATCGTGTTTCACTGCCTCAGCTTCAACCAGCCTGGCCCCCCAGATGCCAATTTGATCCAACAGCCACTGACATTTTTCCGGGTAACGCCCCTGGCAAACCACCACCACCTGTTTCGCAAGACTGCCTACATCTGGGCCAAACATAGGGTGCAATCCAATGACCGGCCCTTTATGAGTTTCCAGCATCGCCTTAAGCGGCGCCATTTTGATGGAGGTAAGATCCGCAAGTACACAATGCTCAGGAAGATTCGCCAATTTCTGGCGAATGACTTCGCAGGTAATACTGATGGGGACACTCACTAATACCAATCCGGCATCATCGAGAAGAGCTTCGGCCCGGGACCAGTCATCTTTATCCAACGATCTGATCTGATAGCCAGACAAGGTTAGCATCTGTCCAAATAATTTGCCCAACGCACCGTTACCCCCAATGATGACAATGGAGCCAAGATCAGGCTTGATCTGCTTAAAGCCCATCTCTTTTTCGTTAAGATAGGATTCGCGCATCAACCGCCGCAGGATATCTTCAATTAATTGTGGCGGGATCCCCATATCGGCGGCCTCTGCACGCCTTTTAGCCAACATATTGGCCTCTCTGTCGGGAGCATAGATAGGCAACCCGGCACCATGTTTAACCACTCCGACCCTCGCCACTAAATCCAGTCGCTTACGGATCAATTCCAGCAACTGCTGATCGATCTCGTCAATCTTATCCCTCAGCGCTTCCAGCGCCTGCGTGCTCTGCTCACTCATACTACCAAAATCCTGTTACTCATCTGCCCTCCCGAGCATAGCAAAACGCCCGGGTAAAATTGAACTGAGTTGTGCAGCCCCCTCCCGCAACACGCTTTCGGTTGCTGGCCAGTCGATACAGGCATCAGTGACAGAGACCCCGTATGTTAGCTGCGAATAGGGCAATGAACACGATTGATTTCCCTCATAAAGATGGCTCTCGAGCATGATACCGATAATGGATGTGTTCCCCTGCACAATCTGCTTAAACACATCCTGACACACCAAAGGCTGGCGTCGGTGGTCCTTATTGGAGTTCCCATGGCTGCAATCCACTACCAGACGGGCATTTAAATCGGCCCGATGCAGACGGTGCTCGCACTGACTGATACTCTGTGCATCATAGTTAGGCAGCTCACCACCTCGCAGGATCACATGTCCGTCAGGATTGCCATTGGTTTGCAACAGCGCGACCTGTCCGGCCTGATTAATACCCATAAAACGATGGCAGCTTGCTGCCGCCTGCAAGGCATTAATGGCCACGTCCAGCTTGCCGTCAGTGCCATTCTTGAACCCGACCGGCATGGAAAGACCCGAAGCCATTTCTCTGTGGGTCTGAGACTCTGTTGTACGGGCACCGATTGCGGACCAGGTCACCAGCTCTGACAGGTATTGTGGGCTTATGGGATCCAACGCCTCGGTTGCCGCCGGCAACTCCAGCTCTGCCAGATATAACATCAAATCCCGCGCCAGGTGCAGGCCTTTTTCCACATCGAACGAACCATCCATGTCAGGGTCGTTGATGAGTCCCTTCCAGCCAATAGTCGTTCTGGGTTTTTCAAAATAGACCCGCATCAGTATAAAAAATTGGTCCTGCAGTTCGTCCTGCAGCTTTTTCAACTTATGGGCATATTCTTTGGCAGCATCAAGATCATGAATTGAACAAGGCCCTGTGATGACCAGGATCCGACTGTCCCTCTTGTGAATGATGTCTGACACTGTTTTTCTGGAACGCAGCACAAATTGCCTGGCTTGCACTGACATAGGCAAAGCGCGCTTTAGTTCTGTTGGTGTTATCAACACTTTTTCTGCGGTGATATTTACATTTTCTATCTGTTCCTGAGCCATACTGACATCCTGCAACGTTGTTACTGATAACTTTTCCACATTACCCATAGCAGTGTAATGCTACGCCATTACTCCATTACACGATGCCTGAGTTCTATAGGCTACTCAAGTGTTATTTTGCTTTTGACAGGAATAGATTAATCAATAGAAGACTATTGAGCTGTGCATACTGACAGAGGCTTCGGTGTGTAGCTAGCCTACATGAGAAGCCGATAACGCAGGAGAAATGGGCCACAAACACTGCCCATAGGGCTGGGCTAAAAGCGTTTTAAGCTTGGTTTGGTGTATTTACTTAGCATGACTATGCGCCGCACACCTCGGGGCGCCTAAAACGCTTTTCAGCAGTACATCATTCGACCGCGAAAGGTCAGCAGACCCTAGGGTCTGTAAACAAAAACCCGCCACAAGGGGCGGGTCTTCGTGCGAACACTTAACGTCTTTTTTGTACTGCGAACTAAGTGATTACTTAGCCAGCTTCTCACGGATACGTGCAGATTTACCTGAACGTTCACGCAAGTAGTACAGTTTGGCGCGACGAACGCGACCGCGACGCTTCACTTCAATGCTGGCGATCAGTGGGCTGTGAGTTTGGAAAGTACGCTCAACGCCTTCGCCATTAGAGATCTTACGAACGGTGAAACCAGAGTGCAGGCCACGGTTACGCTTGGCAATTACTACACCTTCAAACGCCTGCAGACGCTCTTTTTCACCTTCTTTAACACGTACCTGTACAACCAGGGTATCACCAGCGCCGAACTCTGGTACGTCTTTTTTCATTTGCTCTTCGTTGAGCATCTTGATGATGTTGTTCATAAACACTCCATCCTAGTAATAACTGAGCTACGACTGGATCAATTGTCCGTTTCTTCAACGAACTGAGCCAACAGTCTCTTTTGTTCGTCAGTCAGAGCTAGATTTTCAAATAATTCCGGTCGTCTGAGGAAAGTCCTGCCAAGGCTTTGCTGCAAACGCCAGCGTCTAATTTCTTCGTGGTTGCCGCTGAGCAACACTGCCGGAACGTCATACCCTTCAAGGCATTCAGGTCGCGTATAGTGGGGGCAATCCAGTAAACCGTCAGAGAAAGAATCCTGCTCTGCGCTGGCCTGTTTACCCAGCACACCAGGTACCAGTCTGGATACCGCATCGATAAGCGTCATTGCCGGTAATTCACCGCCCGAAAGCACGTAATCACCGATTGACCACTCCTCGTCCACTTCAGTCTGAATGATGCGCTCATCGATACCTTCGTAACGACCACACACCAAAATCAGCTTTTGTGATCCCGCCAACTGCGCTGCGCCCCGCTGTGTAAGCTTGCGCCCCTGAGGAGACAGATAAATCACTTTTGCGCCTTCGCCCGCTGCCGCCTTGGCAGCATGAATAGCATCACGCAGAGGTTGCACCATCATCAGCATTCCCGGCCCACCGCCATAAGGGCGATCATCAACCGTGTTATGTCTGTCATGGGTGAAATCACGGGGATTCCACGTTTGCAACGTCAGCAGACCGTTTTTAACAGCCCGACCCGTCACTCCATAGTCGGTGATGGCACGAAACATTTCCGGAAAAAGGGTTACGACCCCTAACCACATGTGTTGTACCTCGACTTAAAAGTCCGGATCCCAATCCACTAAAATCTGTTTGGCCTCGCTGTCCACCTTGATGATGAACTGCTCGGTAACAAAGGGAATCATGCGCTCCCCTTTGCCAAAGGCATCTTTGGCGTTGGCTTTCACCACCAGTACATCGTTAGAGCCTGTTTCCAGGATCTGGTCGACAGTACCCATGTTATAACCTTTGGTGTTCACCACTTCACAGCCAATAAGGTCACGCCAGTAGAACTCATCTTCCGGCAGATCCTGCATCTGCTGTGACAGGATGGCAATCTCACAATTTGTCAGCGCCTGTGCCTGCTCACGGGTTGAAACGCCTTCCAGTTCCGCAATCACAGCTTTGCCATGAACACGCCACTGAGCGACTTTCACCTCACGCCATTTTCCCTGTTCAAACAGCAACCAGGGAGAATAGTCAAAAATACCTTCCAACGATTCGGTATAAGCGGTGATCTTCATCCAACCTTTTACACCGTAGCATGCGCCGATTTTGCCCAGTACTATCGGTTGTTGGTTACTGCTCATCAAGCTATACCTTTACGCTATCAAGCAGTTGCTTTACGAGCGTCTTTGATCAGTTTTGCTACGCGAACAGTAGTGCCAGCACCGTTAGAAACCCAGTGTTCAACGCGTTCCAGGTCCAGACGCAGAGTCTCTTCCTGACCACGAGCCAGAGGGTTAAAGAAACCGATACGCTCGATAAAACGACCGTCACGAGCGTTGCGGCTGTCAGCAACTACGATGTTGTAAAAAGGACGCTTTTTAGCGCCACCACGAGCTAAACGAATGGTAACCATGCGTTAGTAATCCTCTAATGATTTGCTTGAAGCAAAAATAAAAACTGGAACCCCGTGTTCGCGAAGAGTCCCAGCATAGAAAGCCGAAAGATTTTACCTGACTTTTCAGCTAATGCAACCGCCGCGCTCGAATTTTACTCCGGTCGCACAGGGCTTATTCAATCTGCCACAGGCGCTGTTCCCAAGGCCTGCACCTGAATTGGATTAACGACCGGGGAACTTCACTCCTGGTGGCATCATGCCACGCATACCGCGCATCATCTTTTGCATACCACCCTTTCCAGACATTTTTTTCATCATTTTTTGCATCTGGGTGAACTGCTTGAGCAGACGATTGACGTCCTGGATTTGAGTACCGGAACCCGCCGCAATACGGCGCTTGCGGGAACCTTTGATAATGTCAGGGTTGCGCCGCTCTGCCGGCGTCATGGAGTTGATGATGGCTTCCATCTGACCGGTGAGCTTGCCGTTTTGCACCTGCGCCAATGCTTCAGGTGGCAACTGACCCACACCCGGCAGTTTTTCCAGCATCCCCATCATGCCGCCCATGTTCTTCATCTGCTGCAGCTGATCGCGGAAATCTTCCAAATCAAAACCGCCACCGGATTTGACCTTGGACGCCAGCTTCATCGCCTTTTCTTTGTCAACGCCGCGCTCAACCTGTTCGATCAAGGAGAGCACATCGCCCATGCCCAGGATCCGTGAGGCTACGCGATCCGGATGGAATGGCTCCAAAGCATCGGTCTTTTCACCGACACCCAGGAACTTGATTGGCTTACCGGTAATATGACGGATGGACAGCGCCGCACCACCACGGGCATCACCATCAACTTTGGTAAGCACCACACCGGTCAGCGACAAAGCTTCATTGAACGCCTTAGCCGTGTTGGCGGCATCCTGACCTGTCATGGCATCGACCACAAACAGGGTTTCTACAGGATTAACCGCGGCATGCAGCGCCTTGATCTCGTCCATCATGCCTTCATCGACATGCAGACGACCTGCGGTATCTAGAATCACCACATCGATGAATTTCAGCTTGGCATGAGCCATGGCTGCTTTGGCAATATCGATAGGCTTTTGGCTTACATCGGATGGGAAGAACTCAACATTCACTTCACTGGCCAGAGTTTCCAGCTGCTTGATTGCCGCCGGACGGTATACATCGGCACTGACCAGTAACACAGATTTCTTCTGACATTCCTTGAGGAACTTGGCCAGCTTGGCCACAGAGGTGGTTTTACCCGCCCCCTGCAAACCTGCCATCATAATCACGGCGGGAGGCTGAACCGCAAGGTCAAGCGCCTCATTGGACTCGCCCATAGCCTTTTCAAGTTCACTCTGAACGATTTTGATGAACACCTGGCCGGGACTCAGGCTCTTGGTGACCTCCTGGCCAACCGCTCGCTCTTTGACGGCATTGACAAACTCCCGCACCACAGGCAGCGCAACATCCGCTTCCAACAGTGCCATACGGACTTCCCGCAGGGTTTCTTTAATATTGTCTTCGGTTAAGCGACCACGACCACTGATATTTTTCAGTGTCCGCGATAGTCTGTCAGTCAGGTTCTCAAACATCTTCCTGTGCAATACCTTGTAAGCATTTTCTATATTGGCCTGTATTATAGCGATGCCTGAGTTTTTAGCTACTCCGGTCGCCTGCAGTGATCGCCACAATCAGGTATGAGGCGAAACAAATTTGGCTAAACGTCAGAAACTGCTTAAATTTGCCACTTGTATCACTGCCCAAAACTCTGCGGCTCATGTTATTCTTGCCACATTAGTGTTCATTGCGTTTTCAGGCTGCTCAGCCAAAACACAGACGATAGGTTATAACTCCATGGTTATCTATTCTGCTACTGCCATGCTCTTTTACTGCATCGCCTTGGTGCTGGTGACCAGTCGCTTGTTCCATTCCGAAGGTCCCAATCGCACACTAGTTGCTGCATTTGCATCAGTGGCAGTGCTGTTCCACGCTGTAGCCCTGTTCCAGGCCATTAACACGCCGGATGGCCAGAACTTCAGTCTGACCAACGTTATCTCGCTAGTTAACTGGATCATTGCCCTGAGCTTCACCATTCTGATGTTCCGTCTCAAAGTGATGGTGGTGGTGCCTGTGATCTACGCCTGCTCGGTATTGGCTGTCGCCATGCTGTGGCTGGTGCCCCCCCGATTTATCCTGCACTTTGACCTGCACCCTGAAGTGCTCGTGCATGTGGTGTTGTCGCTGATGGCCTACAGTGCGCTGATGATTGCTGCGCTGTATGCCATTCAACTGGCCCTTATCCAAAATAAGCTCAAGCAGAAAAAGTTGATGCTCAGTCCTGCAATTCCGCCTTTGCTGACTGTAGAGAAACAGCTTTATCACCTGGTGATTATTGGTGTGGCGCTGCTGAGTCTGTCGCTGGCAACCGGCTTTATTTTTCTGGATGACATGTTTGCCGAAGGAAAAGGTCACAAGGCGATTCTGTCCATTGCCGCCTGGGGTGTATATGTGATGATGCTGCTGCAACACTATCGCGTTGGCTGCAAAATCCGAACTGCCGTGATCTATACCCTCACCGGCGCGACCTTGCTGTCGCTGGCCTATTTTGGTGCCCGTGTTGTCAAGGAACTGATTATTCGCTAGCGATACTTCGCGCCCGGAGCCCTTCTGTAGCACAGCTATTCCCCCTTTGGATAACTTGACACCCGTCATTTCTGCCAGTATTTAGTTAATCTCAAGCCATCGCATGGAGCACCCTTTGTGGAAGATATACCCACAGGAATCCTTTTAACGAGCTTAGTTATTTTACTTATCATCTCTGCATACTTTTCCGGCTCCGAGACTGCCATGATGAGTCTCAACCGTTATCGTCTGCGACATCTGGCCAATAAAGGACACCGCGGTGCCATGCGCTCCCGGCAACTGCTGGAGCGACCGGACAGACTGATAGGGCTGCTCCTTATCGGCAACAATCTGGTGAATATCCTCGCCTCATCGATTGCCACTATTTTGGGCCTGCGCCATTTCGGCAATGTGGGCGTCGCTATGGCCACAGGTATTTTGACTCTGGTAGTACTGGTGTGTGCAGAAGTTACCCCAAAAACCATCGCTGCACTACATCCAGAACGTATCGCCTTCCCTTCCAGCGTACTGCTGCGTATTTTGCTTAAAGTTCTCGGCCCGCTTGTCTCCATCACCAACTGGATCACCTCACAGTTTTTGAAGTTACTGGGAGTGGATCATGCAACAGCCACTGATGCATTGAGTCAGGAAGAGCTGCGCACTGTGGTGCATGAAGCAGGAGCCCTTATTCCCCAGAGCCACCAGGAGATGCTGCTGTCAGTGCTGGATCTGGAAAAGGTCACGGTTGAAGACATTATGGTGCCCAGGGCTGAAATCTATGCCATCAATGTCAACGATGATTTTAAGGCCATCAACCGTCTGGTCATCCAGAGCCCACACACCCGGGTGTTGGTTTACCGTGAAAATATCGATGATGTAGTCGGCTTTATTCATCTGCGGGATGCTCTGCGCCTGCAGTCCAAAAACCAGTTTTCCAAATCATCCCTGCTCAGAGCTGTCAAAGAAATTTACTTTGTGCCTGAGAGCACATCGCTGAATGTACAGCTGGCTAATTTCAAACGTAATCGCGAGCGTATTGGCCTGGTGGTGGATGAATATGGCGACATTCAGGGGTTAGTGACACTGGAAGATATTCTCGAAGAGATCGTCGGCGATTTTACGACTTCCATGACCCCTGCGCCCAGCGAAGAGATCATTCCCCAGCAGGATGGCAGCTATCTGGTGGATGCCAGTATCAATATCCGCGATATGAACAAGGAGATGAACTGGCTGTTTCCCATTGATGGTCCCAAGACGTTAAACGGACTGCTCCTTGAATATCTGGAAGAAATCCCCTGCGCCAGTACCAGCCTCAGGGTCGCTGGTTACCCGGTTGAAGTCGTTGATGTAGCCGATAACATGATAAAGATGGTGCGCATTATGCCAGCCTATTATCGGCCGCCAGTCGCTTGATTGTCGAGAGTATCCATTCCAATATCCAAACAATAAAGGCCATCAGCAATGACGGCCTTTTGACTATCTGATAAACAAGATATTCAACCGCCTTTAGCGGTTTCCAGCGCCATCCGCTTACGATGGGCAATAGGCTCAATTTCCTGCGCCAGCGATTTCTCCCATCCCAGCGCAAAATAGACCTCAGCCATCAGAAATAAGGGGCCGATCAGCAACTGATTCAAATCATCGATGAAGGCAGGTTTGGCCTTTTCATATTTATGGCCAATCAGCTGAAATATCCAACCAATCACAAATACACTGATGGCAATCCACAGTGCATGGGGCGATGCCACCATGACTTCAGAGGTATAAAGCACTGGTAGAATAAAGACCAGCATACCGAGAGCCAATCTGGCATGCAGCCACAGATAATAAACCAGCACGAACAGAGTAAACACCATAGCGACACTCACTTCGCCTCCCGGAGCCTGCAGACGTACCATACCCAGCAGCAAAAACAGTGACCAGATGATCATAGGGATACCAATAAAATGAGTCTTAATATTATTGGGGTTTAAATGCACACTCTTGTATGAGGAGAGTTGCTCTACTATGTCTTTCATATCCAGGCTCCTGTCTATCACGCTTTAATTTTGATCTGTGCATCCTTGGCACTTAGTGTGTACATATCTACCAAGTCGTCAACAACATGTAAACACCAGCTTGTAAGCAAGGGCAAATTCAGCCTAGTAAGTCACTACAACCTGTCCTAGACCAGCCTTTTCGCAAGCCCACCAAAACTTTAAAAACCACCCTAACCATCTGTTTTAGAAAGAATAGATATTTAATAGATATATAAACGTGAAAGAATCGACGCCCTGTTAATTGTTGCGCCCAGCCCAACCCCGTAAAAGTGATGTTGCAGATTTGTTTTAACAACTCAACGAGTGCAAAACAGCCAACAACCAAAAATCAGATAACGGCTTCTGCTGCGATAACACCGCATAAGACGGACGAGGGAATCATGATGAACAAGAAAAAAATCACCAGTGCGGTTCAGGCCGTTATTCTGGGGTTAACACCGACAATAGCCCTAGCGGCGGACGACACGGCTATTGAAGTATCGGCAGTAAAAGACGCTCAGGCTAATGCCAGTGAAGTTGCTCCTGCTGATGAGAAAATAGAAAAAATTTCTGTAACCGGATCCCGCATCAAGCGCGACAGTTTCTCTGTGGCTACGCCCTTAGCCACCCTCGATAGAAATGATATTGAAGATGCCGGTATTGGTTCACTGGCAACCATTCTGGTCGATGAGATCCCTCAGGTGTCAGAGGGCAACAGTAACTCCAACTCTCAATCAAGCGTACAAAACACAGGCTTGTCTACCATTGATTTACGTAATTTGGGCACCAACCGTACCCTGACTCTGATAGATGGCCGCCGCGTGGTGTCCAACAGCTACTCGGGCAACTATGTCAGCCTGAGCACCATTCCCGCCAGTTTTGTTAATAAGGTGGAGATCATCACAGGCGGGGCATCTGCAGCTTACGGATCTGATGCCGTAGCAGGTGTAGTCAACATCATTACCCAACAGGATCAGGAAGGCTTCAGCATCAACGCCCGCGGTGGCGAATCTGTAGAAGGCGGAGGCAAAGAGTACAGCATAGATGCCGATTACGGCACCACCTACGACGATGGCGCCGGCTACTTCTTCTTCGCCACCTCATTCGATAAAGAGTATGGCTTGGATTATTGGGATAGAGACAGAGCCCAGCAACAGGATGCCTGGACCTATGATGATGACGAAATGTGTAATGCCATGCTCACCGAGAATGGCTACCAG
>JAJNAU010000005.1 GCA_021462625.1 Shewanella sp.
TTTCCAACAGCTATTCGCCACGTTTGCGGCACGCCTTTGTCAGCTATGACAATTGGCTTGTGGGTCAAACCTGGAGTACTTTCCAGAATCCCGGTGCGCTGCCGGAAAACTTGGACTTTGTTGGATCCGCAGACGGTACGCCATTTGTTCGTCAAAGCCAGGTTCGTTATACCAGTGGTAATTGGCAATTATCTATTGAAAACCCCGAAACCACAGTAACGTCCTATGGTGGTGGCGACCGTATTACCAGCGGGACAGGTTGGGTACCTGACGTTGTGGCCAGATATAACTTCAAGAGTAATGGGGGAAGCAAGTTTGCGATGGCCGGTATTGCCCGCCAGTTGGTGCTGGATCAGGATGGTTATGATTCTACTGAATTTGGCTATGGCGTGAGTTTTTCAGGCGTTATCCCAGTGGGCAACAAGGATGACTTTAAATTCACCGCAACCTATGGCGATGGCCTGGGACGTTACCTAGCGCTCAACTATGTGAATGCGGCTGTGCTTAATGCATCCGGTGAGTTAAAAGCCATCAGCTCTTATGCCGGTTTTGCCTCCTATCGGCATTGGTGGAATGACCAATGGCGAACCAGTGTCACTCTGTCAGGGTTTAAGGCAGACAATGATGTTGCCCTGACCGGCGATGCTGTGAATGACACCGCATACTCAAGTTATATCAACCTACTTTACTCTCCAATCAGGCCACTGACAGTGGGGATGGAATATATGTACGCGATGAACGAGCGTCAGAGTGGGGTCGATGCTGATCTCAACCGAATTCTGTTCTCGATAAAATATGTACTGTAGAGACAAAAAACGGAGGTGAAAGCCTCCGTTTTTTTTTGCACTGATTAGTCCAGTAGGTGATTATCGCGAACAAATTGTTCGAACTCAGTACAACCACCTACGTGTTCTTTATCGACAAAAATCTGTGGTACGGTTTCAACCGGTTTGCCTACCGTTTTTTCAAGATCCGCTTTGCTGATCCCTTCGGCGTGAATATCCACATACTTGAAGTTAAAGTCTTCACGCTTTTCTTTAAGTTGTTCTGATAATTGAACCGCGCGAACACAGTATGGACAGCCAGGGCGGCCAAAAATAACAACAAACATATTTACTCCTTTAGGTTGGCATGGCGCATGTTATACCACACCCATACTAATAAGCATACTCGCGATTATCTGTCTGATAGCGTCCCTGGTAATCGAAGTACTGCTGAATGATATCCCAGCCTTTTTTATTTTTTTTCAGCAGCATAAGATCCGGGTGATGGAAACGGTCTGCCATGGCGACTATGTCTTCCGGTCGCTTGATTTTGGGGAGTTGCAACCCGGGTGTCCGCGAGTGAGTGTGAATAAACAGCGCATAGAGCGCCCGAATTTGTGCCTGAGTCTCCATCCGGAACTCCTGCACCTGTTGATTACCCTCGATATCCAGATAAGTCACCTTCAAGATGCCGTTATCGGCACTGAGCAACATATCCTGGCAACGAAACAGATGGTGATATTGTTTGTTCAGCACCTGTTTAAGGCGGGTATCAGGATCCACCAATGTGGAGTCGCATCGCTGGCATATGCGGGCGGCAATGTCATTTTCCGCACCACAGTCCGGGCAGATCCTGGCACGGAATCGATAACTGCACTGCTCATTGTCGCTCGTCAGCCCCTGACAACGTCGACCGAAATGTTCAATAATATCCCCGTCTTCATCGGTCAGGCCCCAGAATATGTTGGCAAAGTTACATTGAGGGCAGTGAACCTGAACTGGTACTGATTTGCTGCTGGGTTTGGCCTGACCGATTTCCGGATAATAAAGATCAAAACCGTTGGCGGCATAGTCGATCACCAGGCATTCGGTTTTGTTTTCAGCCAGTCTCAACCCCCGTCCTACCATTTGCTGATAGAGACTAACAGACTCAGTGGGCCGCAGTATGGCAATGAAATCCACATGGGGGGCATCAAAACCTGTTGTCAGAACGGCGACATTGACGAGAAATTTGATGTCTCTGCGCTTAAATGCTTTGAGCAGTCGATCACGCTCGTCGTTGGGGGTTTCGGCGGTGATCAGGGCGACAGACTCACCGTCCAGCAGTGACATGACCTCCCGGGCATGGCGAACTGTTGCGGCGAAAATGATGACGCCCTGACGATGGGCTGCCAGCTGACGAATTTGGTTGACTATGGCTTTGGTCGCTCGGCCGCTGTGGGATAACAGATTGTTGATCTGTATTTCGGTTAACTGCCCTTGGCTGTCTTTGCTCAACAAGCCAAAATCATATTGGGCGGCCAGACCATCAAACAGGTTTGGCTCGGTGAGGTAGCCGTTTTTAATCAGTGGACGAATGGGTAACTCGAAAATACATTTGTCAAATACGGGCTTTTCGGTATTGCCGATGCGGCCATGATAATGGTGTCGATAAATCCAGCCAATGCCAAGGCGGTATGGGGTTGCCGTCAGTCCCAGTATTTTCAGTTTTGGATTGATGGTCATAAGGTGTGACAGTAGTTGCTGATATTGGCTGTTAGTCTCGCAGCTGACTCGATGACACTCATCTATGATCACCAGGGAAAAAGGCGCATGGAATTTATCCAGTGCCCTGGCTGCGGACTGCACGCTGGCAACCACGGTTTTATCCTGACTCTGTTTTTGCCCAAGCCCGGCAGAATAGATGCCCGCCTGCCGGGTCAGTAAGCCGACTTTCTCTGCATTCTGAGCCACCAACTCTTTTACATGAGTCAGCACCAACACCCGCCCCCGGGCGACACGGGCCAACTCGGCAATCACCAGACTCTTGCCCGCACCGGTCGGCAACACCAGTACAGCAGATTCATTGGATTGTCGAAAATGATTAATGGCGGCTTCTACCGCCTGATGTTGATAGTCTCTGAGGTGGATTTTGGTCACTGTGCTTTAGTTACTGCGTTAGGCGCTGAATGATTGGCTGCAATAGTATATCACAAGGGGGCTGAAAACGGCCTCGGACAGAGTGGGATAAACCCGGGAGGACTGCATCCCTGTCCAAAGGCCAAAGCTTGAAGCATTTGAGGTTTGTATTGTTATGGAACAACGGGTATCAGACTCATCTCTTGATACCTGCATTCACTTTATCCCATTCATGCTGCTCGCCAATGGTCCATTGGTTGGATTTGCTGATATTCAGTCTTGTGTCTTATAAGAAGGTTACAAAAAAGGGGGTAACACCTGTCAGTGTTATCCCCCGGTTGGGAAGTGTCAGTCGCTGAACTGTCAGCTGCGGTTCAAACGGCTTTCGATAAGTACACCGATAACTGCGGGATCTGCTAACGTTGATGCATCACCCAGATTGCTGATCTCATTGGCAGCAATTTTTCTCAGGAAACGGCGCATAATCTTACCTGAACGGGTCTTGGGCAGACCGCCAGCAAACTGGATAAGGTCCGGTGTGGCCAGTGTGCCAATCTCTTTGCGTACCCACTGGCGCAGTTCCTGACGCAGTTCTTCAGACTGTGCCGCATTTTTGGTCAGAGTGACGTAGGCATAAATGCCCTGGCCTTTGATGTCGTGAGGGTAACCCACCACAGCCGCTTCAGCCACCAGTTCATGGGCAACCAGCGCACTCTCGATTTCGGCGGTTCCCAGGCGGTGACCGGAAATGTTGATGACATCATCGACTCGCCCGGTGATCCAGTAGTAGCCGTCTTCATCACGACGGGCGCCGTCACCGGTAAAGTACATACCGCGGAACGTCTTGAAGTAGGTCAGCACGAAGCGCTCGTGGTCACCGTAGACAGTGCGCATCTGGCCTGGCCAGGAGTCCAGTATCACCAGGTTGCCTTCTGTGGCCCCCTCCAGAATATTGCCCATGTTATCCACCAGTGCCGGTTGTATGCCAAAGAAGGGACGGGTTGCGCTGCCGGGTTTGGTGTCTGTGGCGCCAGGTAATGGTGTAATCAGAATGCCGCCTGTCTCGGTTTGCCACCAGGTATCGACAATCGGGCATTGGTTATGACCTATGACCTCATGATACCAGCGCCAGGCTTCCGGGTTGATAGGCTCGCCCACCGAGCCCATGAGCCGCAGAGAACTACCATCAAAATTGGCAAATTGCTCTTTGCCTTCTGCCATCAATGCCCGGATCAGTGTTGGAGCTGTGTATAAAATATTCACCTTGTGACGGTCAATCATTTCACCCAGACGAGCCGGACTTGGGTAGTTGGGCACACCCTCATGCACCAGAATCGTAGCGCCATTGGCCAGTGGACCGTATACCATGTATGAGTGGCCGGTGATCCAGCCAACATCGGCGGTACACCAGTAAATTTCACCTTCTTTGTAGTCAAATACATACTCGTGGGTCATGGAGGCATAGACCATGTAACCACCTGTGGTATGCAAGACTCCTTTAGGATTTCCGGTGGAGCCAGAAGTATACAGCAGAAACAGTGGATCCTCGGCGTTCATCTCTTCTGCCACACAGTGTTCAGACGCGCTAGCTGCCACATCATGCCACCACACATCACGGCCATCTTCCCAGTGAATGTTGCCTCCGGTGCGCCTAAGAATGATGACTCGCTCGACTGTGGTGACATCCGGGTGCTGCAATGCCTGATCGATATTGGCTTTGAGCGGCACAATACGGCCGCCACGAACGCCCTGATCGGCAGTGATCACCACCTTGGACTTACCATCGATGATGCGGGAAGCGATAGAGTCCGGTGAAAAACCACCGAATACCACAGAGTGGATAGCACCGATACGGGCGCAGGCCAGCATGGCAATCGCGGCTTCCGGTACCATGGGCATATACAGGGTGACCACATCACCGCGACGAACTCCCTGACCTTTAAGGGCGTTGGCAAACTGACATACCTTTGTGTGAAGCTCTGCATAGGTCAGGGTGCGTTGCTCACTGGCATCATCACCCTCCCAGATGATTGCTGGCTTGTCTGCTTTGTCAGCCAGATGTCTGTCCAGGCAGTTGACTGAGGCGTTCAGGGTGCCGTCGTAAAACCATTTAATGTTCAGATTATGGTCATCGAAGGAGACCGCTTTGACTTTGGTAAAAGGTTTCATCCAGTCAATACGCTGGCCGTGTTCGCGCCAGAAACCTTCAGGGTTTACCACCGACTCCTGATACATGCGCTTGTATTTTTCATTGTTGATATGGGCATCGGCAGCGATGGAATCCGATACTTTGTAGAGAGACTGCGTGCTCATAGATGGCTTCCCTTTCTTTGAAAATAATTACCATGCGAAACTGAGTATGCAGGGGAAGCCCTGTGATCTCCTATTAGACCTTGGTATATTTCAAAAAAGACTATAAAGATTAGCCAGTTGAGCGCAAAACCAAGACTGGATTAGATTGCTGAAATAACGCAAAATAAGACAAAAAGTCGGGATATCCATGGATCTGACCTTACTGGTAGCCGTTATTGCCGTTGGCTACGTTTTCCTGTTGTTTCTGCTGGCCTGGGGAGCGGAGCGCTATGTCAACCGAATCCGTCCGGGCTTACAGGTTGTCATCTATGGCCTGAGTCTGGCGGTATATTGTTCCTCGTGGAGTTTTTTGGGAACGGTAGGCCAATCTTCCACTGATCTCTGGTCTTATCTACCTATTTTTGTCGGCCCGATCCTAGTGTTTACCCTGGGTTTTGGCATGTTGCGCAAAATGGTGGTGATCGCCAAGAGTCAGAACATTACCTCAGTGGCAGACTTCATCGCGGCCCGCTATGGCAAATCGCAGTTGCTGGCAGCGCTGGTCACCCTGATTGCGCTGTTTGGCATCATGCCCTATATCGCGCTGCAACTTAAAGCCATGGTGATGGCGGTAGGGCTGTTTGATCCTGCCGGTGACAGTCCCGGTAATGCCAGTTTGCCGCTGTTGATTACTTTAATTCTGGCAGTCTTTGCCATTCTGTTCGGCACCCGCAAGCTAGATGCCACCGAGCATAACCCCGGCATGATGGTAGCTATCGCTTTTGAATCCCTGGTGAAGCTGGCAGCATTTCTGTTGGTCGGTGTGGTGATCTGCTTTGGCGTATTTGGCGGCTTTGGCGATATCTGGAGTCAGGCAGACAAGACCGGTTTGCTCCAGGGGGCCGAGTTGAAGCTGTCGGTGCTCCTGCCTGAGTTAATTGTCGGCATCACCGCATTCTTGTGTATGCCTAGACAGTTTCATGTGATGGTAGTGGAATGCGCAGATGAAAAGATCCTGCGTAAAGGCCGCTGGCTGTTGCCGGTTTATCTGCTGTTGTTTGCGTTGTTTGTTGTGCCTCTGGGGCAGGCCGGGCGCTTGCTGCTGGGGGATAGTGTGCCGCCGGACACCTATGTGATTAACATGCCGCTGCTACTGGATATGCCTGTGGTGGCCGTGATTGCGCTATTAGGCACGTTATCTGCGGCTACCGGTATGGTGATTGTGGCTGTGGTCACTATCAGCATTATGATCAGCAACGAATGGCTGGTGCCCATGCTGCTGCATACAGGCAAGATCCGGCACAAAAATTTCAATCAGTTTTCCCGTTTTTTGCTGAATGCCCGGCGTCTGTCGATCGTTATTATTCTGGGGTTGGGCTACCTGAGTTTTCTGATATTCGACAACAGCGATTCTCTGTCCCACCTGGGTATGCTGTCATTCGGGGCATTTGCTCAGTTGGCCCCGGCATTGGTGGGGGGGCTCTACTGGAAGCGTGGTAACCGGGGCGGTGTTTATATGGGCCTGCTGGTTGGCTTTTCCCTCTGGTGTTACATCCTCACTCGGAACGTGCTGGCCAGCGACTCCCTGCTGCTCGATGGCATTATGGTGCTTGAATCCATCAACCCCAATGTCAACGATGTGCTGCTGGCACTGCTGGTTAACAGCCTGTGTTATGTGCTGGGTTCATTATGGTTCAGAGCCGGTGTGGCAGAATGGATCCAGGCCAGCAATTTTGTGACGCCGGGAGAGCTTAAAGACTCCGGCAATCGCCGCATAGGTGGCGTAACTCAGCAGGATTTGTTGATCCTCGCCAGTCGTTTCGTATCTCCCAGGCGCGCTTACGAGGATTTCAGCCGGTTTATGCCCGAAGCGGTAGGCGCCGATAACGGCAGTCGGGTAGCGACTCCTGAGTTGGTGGCGCACACAGAGCATTTGCTTGCCGGAGTGCTGGGGGCATCCAGTGCCGGTTTGGTGATGGATTCAGTATTGCGTGGCCGGGATCTGGCGCTGGATGAAGTTTTCTCATTGGTGGATGAAGCTTCCTCCAAGATTATTCTCAGCCAGGATATGCTGCGTGGCGCCATTGAACATGCTTATGAAGGCATGAGCGTGGTTGATGCGGATCTGAATCTGGTGGCCTGGAATAATCGTTATATCGAGCTTTACCAATATCCGGAGAATTTTCTGCAGCCAGGGATGCCGATTGCGGATGTGATCCGTTTTAACGCAAGACGTGGTTATTGCGGACGGGGCGATGTCGATCAGCAGGTTGCGCGTCGGCTTGAACACATGCGTCGGGGCACCCCTCACGTGTCAGAGCGTCAGCGGGATGATGGCAAGGTGATTAAGATCCAGGGCAACCCCATGCCGGGCGGTGGCTTTGTGATGATATTCACCGATATTACCCAGTACCGGCGGCAAGAGCAGGCGCTGAGGGAAGCCAACGAGATGCTGGAAACTCGGGTGAAAGAACGGACTTTTGAGCTGACCAAACTCAACAGTGAACTGCTGGAGGCCAAGGCGCAGGAGGAAATGGCCAACGCTTCCAAAAGCCGTTTCCTGGCGGCGGTGGGGCACGATCTGATGCAGCCTTTGAATGCGGCACGCTTGTTTACTGCGTCATTGTCCCAGTATCCCAAACTGGATAACGAGGCCCAAACCACTCTGAGCCATATCAACAGCTCACTGAAAACCGCTGGAGAGTTGCTTACCGACTTGTTAGATATTTCCAAACTGGATTCAGGCCGGGTCGATGTCAATTTGCGACAGGTCGCCGTTTCCGAGCTGCTTGATGGCTTGGCGGTGGAGTTCGATGCGATGGCGGCAGATTCGGGTATCCGTTTTCACTATCAGCAATGCAGCGCGACCTTGTATACCGACCCTGCGCTGCTGCGTCGTGTATTGCAGAATTTTCTGACCAACGCCTATCGGTACGCCAAGGGGGGTAAGGTATTGCTTGGATGTCGGCGCAGGGATAAGGCGCTGGAAATACAGGTGCTCGATACTGGTTGTGGCATTGATGAGAAGCAAACCCGGGAGATATTCAAAGAGTTCCGGCGGCTTGATAACCCCAGCTCTCGTGCGGTGAGTGGTCTGGGATTGGGTCTGGCCATTGCCGACAGAATAAGCCGGGTACTGCATCATCCTATTGCAGTGAAGTCAGTACTGGGCAAGGGCTCGGTGTTTTCGGTACTGGTGCCACTGGGTGAAAAGCTCAACTATAATTTGCCCCTGAGTCGCCCCGGAAATCTGCAACATCTGGCTGGCGTCAAGGTGCTGTGTATCGACAATGAAGAGGCTATTCTGGCGGGACTTGAGAGTCTGCTCAGCCGCTGGCAGTGTGAGGTTATATGCGCGCGGGATATGGCTGATGCCAGAATCCAATTAGGCTTGAAAGGGGTAGCCCCCGATATTGTGCTGGCGGACTACCATCTGGATGATGGCCAGAATGGGGTGGATGCCATGGATGGGATCCGGGCCTTGTATGGACAACACCTTCCCGGCATTCTGATCACGGCCAACACCCGCAAGGCATTGGTTGAAGACGTGCAGCAGCGGGGCTATCACTATATGACGAAAATGGTAAAACCAGCGGCGTTAAGGGCGCTGATGTCGAGCCTGCTTAAAACTGGATGATCAGGCGGACTATATCCAATAGGGGGCAGGATGATTACCGCAAAACTGTTGGCTGAGAAATGCTTTGATGGCTGGGAAAAACCTTTGAACCCCAATTCAGCCATGCTTACCTGCGAGATGACCTTCTGCATTTTCCTTCCTCCTGCTGCCGAGCACGATCCGTTGCCGGCCGTGTATTGGCTGGGGGACACTGGTGATAATGCCGATCTGATGCGGATTTAACTGGCTCAGTTCCATGTAGTGGCACTGGTACTGGCGCTGAGCCCGGCGCAGAATAAGCCAGTGTGCCGGGCTTAACCCCAGATTATCGATAGCGGCCAACAGTGTGGAAGCCTGCATGACGGCGCTGTTGATGGGTGACCGCGCTGACGCCTGCGATTGTAGCAGATCAGCGGGGCGTGCTTGAGACGGCTAAATCCAGAGGATATCCACTGGTGTTGAATGGCCTCAGAGATTACAGCGCAGCGCCGGGGTTTATTGCCAGCTTTGTCAGCCAGCATCTTTTTCACAGCCTGTATCTGTAATGCCCAGGTTTAATTAATTTCGTGTTTTTCCATTTCCAATTGCTGCAGGGCGATCACCGCCTGGGTACGATTGCGAACGCCGAGTTTGCGGAAAATTGCCGTTGCATGAGCCTTGATAGTGGCTTCCGATACCCCGAGTTCATAGGCAATTTGCTTATTAAGCAGACCTTCAGCAAACATCTGCAGCACTTTGTATTGCTGAGGCGTGAGTTCCGCCAGTTTGTTGGCCATTTGCTCATGATTGTTATCGTCAATCTCAACCAGCTCTATTCCCGGTGGATACCAGATATTACCGTAGAGCACAGCGTGCAGGGCACCTCCCAGGGTTGCCATTGAGGACGATTTAGGAATAAATCCGGCGCTGCCATAGTGCAGCGCCCGACTGATGGTGCCGGTATCTTCATGGGCAGAAATCACCACCACAGGTAATTCAGGGTGGTGTGTCCGCAGATGGATCAGGGTGGAGTAACCGTGAGAGCCTGGCATTTGCAGGTCCAGCAGCACCAGATCATAGTCGGTATCAGTATCGAGCAACTTTTGCAGTGCATCGGCACTGTCAGCTTCATACCAGCGGGTGTCCCCAAAGGTGGTGGTCAGCGCCTGTCTCAGGGCATTGCGAAACAGAGGATGATCGTCGGCAATGATAATATTCAGATTTTCCAGCTTCATGGCTTAGTAGTGATTTTTGGTTGCACGTGTTGCACGTGAAGATGTCAACAATGTAGCAGAAAAGTAATGTGCAATCCTATGTGAATTTCATAAAAATCTTGCTCAATACAATAGGGTCTTTACTAAGCGTAGGGAAGGTACCATATATGCTTTCATAACTCGAAAATTCCAGATGTTCCGGGTGCTGACAGCAGGGGCTACTCAGGAAGATGGGAATAACTGCCGTGCGTGCACTGCATCGGTTACAGCTGCCATATGCCAGGCATAGTTCGCACCTTCCCTTGAGTATGATGTTTTGAAAAGTGATTTCATCAAGCGTATTTTGACGGTAAATCTCTTACGGGAATTATCGCGGGATAATTACAGGAAATGAAAAAGCCACAGAGGTGGCTTTGGTCGATCATTAAGTATTATTTGAGCTTATCGATGCGGCTTCTTGATGCTTTGGCCAGCTTGCGCAGCAACATCTCTGAGTCGGCCCAGTGCAGACAGGCATCGGTAATGCTTTTACCATATTCCAGTGGCGTATCGGCAACGACTTTTTGATTGCCTTCCTCGATGAAACTTTCCGCCATAATACCGGCAATAGCAGTATCGCCGGTGGCAATCTGTGCCATCACATCGTCGGCAACATTCAGTTGCTGCTTGTGTTGTTTCTGGCTGTTGCCATGGCTGAAGTCCACAACGATACGGGGGGACAGCCCCACTTCTTCCAGTTGTGAACGGGTGCGGGCGATATCTTCATGGCTGTAGTTAGGCTGTTTGCCGCCGCGCAGAATAATGTGGCCATAAGGGTTGCCATTGGTACGGTATACCGCCATGGCACCGTCTTTGTCCGGTGAATAGAAAATATGTGGTACACGGGAGGCGCGCACGGCATCTACGGCAATATCGATATTGCCATCGGTGCCATTTTTAAAACCAACCGGGCAGGATAGGGCTGAGGCCATCTCTCTGTGTACCTGACTTTCTGTGGTGCGGGCGCCTATAGCCCCCCAGGTAATGAGGTCGGCAATATACTGACCATTCACCATATCCAGAAACTCAGTTGCGATGGGCAGTTTCAGCTCAGTGATCTGTTGTAACAATTGACGGGCCAGGCGCAAGCCTTTGTTGGGGCTGAAAGAGCCATCCAGATCCGGGTCGGAGATCAGGCCCTTCCAACCGACTATGGTTCTTGGCTTTTCAAAATATACCCGCATCAGAATGCACAGATCATCTTTCAGTTCCTGATGGAGGGCCGCCAAACGCCGGGCATAGTCCAGAGCCGCCTTAGTGTCATGGATTGAGCAGGGTCCGATAATGACCAGCAAACGTTGATCTTTACCCTCAAGGATGGCCTCGACTTCACGACGCTGTTGAACCAGATAATCGGCAGCCTCCTGAGTCAGGGGATATTCGGCTGCCAGTTGGGCAGGGGAGATCACTTTACAGAGTAAAGAAGTACGGAGTTCATCGGTTTTAATGGTCATTCACTGTACCGGAGCAATCAATATCAGGCGCATTCGCCAACTTGAGGGGGATTATAACGAATCCGGCCCATGTTCACAGGGGCAAGTGCATTATTATTCGCCATCTGCACAATGATTTTGTTTTAACATAGAATTTTTGGCAATCACCGGACAATTTCGGTGAAGAAACTGCAACAGGCGGGAGATAGGTACTTTCGCCGCGCCTGTCATATTGAAAGTTTAGAACATATGACGTTTCAAGCCTGCGGTATCGAGGATTTTGGCGGCTATCTCTTCCACACTGTGGTTAGTGGTATCCACAAAGGGGATACGTTCTTTCCTGTACAGCATCTCCACTTCTTTCACTTCAATCCGGCATTGGCGCATGGATGAATAGCGACTGTTCTCCATCCGGGTCTGACGAATTTCATGCAGGCGTGCGGGATCTATGGTCAGACCAAACAGCTTGTGCTTGTTGCGCTTGAGGGCCTCAGGTAGTTTCAGGTTATCCATATCTTCTTCGGTAAATGGATAATTGGCCGCTTTGATACCGAACTGCATAGACAGATACAGGCTGGAGGGGGTTTTTCCACAGCGTGATACCCCAATCAGGATTAAGTCGGCGTTGTCCATGTGTTTCATGGTCTGACCGTCATCGTTCTCCATCGCGAAATTAATGGCATTGATCCGGGTTTCATACCCGGCATTGGCCATCCCGTGAGTCCGGTGCAAGGATGGGGTCGCCTTGAGCCCCAATTGTTGTTCGAGTGGCGAAACAAAGGTGTTTAAAAAGTCGTAATCCAGTCCTTCACTGGAGTAGATAATGTCCCTGATTTCAGGTTGTATGATGGAATGGAACACCAGTGGGCGTTCTCCTGTCGTAATAAAACAATCATTAATCTGTTTTTTAACCGTATTTGCCTTGGCGATTGTTTCTACGAATGGGATAGTAAGTGATTCAAATTCCATTGGAAATTGAGATAGTACTGCGTGTCCGAACACCTCCGCGGTAATGGCGGTACCGTCGGAAATATAAAATACATGGCGAGTCATTATGACCTCTTATGGTAATAAAATTACAATTATGGTAATAAAATTACAATTACAATTAAAATTATACATTTACGCTAACTTTTCGGAAGTGTAAAATGCCGGTGCCCTAGTGTGAAGGGGCCAATGAAATAAAAACTTGCGGAGATAGAACTGTGCAGCAATATGTACTCTGGTATCAGCAATTAGGTATGGGCGACGTCAACATCGTTGGCGGTAAAAACGCTTCTCTGGGTGAGATGATTAGCAATCTTGCCAATGCCGGTGTTCAAGTACCTGGTGGCTTTGCGACAACGTCCCACGCGTTCAATGAGTTTTTGGAACAAAGTGGACTTAACCAGAAGATTTACGAGACGCTTGACAGCCTGGATGTTGATGATGTCAATGCACTCGCCAAGGCCGGTGCACAGATCAGACAATGGGTTATCGATACCCCTTTCCAGCCAGAATTAGAAAAGGCCATCCACCAGGCCTACGACAAGCTGTCCTGCGAAACCCTTGATGCTTCCTTCGCCGTTCGTTCATCCGCGACTGCAGAAGATATGCCGGATGCCTCTTTTGCCGGCCAGCAGGAAACCTTCCTGAACGTGAAAGGCTACAATGCAGTCCTTATCGCCATCAAACATGTATTTGCTTCCCTGTTTAACGACCGAGCTATTTCCTATCGTGTGCACCAAGGCTACGACCACCGTGGTGTTGCTCTTTCTGCCGGTGTGCAGCGCATGGTGCGTTCAGACAAAGCCGCTTCCGGCGTAATGTTCACCATCGACACTGAATCCGGTAACGATGATGTGGTGTTTGTCACCTCTTCATTCGGTCTGGGTGAAATGGTGGTACAGGGCGCGGTTAACCCTGACGAATTTTATGTTCACAAGCCGACCCTGTCTGCCGGTCACAAGGCTGTGGTACGCCGCAACATTGGCAGCAAACTGATCCAGATGGTGTACTCAGATGACTCTTCTCACGGTAAGCAGGTAAAAATTGTTGATGTGGATACCGAGCAGCGCCGCACCTTCTCTATCTCAGATGTTGAAGTGATGGAACTGGCCAAGCAGGCGATGATTATTGAGAAGCACTATGGTCGCCCAATGGATATCGAGTGGGCCAAAGATGGCAACGATGGCCGTCTGTACATTGTTCAGGCCCGTCCTGAAACTGTACGTTCCCGTGAAGATGTGCAGCTGATTGAGCGCTACCACCTGAAGAGTGCCAAGACTGAAGTGGTTTCTGAAGGCCGCGCCATCGGTCACAAGATTGGCTCAGGTGTTGCCAAGGTGCTCAGCTCCATCGAAGAGATGGATAAAATTCAGCCAGGCAATGTTCTGGTGACCGACATGACTGACCCGGATTGGGAACCTATCATGAAACGCGCCAGCGCCATTGTGACCAACCGTGGTGGCCGTACCTGTCACGCTGCGATTATCGCCCGTGAACTGGGGGTACCAGCGGTAGTGGGCTGTGGTGATGTGACTGACCGTATCCAGAATGGTCAGTTGGTGACTGTCTCCTGCGCCGAAGGTGACACTGGCTACATCTATGATGGCAAGCTGGACTTCGAAGTGGTTTCCAGCCGCGTGGACTCTATGCCACAGTTGCCGATGAAGATTATGATGAACGTGGGTAACCCCGACCGCGCCTTTGACTTCGCCCGTTTGCCTAATGAAGGTGTGGGTCTGGCGCGTCTGGAGTTCATCATCAACCGTATGATTGGTATTCACCCTAAAGCCCTGCTGGAATTTGACCAGCAGACTCCGGCGCTGCAAGCCGAGATCACCGAGATGATCGCCGGTTACGGCTCACCGGTTGAATATTATGTTGCCCGTCTGGTTGAAGGTATTGCCTCTATCGCAGCCGCTTTCCATCCGAAGAAGGTGATTGTGCGTATGTCTGACTTCAAGTCAAACGAATACGCCAACCTGGTGGGTGGTGACCGCTACGAGCCGGAGGAAGAGAACCCAATGCTGGGCTTCCGTGGTGCCAGTCGTTATATCTCCGAGTCTTTCCGTGACTGTTTCGCACTGGAGTGTGAAGCTATCAAACGTGTTCGCAACGAGATGGGTCTGAAAAATGTGGAAATCATGATCCCATTCGTACGTACTCTGTCTGAAGCTGAGCAGGTGATTGAGCTGCTGAAAGGGCAAGGTCTCGAGCGTGGTAAAGATGGTCTGCGGGTGATTATGATGTGTGAGCTACCATCCAATGCACTGCTGGCTGATCAGTTCCTGGATCACTTCGATGGCTTCTCTATCGGCTCCAACGATCTGACTCAGCTGACGCTGGGTCTGGACCGTGACTCAGGCATCATCAGCCACTTGTTTGATGAGCGCAATGAAGCGGTGAAAGTGCTGTTGGCTATGGCTATCAAGGCAGCCAAAGCTAAAGGTGCCTACGTGGGTATCTGTGGTCAGGGGCCTTCCGATCACGCTGACTTCGCCGCCTGGCTGGTAGAGCAGGGCATTGACACTGTGTCTTTGAACCCGGATACCGTGATTGACACTTGGCTTTATTTGGCTAAGGGCCACGCGTAGTTCTGGTGCTCCCAGTAAAAAACCGCCCTCGGGCGGTTTTTTATATCTGACATTTTATGGGTGATGCTTTTTCCTGTGTCACCGACAGGACTGCATGCTAGGACTTGGATATAGCGTCGCTAATCTAGTATTGTCCGGTCATTGGGCCGGGTACCCCTGTTTCAGTTTCCGAGCGAGATCGGCTATCAACTGATCGCTGGCTTGTGACAAGGCATCACCGGTAGCGGATCTTCTGTGCCCTGAGAGCCAAATATCAGCGCGTCAGGTTGATCATTTATTGTCTTGAACAGGGGATCCAATTGTGCCAGTACTCTATTGACTCTGAGCAGCGCCTGCTCAATCCCATGGTAATTGGCTGAGCCGGGACTGTAGCCTTTGAGCGCTGTCTGCAGTTGTTGCAATGTGCTGCTGAGCATTTGTGGCAGCTGTTTTGTATCTTTGTTGGCCAGTAACTCATCGACCCGGCTGAGGGGCTGCTGCAACTGCTCGCCTGCGCCCCCAAACTGACGAAGGGTGTGATCCAGCTGCCCAATTGTTTTATCAATAGGCAGTTTCTCTATCTTCGACAAGATATTCTCAAGCTGTTGCTGCAGTTGGGCAATCTCACCCTCAATGGTGGTGAAACAGCGGATAGTTATGCAAACTCTGTCTGTTGTCGACCGGCAGTTTATCAACCTTATCAGGATAATAGTTGATGTCGATGTACAGCGCACCGGACAGCAGATGGGCGAGGATCAACATCTTGGTCAGGGGCAGAATGATACTGGCGGTCAGGATCACCAAAGCAATCGGGTTGGCGTCCATCTTCCACAGCAAGATAACACCATCCATGATGGTAGATCCCTGACGGTCACCAAAGTTGGTAGTGAACATCATGGGGTACAAATTGGCCGGGAAATAGAAAATCAGTGAGGTCAGCAGCAAAGCCACACTGACATCAATGCTCTGTCTGGGATTGAAAGGATACAGGCGACAGTTTCACCGATGGCACCGACAATTTGCATCCCCGTAACAGACAGGGTTTATCTGACCACAGAGGTGACACACCAGATGATTTCCTGTCAGATGGGGGTCGCCGGGACGAACATCACCAGTATCAACGGGAGCAAACAACCGGTTGCACAATCACGTCCGATCCACTGCTCGGCGGCTCTTGACCAGCAACAGCGTAAACAGCAGATAAGTTCAGAAGGTGATACCGACATCGATATTGGTCATGGATGCCATTTTGATGATACTGACCAACACTCCGATAAAGAAAATATCGGCCAGCAACCAAGGTTCAAAACCAAATACGAATCGATAAATGAATTTTATCGTTGGGCGGTTCCCTGCTGGCGACTTGACCCGGCGATGGGTTGCCAGAAAAAACAGCAGGATCAATCCGCAAAGATACAGCACAGGCAACAGCAATATAGTAAACACCTGCAGGGATGCCACTCCGTCATTGTTGAAGCAGTAAAACACACTGAGGGCATCCAGCAGTGCATTTTCCTGATAAATGTCCTGAACACTGATTTCCATAAAAGGAAAAAAGCAACTCACTGCCAGCAGGATCAGTGCAGCGATGCTGTAGGCAAACACTTTGTTCCAGCTGTCAGTGGCACAGATTGTCAGCGTATGGTGACACTCTGGACAGGAGGTGCTCTGGCCGGATTTTAGTTCAGGGACTTGGGTCTCCATGCCACATTCAACGCAGGCGGCCAGAGCCTGAGTATGATTCGCCATAAAAGTGTGGTTTCAAGTCGGTCAGTGGATTATAAAGATGTCGCACTTTTTTATTAAATTTGGATTATGGTTGACATATAGAATTTATGCAGAAGTATTCGCTGCTTTGGTGGTCAGGTCAGGTTTATCCTGCTGGTGGTTGTCGTTGCAAGCCTGCTGCAGTACGGCGCTGAGGCGGGCCGTCAAATACACAGTGGCAAAATGAATTGTGTGGTTGAACATCATTAATCTAGCGTTAATCCCGATCACATAAACAGTATTCAATCCTAGCAGTCAGTATTGCGATGGCGAGGTAACATTGCCAATCTAATGCTGTTATTATAATCAACGCATTACAACGAATTAGAAGTAGAGCTGCCGAACCTATGTTGCCCCGTCTTCCCCATCAACAGATGTTGGAGCCTGTTTATTTGGCTTTTTTGGATACGTTGGTATCGACGGCGTTTGCCGGTGATGTCGATACCCGTTATAGCGCCAGACTGGCCCAGGCCACAGATAATTCTGTGTACCAGTTTTTACCTCAGGCCGTGCTGTACCCCAAAAGCGTGGCGGATATTCAAATCGTACTCAAACTGGCGACCAAACCTGAGTTTGTCGGCGTGTGTTTCTCTCCACGGGGCGGCGGAACCGGGACCAATGGGCAGTCACTGACACACGGTCTGGTGCTGGACTTATCCCGTTATTTGAACCGGGTGCTTGAGATCAATCCCGATGAAGGCTGGGTGCGAGTCGAAGCCGGTGTAGTAAAAGATCAGCTCAATGACGCATTGCGTCCCCACGGCTTCTTTTTCAGCCCGGATTTGTCCACTTCCAACCGGGCAACTCTGGGTGGCATGATCAATACCGATGCATCCGGTGCAGGCTCGCTGGTGTACGGTAAAACATCGGATCATGTTCTTGAGCTGAAATCGGTGCTGGTAGATGGCTGTGTCCTGGAAACCCGTCCCTGGTCACATGAGGAACTGCATCACCCACTGGCACTGACCAGCAGTGAACAGGGACAGCAACTTATCACCAAAATTGCCCGTGCTACACGGGACAATCGCAGCTTGATTGAGGCAAGGTTTCCGCCACTTAATCGTTTTCTGACCGGGTACGATCTCAAGCATGCGTGGGATGATGAGCTGGCCAATTTTGATTTGTCGCGCATTCTGACCGGCTCCGAGGGGACGCTGGCGGTGATCGCCGAAGCGAAGCTTAATATTAGTCCACTGCCGGCTTGCCGGACGATGGTGAACATCAAGTATGACTCTTTTGACTCTGCGCTGGGTCACGCTCCTGCGCTGGTGAATGCCAATGCCACTGTGGTGGAAACCATTGACTCCAAGGTGCTGAATCTGGCCCGTGAAGATATTATCTGGCATTCGGTATCATCGCTTATCGAGGAGGTGCCGGGCAAAACCATCATGGGGCTGAATATGGTGGAGTTCGCCGGCGATGAGCAGGATGTCATGGCGCGCATGGCTTTGCTGCTCAGACAACTGGAGGCTGATGTTTCTCTGGGACGACATGGGGTTGTGGGCTATCAGATGACCCATGATGCGGCCAGTATTGAGCGAATTTATGCAATGCGTAAAAAAGCTGTGGGTTTACTGGGGGCGACCAAAGGCACAAGAAAACCCATCGCGTTTGCTGAAGATACCGCAGTCCCACCTGAAAATCTGGCGGATTTTATCATGGAGTTTCGCGCTCTGCTGGATGCCAAACAACTGCAATACGGTATGTTTGGTCATGTGGATGCCGGCGTACTGCACGTTCGACCTGCGCTTAATATGTGCGATCCGGCCGATGAGAAGTTGCTCCGCACTTTGTCTGATGAAGTTGCGGCACTGACCCGTAAATATGGTGGCCTGATGTGGGGTGAGCACGGTAAAGGTGTACGCGGTGAATATGCTCCGGCCGTGTTTGGCGAAGAGTTGTACGCTGTGCTCACAGACATCAAAACCTGGTTCGATCCGGACAATAAACTCAACCCGGGTAAGCTGGTGGCTCCCCGGGGCCACCAGCTCTGCTACGACGTGGACAGTGTCAAGCGCGGTACCTTTGACAGGCAAATTCCCATCAAAGTACGTGAAGCTTTTCCCGATGTGATGAATTGCAACGGAAATGGACTGTGCTTCAACTACAGCCATTACTCCCCTATGTGCCCATCTTTCAAAGTGACCGGTGATCGGGTTCAGTCACCCAAAGGACGGGCTGGCTTGATGCGCGAATGGTTGCGTCTGCTGGAAAATGAAGGTATCGACCCGCTGACATTGGCCGCGCAAAAACCACAAAACTGGTTGATGCGGATGCGCAATACTTACCACGCCAAAAGAGAGGATGATTTTTCCCATGAGGTGATGGAGTCCTTAAAAGGTTGCCTGGCGTGTAAGTCCTGCAGCGGTCAGTGTCCGGTCAAAGTGGATGTGCCCAAATTCAGGGCGCAGTTTTATCAGGCCTACTATCAGCGTTACATGAGGCCGATGAAAGACTATCTGGTTGCGGGGCTGGAAAGCTCGTTGCCTGTGATGGCCAGAATGCCGAAAGTGACCAATGTTTTAAGCGGTAACCGCCTCAGCCAGTGGGTGATGAAACAAGCGCTGGGCTATGTTGATGCGCCCATGTTGTCGGTGCCGACTCTAAGACAACGGCTGGAAAATCACCCCTGCCTGGGATACGAATTGCAGGATTTACAAAACATACCTGACTCACAAAGGGATAGCTATGTGCTGATAGTGCAGGATCCCTTTAGCAGCTTTTATGATGCGCAGTCAGTATATGCGTTGGTGCAATTAGTTGAAACGCTGGGAAGAAAACCTGTATTGTTACCATTCAGGCCCAATGGCAAACCCGCTCACATTAAAGGCTTTATGAACAGATTTGCGGCGCAGGCAAAGAGCAGCGCTGCCATGCTCAACCAACTGTCTGCTCTGGGTATGCCTATGCTGGGGATAGATCCCGCACTGGTGCTTGTATACCGTGATGAATATCGGCAGATCCTTGGGGCAGAGCGCGGGGATTTTGAAGTGCAATTGGTTAATGAGTGGTTGCTGGAGGAGCTGGCGCAACAGGATGCCAGGACTGCGTCCGGCAAGGTTTTCACCTGGCTTAGTCACTGCACTGAGTCTACCGCTAAGCCGGCGACCGGCGCTCAATGGCAGAAAATTTTCAGTTATCTGGGGGCAGAGCTCAAGACGATGAATCTCGGTTGCTGTGGCATGGCCGGCACCTATGGCCATGAACTTGAAAATCTTGGGCGATCCAATATCTTGTACAAGATGTCATGGCAGGAGCAGATTGCCAGCTTGCCGCAGGAACAGGTACTGGTATCCGGTTATTCCTGTCGAAGTCAGGTACAGCGACTGTCTCATTTCAGGCCAAGACATCCTGTGGAAGCCTTGCTTGAATTGCTGAGATCAGTCTGACTGTTCAGCCAACTTTCAGTTTGGGGAGGTAAATATAAAAGACGAACAATTGGCGGCGGATTCGCTGTCATCCCTCAAGCAGGGGGCGAGCATTGGTCATGAACAGTCGGTAGGGTGGTGTGAAAACGAACGTCCACTGTTTTGCATCGATGCACAGGGGAACTGGCATTATCAGCAGTCACCGTTGCCGAAGAAATTTGCCCGTTTATTTTCATCAATTCTGTATTGTATTGACGGCGTCTACCAATTGATTACGCCTGTTGAGCGGGTGGCCGTTGAGGTTGAAGAATTTCCCTTGCAGGTAGTGGATTATGAGCGGCAGGATGGCGGCTTTTGGATCAGAACCGCTCTGGAGACAGAGTTTACTCTGGATGAACAGGCGGTGACCTGTCTGGATGAATGTGTGCTGTGTGCTCTGCCCCGTGGGCTGAAGGCCAAGTTGAATCGAGCCTGTTATTACCGGTTTATCAATGAGTTTGTGCTCACAGATGATGAACAGGATGCATAGGCGGTAGATGATAACAAGAAGAATAATTAAACCCGTTTCCGCTAGGGTTGTTGACCTTTCGTGATTGTTTTTGCAGCAGTTTGTGAGTTCTTTATCCAAGGCATAGGCTTCGATGTGTAGCTCGCCTACATGAGAAACCGATAACGCAGGAGTTAAGAGGCGACAAACGTTGCCCATAGGGCAGGGCGAAATTCTGCCACAAAAGATCAACAGACCCTAGAGTAATGGGTAATAGGTGATAGTATTAAACGGGTGCTGTGCAGCAAGCGCTGTGCCTGTTAACCGGAAAGAGGAGCTGCCGTTTGGATCGTTCGGAAAGCCTAGGATATTTGGTGAGTCATCTTAACGTCTCGTTACAGAATGAGCTGAACGAGCGACTACGCCGCTATGATTTGGACATCAAGGTATGGCCGGTACTCTTTACCCTGTGGCAGGAAGAGGGGATCACCCAAACCGAGTTATCCAAGCGCTGTGACGTTGCCAGTTATACGATGACCAGATTGCTGGATCAGATGCAGAATCAGGGACTAATCACCCGTTTTCAGGAACTGGACAACCGGCGGGCATTTAAAATCTTTCTGACAGACGCTGCCAAAGCCATGGAGCAGGACGTTGTTTGTGAAGCTGAGCGGATAAATGACAAGTTTCTGCAGTTACTGTCAGAATATGAACAGCGGCTTTTTATGCGTTTACTCAATAAAATCAATCGGCTCTAATTTTTTATGAATAAGTTTATGAGCTTACTGCCATTGTTGTTTGTTAGCGCTTGCAGTCAGACACCAGTGCCGTGCGATGTACCGACGCCAAATCATTCCGGGTATTTTAACCAAGCGTTGAATCTGCCTCAGGGCGGCCAGGTGGTGGTAGAAGAGGGAGCTTTAGAGCCCAGATCCATTGGCAGCATTACGGTGCTTCTGTATCGGGACCTTGAGGTGGGAGACTTCGTTTCTGGTCTAAGCTTTGCCCGGGATGGATTTATTACCTCAGCCGAATTGGTGTCGCCGCAGCAACTCAAAATAACCACTACCAGTGCTGGCAGTGGTAGTTATCAGCAGGATTACTGGGTATGTGTCGGGGGCGGCCGTCTGCAACTTTGCAAATCTTAAATCATCAGCAGCAGTAATGCGGCCGATATGGCACAGGCGCTGAGGATATAGAGATACCTATTTTGCCGCATTTGATGGTCACGTCCTTGCTTAATTGAACAAACATGCTCGAAGGCCCGGTTATGGTGTCGGTACAGACGACAAATAATTAAATGGCTGTCAGGCTCAACCAGGGTGGTCAATCGATAATTGTTGCCGGACGCTGTTTTCACAACGTACTCGGCATGAGGTGAAATATTGAAGCGCCGGGAAATCAATTCATCATCTACCCAGAGTTTTTCCCACCCCATCCAATTGCTGGCCTGAAAGCGGAAAGTGTGCCCCTGATGCTGATGCAGAAAACTGATCATTTTTATCAACCTTTACTGATTTTAGAATAGTAAATTAAGCAAAAGAATTTGCTGTTTGCCACCCCATTTCAGATACGCAGAAGCCATTTTTCGCATAGGAGCTTGTGGGCATTGATAATTTTTTAGAGCAAGAGGCAATAAAAACGAGAGCTGTCAGAGACCTCCGCCCCGATGTCAGTCAAATGGCTGAAATTGCTTGTATAGTTGCTGTATTGATGATGGCCCGGGCCATTTCATCAGCCACATCACCTGTGGTCCGGTTCTGTTCGTCTGCCTGTCTGAATATTTGGCTCAGTGTATCATAAATTTTCTCTACCTTGGCAGTTGAGCGGGCGGCGTCATAGTCGTTCTCAAAGGAAACGTTGATGATGCCACCGGCGTTAATAACATAATCAGGAGCATAGAGCACACCCATCTCTTTAAGCACCTCTCCGTGACGCCGATCTGCCAATTGATTGTTGGCGCAGCCAGCCACTATGCTGGCCTTAAGCAGCGGCAGCGTGTGGTCATTGATTGTGGCACCGAGCGCGCAGGGCGCGTAGATATCAACATCCTGAGTGTAGATGTCTTGAGGCGCCACTACTATGGCACCAAACTCCTGTTGAACCCTGTCCAATGCACTTTGGTTGATATCAGTGACAATAAGTTCCGCGCCTTCATGATGCAGATGGCGACAAAGATAATAGCCAACGTGTCCCACACCCTGAACGGTGATCTTCAATCCCTGCAAATTCTCCCGACCACGCTGATGTTTCACTGCGGCTTTGATACCCAGATATGTGCCCAACGCAGTAAAGGGAGAAGGATCACCGCTTTTGCCTTCGAGGCCAGCCACATAGGGCGTCTCCCGGTGAGTAGTCATAATGTCTGACGTTGTTACCCCGACATCTTCTGCAGAGAAATAACGCCCCCCCAAACTGTCTACAGCACGCCCGAACGCCAGAAACAGCGCTTCACGATCACCAATCAGTTTGGCATCTGCCATGATCACCGCCTTGCCGCCACCCATCTTAAGGCCAGCAAGGGCATTTTTATAGGTCATACCGCGGGACAGACGCAGCACGTCGGTAAGGGCATCATCATCGGTGGCATAATTCCACAGACGGCAACCACCAACGGCAGGCCCCAGATCAGTATTGTGAACTGCAATGATGGCTTTCATGCCGGTTTGCTCATCGTGACAAAACTGCACATGTTCATGGTTGTCGAAGGACGGGTGATCGAATACTGCCACTTAAAAACTCCCTGTTGCTGGTGGGGGACACACAGGTTCGTATCCCAGTGATATTGTTTGCGAAAACATAGCATTTCGGGATAAGCTCGGACAAAGACCGGATGTAGATTGACAGTGAGCTATATGGCAATTTTGCTTTCCAATTTACGTTAACCTAGATCAGGTTGGAGTTGTTAACCCTGTTTTCCTGTGCGAATCGTCATGGTGGGCAATTTGGTGACTCGGGTGAATAACTCTTTCGGGGACAGCCAATCCATCAATAATAATCAAAAAGGATCAGAAAGCAGTATGACCGAGCAGACTCATTCCCCTACCGCAGAAGAAAATACATCGCAACTTAGTCCTGAACAAATTAGTCCTGAACAAACTGCTCAGATGCAGCAGCAATGGGTGAGAGAGCAATTTCAAAAGGCCAACAAATTTCTGGCAGAAAAGGGTGTGATCCCCGGTAAGGTGTTGACAGACAAAAGTCGTTATCTGGTACCGTTTTTGGCGGTCTGGAAAGTGGAAGCATCTCAGCCAAAAAAACAGCAGTACTGGGTTATCTCCGGTGACTTGCCAACGGATTATGTGCCGGCTGATGTGGCTCCTACCGCCCGTGATGCGATTAAACACTTTTCTCTAACCTGGCAATTAAAAGCCGAAAACCTTATTCAGTCAGGTGTAGTCAGAGACCCCACCCAGGCCAGGTTTGCCAACCTGCTGGTAGCCAGAGCTCAGAGCTTGTACGAAATGCAGGAAGATGAAAAGCTCTGGGCACAGCAGGCCTGAACAAATATCAGATAATATAAAGGCGCCTCAGGGAAATGCAACAATCCCTGATTGACCAGGCTCAGCAGCTACCTTTGTTGCCTACTGTCCAGTGCCTGCGCCCTTGGCCCTGCAGAATAAACACATCATAGGTATCGATATGGGGGTCAACTTCACCTTGAAAAGTGGCAAAAGAGGCCATAGGGTCGTCCAGTCGCCAGTCGCCAGTCAGGTAAAAAGCGGAAGGCTTCCATCAATGACTGGGTTTGCGGCAGGTAATGATTGACGGCCTGTATCGGCAGTTGCCAGTGACTGTGACCGTAAGCGTAAAAGCCCTCGAAGAACCCCCGATCTACATGCTAGGGTCTGTTGACCTTTGAAGATGGTTTTTGCAGCTCTTTGTCGTTGTTTTATACAAAGCAACGCGATTGTGCTTGTTCTACATAAATGAGCGTTAATGCAGTAGAAAGCGACGACAAATGCTGCCCGAAGGGCTCGGCTATACGCGCTTTACTCTTTGTTGCAAGGTATTTGCTTAGGCCCACTAGGCGGCACACCTTGCGTCGCGATTAAAGGCGTCTAGAACGAGCAAAATTCAACCATGAAAGGTCAACAGACCCTAGTCACCGGCTTTGGTGACGACAATGTATGAGCTTATCTCTGCTTCCATTGCCATACCGGCCAGTTCATCGGGGGAAAATGGATCGACAAAGTTCGTAAAGGCGCCTTTTTTCACCAGCGGTTTTTTCTGCCGGTACACTCGGAGGAATGAGGGATATCGAGCTTGAAAGCATAGGGCATGCTATATCCAGTGACTGCAAAAATTGAAGGCAGTTGAGGATATAAGCTTTGAACAGCGAGTCGAATACTGGCCTTAAAAACAAAACGGCAACGCTGCCCATAAGGCTGGGCGAAAAGCGTTTTATGCTTTGTTGAGGTGTATTTGCTTGGCATAACCATGCGGCACACCTCGTCGCGCCTAAACCGCTTTTCGCTAAAACAAAATTTGACCACAAAAGGTCAGCAGACCTTAGTCAGAACTGATTAGTTCAGATCGTCAACAAAAGCTGCTGCACGACCGATGTAGTTGGCTGGCGTCATTTGTTTCAGTTCTGCCTTCACTTCTTTCGGCAGTTCCAGACCATCGATAAAGGCGGCCAGTTGCACGCCATCGATTCGCTTACCACGGGTCAGCTCTTTCAGCTTCTCATATGGCTTTTCAATGCCATAACGACGCATCACTGTTTGTACCGGCTCAGCCAGTACTTCCCAGTTCTGCTCCAGCTCAGCCAGCAGGTGATCCTGGTTGACTTCTAGCTTGCTCATACCTTTCAGGGTTGACTGATAGGCGATGAGCGAATGAGCCATACCCACACCCAGATTACGCAGTACGGTAGAGTCAGTCAGATCGCGCTGCCAGCGGGACACAGGCAGTTTGGATGCCAGGTGTTGCATAATGGCATTAGCGATACCCAGGTTACCTTCGGAGTTTTCGAAGTCGATTGGGTTAACTTTATGCGGCATGGTGGAAGAACCGATTTCACCGGCCACTGTCTTTTGTTTGAAGTGACCCAGAGCAATATAACCCCATACGTCACGATCAAAGTCGATAAGTACAGTGTTGAAACGGGCCACGGCGTGAAACAATTCAGCGATATAGTCGTGTGGCTCAATCTGAGTGGTATAGGCATTCCAAGTCAGACCCAGGCTGGTCACAAAGCGCTGAGACAGGGCATGCCAGTCTACTTCAGGGTAGGCAGACAGGTGAGCGTTATAGTTACCTACTGCGCCGTTTATCTTACCCATGATTTCCACCGCTTCAATCTGTTTCACCTGACGCTCCAGGCGCACGGCCACGTTGGCCATCTCTTTCCCCAGAGTCGAAGGTGATGCTGGCTGGCCGTGAGTACGGGACATCAGCGGCACATCTTTGTAATCGCGGGCCAGTTGCTTGATGCCTGCAACCAGTTGCTGACAGTAGGGCTGCAGCACCTGCTCACGGGCTTCTTTGAGCATCAAACCGTGTGATAGATTGTTGATGTCTTCTGAGGTGCAGGCAAAGTGAACGAACTCACCAATGGCGGCCAGCTCGGCGTTATGGGCAATCTTTTCTTTAATAAAGTACTCAACCGCTTTGACGTCGTGGTTGGTGGTCGATTCAATGGTTTTCACCTGCAGCGCATCTTGTTCGCTGAAATTGTCCTTGATGGTATCCAACGTCGCCAGAGCTTCTTCGCTGAATGGAGGGACTTCAGCAATTTCAGGACAGCTGGAGAGTAGTTTCAACCAATTGATTTCAACCTGAACACGATACTTGATAAGACCGTACTCGCTGAAAATCCCACGCAGGGAGGCGGTTTTGCTACCATAACGACCGTCTACCGGAGAGATCGCAGTCAGTGCGGAAAGATCCATTAAAAGCTCCTTGATGAACTTGGCTGATAGTTATAGGGTGAGGCTTTTTTTAGCTGTATCCAGTATCGCTTTGCGAGCAAACACCAAATGTCGGCGTTTGCCGCCCAACTGTCGCCACAGCACGGCGCTGCGTATGGCAGCAAGCAGCAGGGCACGAATTTTTTGTTGCACCAGTGGTCGCTGCAGGCAGACCGGATTACCGGTAATCTGAATTTTGGGTCCCAACTCGCTAATCACATCACTGTAGATGCTGGCCAGATTGGCAATCACCTGCTCGTCGGTCACCTTAAAATGATGCAGTTGGCGCTGTACCTGATTGATCCGCTCGGCCAGCATGCCCATGGCGTTTCCCGAAGCTGTCAGTTTGCGCTCCAATGCCAGGATCCCGACCATATATCGGGTGATTTCCATATCTTTGCGGTTGCCATCTCCCAGTTGAGCCTGTAGCAGACGATAACCAGTTTGCAGCGCAAACTTGTCTGGGTACACGTCCGTTGTGGCATCTGGGTTGGTGACGTTAATCGTATTTAAACTGGCCGCCAGGGCGTCGATATCCGCCTCCCCATGGCGAGCCAGTTTCTGGACCTGTGCCAGGCTTTGCAGTATGCCAGCAAATGCCATGGTCCTGTCATACAAAGGGTTATTCAATATTTATTCTCTTATCAGTGTGTCGATAATGCCGCCGCCCAGACAGATTACACCATCGTAAAATACGGCAGATTGGCCAGGTGTCACTGCTTCAACCGGCTTGTCGAAGATAACCCTGATTTCGCCTTGTTCTGCGTGACTCACCGTGCAGCCAATGTCTCTCTGACGGTAACGGGTTTTAACCGTGATACGGGCGCCATCAGCGGGCCCCTTACGGTCTACCCAGTGCAGCTGGTTGACCATCATGCCCTTGGACATCAAACGCGGATGATTGTGTCCTTGAGCGACAACCAATACGTTACGCGCCATATCTTTGTCGACGACAAACCAAGGCTCTTCTGAGCTGTGTTTCATGCCGCCGATACCCAGACCTTTACGCTGACCCAAAGTGTGATACATCAGGCCCTGATGCTCGCCTATGACTTCGCCTTCCGGAGTCTCAATATTACCGGGTTGCGCGGGCAGATAGTTAGCCAGGAAGTCTCTGAATTTGCGCTCACCGATAAAACAGATACCTGTGCTGTCTTTCTTATCAGCAGTCACCAGACCCTGTTCTTCAGCAATACGGCGTACTTCAGGCTTTTCCAAATGGCCTACCGGGAACAGACTGCTGGCAACTTGCTCATAGCTCAGGGTATACAGGAAGTAACTTTGATCTTTATTGCCATCGAGACCGCGCAGCATCTGCGTCTGACCATCTTTGGTTTCATGGCGGCGTACATAGTGGCCCATGGCGATATAGTCCGCGTCCAGAATGTCTTGGGCGAACTCAAGGAAGGCTTTGAATTTGATTTCCTTGTTGCATACGATGTCCGGGTTAGGGGTTCGACCGGCCTTGTATTCTGCCAGGAAGTACTCAAACACATTGTCCCAGTATTCGGCGGCAAAGTTAACTGTGTGCAGTTTGATACCCAGCTTGTCGCAAACGGCCTGGGCATCCTTGAGATCTTCAGCAGCGGCACAGTATTCATCTGTGTCATCTTCTTCCCAGTTCTTCATAAACAGGCCTTCAACCTCATAGCCCTGCTGTTTGAGAAGATAGGCTGATACCGAGGAGTCAACACCGCCGGACATCCCGACGATGACTTTTTTGCCTTTGGAAGCAGGTTCAATCGATGTCATAGGTAGTTTTTAAACCTGAAAATAAAAAGTTGCGGCCGACAACAACATAGTGGATGGAGTCGAGTACCTCATGCTGATATTCGGCTGAATTATGCGGGTGCGTATTCTAACACGCTTTGGAGGGGGTCGCTATCTGCAGGAAATCGGCATTAAGCAGTTCGGTTTCGCTTCCCTTACCTTGCAGATAATCTTCGATGGATTTTGCCATCAAAATACTTCGGTGCTGCGCCTTGCAACTCAGCACTTCATTGGTCGTTAACCAGCATGCCTGCAGGATTTGCTTATCTTGCGGGGAGGGGCATGTCAGAGAGCTCAACCAAAAAGGTGAAACGCAAAAACGCCAAATTCTGTGGTTGCTGAAAACTGATAAATGCCTATCAAGCGGTCAGGGGATACCTGAATCCCGGTTTCTTCGAGTACTTTGCGGCGACAGGCATCCAACAGACTTTCATTGGCTTCCAGATGACCCGCAGGTTGATTCCAGCAGATTTGACCATCGATAAGCGCTTTTACCATCAGGAAGTGGCCGTTGCAGTGCACTATGCAGGCCACTGTCACATTGGGCCGGTATCTGTCGGTCATGCTTGGTCCCCCGCGTTGGTAATGGACATATCCAGCACCCGATATTGGCCGCTGGCGAGATTATCGAGCCGGTAGGGGCCGATAGCATAACGAATAAGCCTGAGTGTGGGGAAACCGATATGGGCAGTCATCCGGCGAACCTGGCGATTGCGCCCTTCACAGATCTGGACTTCAAGCCAACTGGTGGGAATCGACTTACGTTCCCGTACAGGCGGGTTGCGGGGCCAGATATCGGGCTCACTCACCAAACAGACTCTGGCAGGCAATGTCATGCCATCTTTTAACTCGACGCCCTGACGCAATTTATCCAAATCGACTTCACCCGGGATGCCTTCAACCTGCACCCAATATGTTTTATAGGTTTTCTTTTTAGGCTCAGTGAGTTTGGCCTGCAGCTGACCATCATTGGTGAGCAGTAACAGGCCTTCACTGTCCCTGTCCAGCCGTCCGGCGGCATAAATCCGGGGGATATCGACAAAATCCTTTAACGTTTGCCGGCCCTGTTGGTCAGTGAACTGGCAGAGCACGTCGAAGGGCTTGTTGAACAGAACAATGACGGGATGTTGAGCCCTGGGTTTGGTTTGACGGTGGTTACAGATACTGACACGACTGTGTGTGGCTGTTTTTGGCCGTTTATTCTGCGCTTTACTTTTGGCGAATGGGGCGCGGTGTTTACGGGAATTGGGATGCACGTTTGGACGGGAATAAACTGTCTTGAATTTTGTAGAGTTTAACCGGCATTTGGCTTTAGTGGAATTTGAATCTGGCGGTGAATGCTCTATGATAACCGCCAACAACTGTGATCTCTGTGGAGAACAGCTGCTGTTTTGCGAGACTCGACCAGGGTGGGTTGGGGTCACAGATATCAAAGCCGAAAGGCGCCTTTCCCCATTGGCCCGATAATCGGGAGCATGTCACTCTGGTCCGGTAGACTGATAAAAATAACGCAAGTTTATAATTACGATCACTGTATTTAGGACGAGAAATGAAAGATAACCCAACCATTATTTACACGGAGACAGATGAGGCGCCAGCGCTGGCGACCTATTCTCTGCTGCCCATCATCAAGTCTTTTACCCAGGTTGCCGGTATTAATGTTGAAACCCGTGATATTTCACTGTCTGGCCGCGTAATAGCCTGTTTCCCCGAGTTACTGACTCCTGAGCAGCGTTTAGGTGACCATCTTGCAGAACTTGGTGAGCTGGCAAAAACGCCGGGTGCCAACATCATTAAGTTGCCCAATATTTCGGCATCTATCCCTCAGCTTAAGGCTTGTATCAAAGAACTACAGGATAAAGGTTATGCATTGCCTGATTATCCCGATGATCCACAAACTGATGCTGAGCGAGCTATCAAAGCAACCTATGACAAGGTCAAAGGCAGTGCGGTAAATCCGGTTTTGCGTGAGGGCAATTCCGATCGCCGTGCACCGGCCTCCGTCAAAAACTATGCTCGCAATCACCCTCATTCGATGGGGAAGTGGGCCGCCGATTCGAAGTCCCATGTGGCTCATATGAACAGCGGTGACTTTTATGGCAGTGAGCAGTCGGTGACCATTGACTCACCAACCAACGTGGAAATTTTACTGGAACAGGCCGATGGTAACACTCTGGTGCTCAAGCAGAACCTGGCACTTCAGGCAGGTGAAATTATTGATGCTGCCGTAATGAGTAAAAAAGTACTGATAGCGTTTTATGAGCAGCAGATTGTTGCCGCAAAACAAGAAGACGTGCTGCTTTCACTGCATCTTAAAGCGACAATGATGAAAGTCTCTGATCCCATCATGTTCGGTCACTGCGTAAGAGCCTATTACAAGGCGGCTTTTGACAAACATTCCGCTCTGTTTGAAGAGTTGGGGGTGGACGTTAACAACGGTATCGGTGACGCTTATGCTAAGATCCAGTCTTTAGACGCCGCCAAACGCGCTGAAATTGAAGCCGATCTGAATGCGGTGTACGCGCATCAGCCTCCGTTGGCTATGGTGAACTCTGATAAAGGCATAACTAATCTGCACGTCCCGAGCGACATTATTATTGATGCCTCTATGCCGGCGGCCATTCGTTCTTCCGGTCAGATGTGGAGCCCGGATGGCAAGTTGAAAGATACCAAGTTCATGATCCCGGACCGTTGCTATGCCGGTGTTTATCAGGAAACCATTAATTTCTGTAAAGAACACGGCGCGTTTGATCCTGCCACCATGGGCAGTGTGCCCAATGTGGGTTTGATGGCCCAAAAAGCCGAAGAATACGGCAGCCATGACAAAACCTTTGAGATCCCAGCCGCTGGCACAGTGAAAGTGATTAACACTGACGGCGTAGTATTAATGAGCCATGAGGTTGAGGAAGGGGATATTTGGCGCATGTGCCAGGTGAAGGACGAACCTGTTCGTGACTGGGTAAAACTGGCGGTAAATCGCGCGCGTCTGTCCAATACCCCTGCGGTATTCTGGCTGGACAGTGAGCGTGCCCACGATGCTCTGTTAATCCGCAAAGTCGAAGCATACCTGCAGGATCATGACACAAGTGGCTTGGATCTGCGCATTTTGTCTCCGGTTGAAGCGACCCGTTTTTCCCTTGTGCGCATCAAGGAGGGGAAAGATACCATCTCAGTGACCGGCAATGTACTGCGCGACTATCTGACGGATCTGTTCCCTATTCTGGAGTTGGGAACCAGTGCCAAGATGCTGTCTATTGTACCACTGATGAATGGTGGTGGACTGTTCGAAACCGGTGCAGGTGGCAGCGCGCCCAAGCATGTGCAGCAGGTAGAGGAAGAAAATCATCTGCGCTGGGACTCGCTGGGTGAATTTCTGGCCATTGGCGCTTCCCTTGAACACCTTAGCCACTATGCTAATAACCATAACGCGATGGTGTTGGCCAAGGCACTGGATCTGGCAATTGGTAAGTTCCTTGATGAAAACAAATCACCATCACGGCGCGTTGGTGAGCTGGATAACCGTGGCAGTCACTTCTATCTGGGACTTTACTGGGCTCAGGCGCTGGCTGAGCAAACTGAAGATGCGCAGTTAGCAGCTCACTTCGGTGCACTGAGCAAGGCACTGGAGGACAGTGAACAGCAAATCGTTAAGGAGCTGAATCAGGCTCAGGGCGTTACTGTGGATTTGGGAGGGTATTATCGTTTGGATAAAACCAAGGCCAATGCGGTCATGCGCCCAAGCTCAACCTTAAATCATATTATTCAGTAACCTTACAGTGAGCCGCCAGCAGGCGGCTCGAGTTTGTAAATTTGTCAGACAATAAAAAAGCAGGAGCTTGTCCTGCTTTTTTATTTCATTTTCGCGCAATCACTTGGCTGGGGTGATGGCGGATGCATGCATCCCCTTAGGGCCTTGTTCCACTTCGAACTGAACAGGCTGGCCAGCTTTTAGCGTTCGGTAGCCTTCCATTTCAATCGTAGAATAGTGTGCAAAGACATCCTCGCCGCCCTCATCAGGGCAGATAAACCCGAATCCCTTGGCGTTGTTGAACCATTTAACAGTTCCGCTTGCCATACTTCCACTTCCTTCTGTTGTCCACTTCCCAGTAAGATAGTAAAACCTGAAGAGCGACTCCCTAACCATCGCTCTGTGAACAGAATGAAAGCAGCTATTTGAGATGTCAAGGGATAATTAACGCAAATGCAACATTTGGTTAATTTTAGGTTTTCACATGGTGGCGCTGCATATCAGAGGCTAAAATATACGCATGGGTAAAACAGGAAATATCGAACAGGTACCGTCCAGGGCAGAAACGGAGTTGATGCCACCTCCAATGTATAAGGTGATACTCAACAACGATGACTATACACCGATGGATTTTGTCGTTGAGGTGTTACAAATGTTCTTCAATTTGAGCGAACAACAAGCGACAGATATCATGTTGACCATTCATTATCAGGGTAAAGCCGTATGTGGTGTATTCCCTTTTGGTATAGCGGAAACCAAAGTGATCCAGGTCAATCAATTTGCAAGGGAAAACCAACATCCGTTACTGTGTTCATTGGAGAAGGCGTGACTTTGACGCCCAGTACATTTAAGGGGGACCTATGCTAAATAAAGATCTTGAAGTAACCCTGAATCTGGCGTTTCAGCAGGCCAGAGATTTACGTCATGAATATATGACAGTAGAGCATTTGTTGTTGGCATTGGTCGACAACCCCGCGGCGCAGGAAGCGCTGATTGCCTGCGGTGCCAATCTCGATAAACTCAGGGATGAGGTTGCGACATTCATCAACCAAACCACGCCTATTTTACCCGAACTGGAGGATGGCCGGGAAACTCAGCCGACACTTGGGTTTCAACGAGTTCTGCAGCGTGCGGTATTTCATGTGCAGTCATCCGGCCGTCAGGAAGTGACCGGTGCCAATGTGCTGGTGGCAATCTTCAGCGAGCAGGAATCGCAGGCTGTCTATCTGCTGCGCCGCAGTGATATTACCCGCCTAGATATCGTGAACTACATTTCCCACGGATTCACCAAGTCGGAAGATGAAGATATGTCGCTTGATCAAGATCGCGATGATGAAGAGGTGTCGGAAGCCAATGAAGAGCGCAGCATGTTGTCGCAATTTACTGCCAACCTGAATGATATGGTGTTGCAGGGCTTTATTGATCCACTGATCGGACGGGACAATGAAATTGAAAGAGCGATCCAGATCCTGTGTCGCCGCCGTAAGAACAATCCGTTGCTGGTAGGTGAGGCTGGTGTCGGAAAAACCGCGATTGCAGAAGGTCTGGCATATCGGGTAGTCAACCAGCAGGTTCCTGAAGTCATGGCGCAGACCAAAGTGTACTCTTTGGATATGGGCGCACTGCTTGCCGGCACCAAATACCGTGGCGATTTTGAAAAGCGTTTGAAAAGCCTGCTCAAGGAGTTGTCGGCAGATGAGCACAGCATTCTGTTCATCGATGAGATACATACCATTATTGGTGCAGGTGCGGCGTCCGGCGGCGTGATGGATGCATCCAACCTGTTGAAGCCATTGCTGTCCAGTGGGCGTCTCAGATGTATGGGCTCAACGACTTTTCAGGAATATCAGAGCATATTTGAAAAGGACAGGGCACTGGCCAGACGTTTCCAGAAGGTTGACATCAACGAGCCAACCGTAGAGGAGACGACCAAGATACTGCAGGGGCTCAAAAAGAAATATGAAGAGCATCATGGCGTGCGGTACACCATTGCGGCGCTCTCCAGTGCTGCGTGTCTGTCGGCCAAACATATTAATGACAGACACTTACCTGATAAGGCTATTGATGTGATTGATGAGGCCGGTGCGCGCATGGCAATGCAGCCGCCCAAAAAACGCAAAAAGACAATTGGGCAGCAGGAGATTGAATCTATTATTGCCCGTATTGCCCGTATTCCTGAAAAGACGGTTTCCGCCTCGGAAAAAGATACTCTCAAAAATCTGGAGCGTAATCTCAAGATGGTGGTTTTTGGTCAGGATAAGGCCATTGAAACCCTGAGTGCGGCGATTCGTTTGTCCCGCAGTGGGCTCGGCATTGATAAAAAGCCGGTCGGCAGTTTTTTGTTTGCCGGTCCAACAGGGGTAGGTAAAACAGAGGTGACTAATCAACTTGCGTCCTGTTTGGGGATGCGGTTGGTGCGCTTTGATATGTCGGAGTATATGGAAAGCCACACGGTTTCCCGTCTGATTGGTGCACCTCCAGGGTATGTTGGATACGATCAGGGTGGCCTGTTGACGGATGCTGTTATCAAAGATCCCCACTGTGTGGTACTGCTTGATGAGATAGAGAAGGCGCACCCGGATGTCTATAACCTGTTGCTGCAGGTGATGGATCACGGCACATTGACGGATAACAATGGGCGTAAGGCAGATTTCCGTAATGTGACACTGGTAATGACCACTAATGCCGGTGTGCAGGAAACGGTGCGCAAGTCTATTGGGTTCCAGCAGCAGGATCACAGTCAGGACGCTATGGCGGAGATCAATCGGGTGTTCTCACCAGAATTCCGTAACCGTTTGGATTCCATCATTTGGTTCAATCACCTGGATATGACGGTGATCGCTAAAGTGGTGGATAAGTTCCTGGTTGAATTGCAGGCACAACTGGATACCAAAGGTGTTACTCTGGAAGTAACAGACGAAGCCAGAACCTTGTTGGCAGAAAAGGGCTATGACAAGGCGATGGGGGCACGACCAATGGCGAGAGTAGTGACGGATTTGATCAAGCGGCCGTTGGCGGATGAGATCCTGTTTGGTGCGCTGGAGCGGGGGGGCGTTGCCATTGTGGATGCCAAGGCCGGTGAAATTGTCATAGATAGCCAACCCCTCGCGGTTGAGAGTCAATCCTGACAAAATAAAGACGAAATAAAAATGGCTGCGAAAGCAGCCATTTTTTATCCGCACACCAACTAAAAAAAACCGGTAAAAACCGGGTTTTTCTAACAGGGTGCTATTAACGTGCGCGGAAGACGATACGACCTTTGCTTAGATCATATGGAGTCAACTGAACGGTTACTTTGTCACCGGTCAGAATACGGATGTAGTTTTTGCGCATTTTGCCAGAGATGTGGGCAATAACCACATGACCATTTTCCAGCTCTACGCGGAACATTGTGTTAGGCAAGGTCTCCAGAATGGTGCCTTGCATCTCAATGTTGTCTTCTTTCGCCATTAATAAAAAATCCCATAAGCCTCGAATCTAAAAACTGCCGTATCATGCCGTAAATCTCGCCTGCTGTAAAGAGTAACGCCTTAGGGTCACCTTTGGCGATTATTTTTGAGCAGTTTGTGTGGTCTTTATGCAAGGCAGAGGCTTTGATGTGTAGTTGAGAAACCGATAACGCAGGAGAAAGGGGGCACAAATGCTGCCCATAGGGCTGGGCTAAAAGCGTTTTATGCTTTGTTGAGATGTATTTGCTTAAAATGACTATGCGCTGCACACCTCGGAGCGCTTAAAACGCTTTTCACCAGAACAAAATTTAACCACAAAGGTCAACAGACCCTAGCTCAGCAGCCATACTGCCAACCCTGCTCGGTTAACAATTGATAGGGTTGATAGCGTCTTTTGTAACACATTTTTATGTTTTCATCGATTTGATATCCCAAGTAGAGATATTGCTTACCCATTAATTTGGTCAGTTGGCACTGCAGCAGTACCATCAGGTTGCCTAGGGAGCGTTTTTCCTCATCAGGATCAAAATAGGTATAGATAGCAGACAAGCTATTGGGTAAGACATCTGTTACCGCAACGGCGATTAATCTACTGTCTCGATACAATTCGATATAGTGAGATTGCATCCAGTTGCACGTCAAAAACTGGGTAAATTGCTTGGGAGATGCCGGATACATAGGGCCATCAAAATGCCTCAGCTGTATGTATTTTTCATAAAGCGGGTAGTGTGAATCAGTCATGGTTTGGCTGATTTTCCAAATCAAATCTTTGTTTCGTGACAAGGTCCTTTTCTGACTACGGGTTAGCTTAAGTTCATTGACCGGAACCCGAATCGGAATGCAGGCATTGCAGGCTGGGCAGCGTGGCTTGTATATGGCATCTCCACTTCGCCGAAACCCCAGCGCCATCAGGCGCTCGAACAACACCTCATCAACAACCTCTTGAATGATGAGTAACTGTTCCTGCTGTCCTGACAGATAATTGCACGGGTAGGGCTGGCTGAGACCAATGGTCACCTGGGTTTTAGTTGAGCTCAAGAAATACCTCGCGGCGGTGCCAGCATTCCGGGTTGACGGCGCCATCTCTGAATTGGTGAAGTAAAGCCAAAAACTCTTTTCTCATCAGTGCTCTGGCCCCAATAGACTGCAAGTGTGGATTCATGACCTGGGCGTCAATCAGTCGAAAATGTTGAGCTTGCAAATACTGACAGAGCATGGCCATAGCTGCCTTCGATGCATTGGTTTGACGATGAAACATCGACTCGCCACAAAATACCTGCCCGACAGCGACCCCATAAAGGCCACCAACTAGTTCCTCTCCATTCCAGACCTCCAAGGAGTGAGCCCGCCCCTGGAGATGCATGGCAAGATAGGCCTGTTGTACATACGGGGTAATCCAGGTGCCCTGTTGCTTGGCTCTTGGTGCGGCACATTCACGGATGACCTCAGAAAACGCTTGATTGATACTGAAGCGCCAGGACATGCGTTTGATAAATTTGAGTAAACTGTGACTGATATGCATATTTCCCGGCACAAACACGGCTCTGGGATCCGGTGACCACCAAAGTATGGGGTCATCTTCATTAAACCAGGGAAAGATACCCTGATAATAGGCCTGACTCAGACGCGCAACACTGAGGTCGCCACCTATGGCAAGTAATCCATTAGGCTCTGTGAGTGCAAGCTCAGGAGGGGGAAACTGAGCTTGACCGGAATCCAGGAAAGACAGGGAGTTCACTATTGGGTATGCTCTTGTTATAAGGCCTAACTATAAATTAGCGGATATTCTGCCATGTTGAAACCCAACCCTGTGTTTTTAATGCTGTTCATCTTCATAGTCAGCCCGGTGTTTGGCGCTTATGAGCGCAATGTCGCCATGCCTGTCGAGAACGTAGTTTATGGTCAGGTAAAGTCCGTCCGGCAGGTGACTGAAGAGCAGTTAATCGAAGACAAATCCCGGGGATGGCGTACTTTTGGTGGAGCCCTGCTTGGTGGTGTTATCGGCCATCAGTTTGGTGGCGGTTCAGGTAACGATGTCGCCACTGTGCTTGGCAGTTTACTGGGGGCGGCGGTTGCTGCAAATCAGGGCGGTGATGTACTGGTGACGCAACATTTGGTTGAGCTGTTAATTCTGGATGAGCAGGGGCAGCGACTAATGGTGTTGCAGGAGACCGATCCTGCAGTTCGCTTTCAGGTGGGTGATGAGGTCAGACTGGTTTATTTTACCGGGTATGTAAGAGTGGATCCGGCGCTGTAATTCCACCACATAAATTTGCATTTGTAATTGGGGCTGAGATGGACATTCAAGTACACTCTGGCGAGGACAAACACAGGGTTTAATGTGATGAAGAGAGCTGATTTAATTGCCTATCTGGCTGACTTTCTGCAAGTCGACAAATTCCGGGATTATGCCCCCAATGGTTTACAGGTTGAGGGTTGCGAAGAGATCTCTCGTATAGTGACCGGGGTGACGGCTTGCCAGCCGTTGATTGATGCCGCAGCCAACAGGGGCGCTGATGCTCTGTTGGTGCATCATGGCTTCTTCTGGAAAAATGAGCCGCCTCAACTTGTTGGTATGAAACAACAAAGAGTTAAAGCACTGTTGGCTAACGACATCAATTTATTGGGATACCACCTGCCTTTGGATGGGCACCCCGTTGTCGGCAATAATGCGACCCTGGGTCGTAAACTGGCCATTGAAAATGCGATGCCCATTGAAGATGTTGCCCAGGGCTTGATCTGGCAGGGAAATCTGGAGCAGGCAATAACAGCCGCTGAGTTTGGAAAGCAAATTGGTGCGGCACTGAGCAGGGAGCCTTTGCATCTCGGTAATCCAGAGCGATTAATCCAGCGAGTTGCATGGTGCAGTGGCGGAGCTCAGGATTACCTGGATATTGCCGTGCAGTATGGTGTGGATGCTTTCATTTCGGGTGAAGTGTCCGAGCGCACCTTCCATGCGGCCACAGAGCAAGGCATAGAATATTTTTGTGCGGGACACCACGCGACAGAGAGTTTTGGCATTCAGGCACTGGGTGAGCATCTGACAGAGAAATTCGGATTAGAGCACGAATTTATCGATATCCATAATCCGGTGTAACCCTTACTGAGTGGTAGTCCATTTCATAATGATAGGTTAAAAGCTGCGATAACTTTTGTCAGCCAGCGGGGATAGTGCGCTTACGCTTTCTACAGGAGGGATGGCCAGAGTGATATCAGCTGTCTGCCCCCTTGACCGGATGACCCAGAGCATCAGTAAGCGCGAATAGATAGACCTTCTTCTAATAGCGGCTCACTCCTCTGGACGATAGCAACTGGGATCCCGTGGGCAAACCGCGCCTCGGGAGCAAATCAGTCTGGCATCCGTGTCTATGCCCCGCTCAATCCAGTTAATATTGAGGATGCGGGCAACGGTTTGCAGCCGTTTGCGGATAGATTGAGGTATCGGCGTTGAGCCGCCATGGCTGACACAAACGTTTTTCAGATCTTCTGCTAGCTCCAAGGCATTGCCCTTCTGGGCGTCAATCGCCGGATTCAAGTCAATGCCAGCGCACAGTACATGTGGATTGTCGGCCAAGTCTATGACCCGTAACGATTTACAGCAGTAAATTCTGGATTCGCCGTTAACATTCAAAATAGAGATCTGTGCCGAAGAGCCTGAGTCGGCGGCGTTTATCATTCTGAAAACGGCCCAGTGCTGGCAAGGGTCTTTTACCTGACGCATGTTGCCCCAGGGCAAAGGTATGCCATTGCCACGGTAAACGGCTTTGAGTTTTCCCGGTGCATAGGCATCGAAGTAATGCCAGTGAGGGTACGGAGAGACGACAGTCATCCTGCGCATGGCGACAGAAGGTGACACATCGATTTTTTTATGGACACTGATCTCATAGCCATGTTGATCCAGCAATTGTCTGTAAGGCACTTTGGGACAGAGCAAGGCACCGGCAAAAAAGCTGGCTTCAAAGTCACGCCAGGCATGCAGAATGTCCTGAGGATTAGGGGTTGTCAGCAGGCTGTCTGCATCCTGCTCAATTCTGGTGCGCCCGGCGATCAATGGGCTGCGGCTGGCATCGACACTGTGCAGCACACTGTGACCCAGATGTACCGCCAAATCATATTTCAAGCGGGTCGTCTGTCTTTTGAGAGCCTTATTGAGGAAAATTGTACCGGGCGCTTCGAAATAGGATGTCGTCAGGCGACCGGAGCAACTGCCCATATCATCCATTATCTGGCTGACAGGCTCATCAAACCATTTGATTTTTACCCCCTGTCTTTTCAGTAAGGCGGTTAGATCGTTTACAGTCAAACCCAGTTGTTTGTTGCCAATCTCTTCTGCGACCCGCTCCAAATCAGGGAAGTGGTTCTGGTGATGCTCCTGATGAGCACGGATCAGCAGATGGGCAAATTGACGCCCGCTTATCCCGGTCTGCGACAGCATTTCAGGAATGGCGATTTGCAGAATGTCCTGTGAGAACAGGAATCCTGGCTCCAGCGCCATCCCACTTATCCCGCCCCGCCGCCCTTTATTCGGGGTAATGGCGTCCTGCTCGGGCATCTCATCCAGAAACCAGCCAATGTCCTTCTGAAATACGGTGGCAATGACCTCCAGCATTTGTTGACTGGGTACCCGTTTACCCCGCTCAATCATGGACAGATAAGAGACTGACGGTGCTACTCCCGAGTTGATCCTGATACAGCGTGCGGACAAATCTTCCATGGTTAAATGGTTACGTTTCCGCAGGTTACGTATTTTTGTGCCAAGAAAATGAGACTTCCTGCCAAGGCTCTGTTCACTGCGCATATTTGTAAAATTCACACTGTAAAATTTTTATTGTGAAATTGTATAGAAAAATTCGCTAGTCTACAAATTAAGCAGTTGGTGAACAGCACCCACTGTGGCAGGGCAAAACGCTGAAAGGCAACAGTGATTAAAGTAGTGCAGTGAGGAAAACACCATGAATATGACCATGATGCAACAGGATGAGTGCCAAACTCAAATTAGCCGGCCGATAGGTGATAATAACCATTCGACAGAAATGCTGGACAGCGCCCGTCGCTTTCTCGATGAACATTGCCCACTGGAGCAGGGTTATCATCAGGATGTGACCAGCTATGTGGTTTACTATCAGCATCTGCTGGCGTTTTTTGCTGATGGCAGCCAAAGCGGCTTGAAGACCCCTTCTCAATTTGTTGCGCTGTCCGGTCACAAGGATGAACCTTCTGCGCTGGTACTCAAGGTGGGCGAGGTGCATATCGAGATCAGCTTTGACAGAACTGACCGCAATCCTAATGCTGCGCACATTGAAGATATTCAGGTAGAAACCAGCCTGACCCAATCAATTACCCGCCGAATTTGGCTGAGTCTTTTGCATGGCGCGCGCAGCGCCGACATGCTCGGCAAGCGGGCGTTTACGGCGAAAGACGGGCAGGTATACCGTTTGGAAACCAGCATGGGTTGACGATTGCAGCCATTCACTGCTGATCACACCAAAGGCGCCTGAGCGCCTTTGATCTTTATTGCTTGGGCTATTGATCTCAAGCTTTGCAAGGCCGTTACATCACGACATTTTTTTGTGTGAAGCGCACCGAAATTGTTCATCCATACAATGACAGATAACAGTGTGATTAAAAACTAGGTGATTGTTGGGCTGAATGGATTTGATGACCGGGAGTAAAAAAGCAGGAGGGCAATGCCGAGATCGGTAAATATATCTGGATCAGGGTGGATATCAGCACCTTCCTAAGCATGATGCCGAGTGATGGGCATTATGTCTGAAATGCATATTCTGCCCGGGCATAGACTAGGGGTAGTCGATGTGGATAGTTGATGCTTAGTCATCATGTAGTTGGCATATAGATATTGCTTTCGTGCAGGTTATGCACAGAGACTTTATCATCAGCGCAAGCTTCTACAAGCTTCTAAAATGAGGGTGAAGGCTGATGGTTTATTTCGGTAAATTTGTGTTGTAATAATTCAACCCTTTGACTGCTTGGAACTTGCAGGTGTACGCGATACTGTATCCCTTTCCGGTGGTGAATTTGCCTACCCTGGGTAAAACTGGTCGCGTCAGTGCGTGCTGGAGTTTCCGCCGGGTGAGTACGCAAACAACAATAATAATAAAGAGTGGCCCCATGACAAATTATCATGGGGCCACTTCATTTCAGCGATTGTTCAGACTCGGCGTTGGCTGGCTGGTACAGGCTTATTGGGATAAATATCACCTGCAATAAAGCGTCTTAGGCACCCCAAGGTGTGTTCCGCATAGTTATTCTAAGCAAATACACCTCAACACAACATAAAACGCTTTTAGCCATGGCCTATGGGCAGTGTTTGTGACTGCTTTCTCCTGCGTTATCGGTTTCTCATGTAGGCCAGTTACATATCGAAGCCTCTACCTTGGATAAAGAACCCACAAACTGCCGCAAAAATTATCACCAAAGGTCAACAAACCCTAGTATGAAAAATTCCTCTCAGGGGAGGGGATTTTCAGTCATTCAGATGGATCAGTTATTTCACGCGCATACCCGGTTGGGCACCTTCGTGTGGTTCAAGGATCCACAGATCCTTACCACCAGGGCCGGCAGCCAGCACCATGCCTTCAGACATGCCAAAGCGCATCTTACGAGGTGCCAGGTTGGCAACCATCACAGTCAGCTTGCCTTCCAGGTCATCAGGAGCGTAGGCAGACTTGATACCGGCAAACACCTGACGCATTTCACCACCCAAATCCAGCTGCAGCTTCAAAAGCTTGTCGGCTTCAGGCACATGTTCTGCCTTGGCAATGCGGGCAATACGCAGATCAATCTTGGCAAAATCCTCATAAGCTATGGTGTCGCTGACAGGGTCATCGGCCAGGGGGCCGGCTGGCTTCTTCTCTGCCTGCAGGCTTTCTTTAGAGGCTTCCACCATGGCAGCAACCTTGTCCATGTCAACGCGCTGCATCATGGCCTTGAAGCTAGTGATTTCATGACCGGCCAGATCCATGCCGAGGCTATCCCAGGTCAGTTCCAGCTGCATAAAGGCTTCAACGTCGCTACTCAGGCGAGGCAGAACAGGCTTCAGGTAAGTCACCAGAATGCGGAACAAGTTCAGCGCCACAGAGCAAACCTGATGGGCCTGCTCCTGCTTGTCGTCTTCTTTCACCAGCTGCCATGGGGCGGCATCGGCCACGTAGGCGTTGGCGATGTCGGCCAGTGCCATGATTTCGCGCATGGCTTTGCCGTATTCACGGGTCTCGAAAAACTCGGCGATTTGATCCTGCTTGGCCAGGAAGCTGTCTATAAGAGAGGTATCTTCCAGCTTGGCCAGTTTGGCACCAAACCGCTTGGTCACGAAACCGGCGGTGCGGGAAGCCAGGTTCACCAGTTTTCCGACCAGATCTGAGTTAACGCGCTGTGCGAAGTCTTCCAGGTTTAAATCCAGATCGTCAATCCGGCTGGAGAGCTTGGCTGCGTAATAGTAACGCAGGTACTCGGGATCCAGATTATCCAGATAAGTACGGGCCTTGATAAAGGTGCCCTTGGATTTGGACATCTTGGCGCCGTTCACTGTTACATAACCATGAGCGTAGACACTGGTTGGCTGCCGGAAGTCAGCACCGTGCAGCATGGCTGGCCAGAACAGGCTGTGGAAATAGACAATATCTTTACCGATGAAGTGGTAAACCTCAGCAGTGGAGTCTTTGCCCCAGAATTCTTTGAAGTCCAGATCGCCACGCTTATTACACAGGTTTTTGAACGAGCCCATGTAACCTATTGGCGCATCCAGCCATACGTAGAAGAACTTGCCGGGTGCATCCGGGATTTCAAAGCCGAAGTATGGCGCATCGCGTGTGATGTCCCACTGTTGCAGGCCCTGCTCGAACCATTCGTTCAGTTTATTGGCCATTTCAGACTGCAGCGCGCCCGAGTGAGTCCACTCTTTGAGCATGTCTTCAAAGGCGGGCAGATCGAAGAAAAAATGCTCAGTATCTTTCATCACAGGTGTGGTACCGGATACCGCTGATTTTGGATTGATCAGCTCAGTCGGGCTGTAAGTGGCCCCGCACACGTCACAGTTGTCGCCGTATTGATCTTCAGACTTACATTTCGGGCAAGTGCCCCTCACGAAGCGATCCGGCAGAAACATGGACTTTTCCGGGTCAAACAGCTGGCTGATGGTGCGACTCTTGATATGACCTTTTTCACGCAGCGCCAGATAGATCTGGCTGGCCAGCTGGTGGTTTTCGTCGCTGTGAGTGCTGTGATAGTTGTCAAAGGCGATGTTGAAATCAGCAAAATCCTGCTGATGCTCAATCGCGACCTGGGCAATCATCTCTTCAGGAGCCATGCCTAATTGCTGTGCCTTGAGCATGATAGGGGTGCCGTGTGCGTCATCTGCACAGATATAGTAACATTCATGGCCGCGCAGCTTTTGGTAACGTGACCAGATGTCCGTTTGGATGTACTCCAGCATATGACCCAGATGGATAGGGCCGTTGGCGTACGGCAGTGCACTGGTCACCAAAATTTTACGTTGTGAATTTGCCATTTTTTCTCAAAATCGTGTTGGTCCTGAAATATTGGCCTAGATACTAACCGATTAATGCGGAATTTTCATTACGGGGACGTTTAACTGAGCTATTTCTACACTAATGTTTTTGCCAATATCTGATACACTTGGCCAAATTCTTTTTCGGGGAGAGGTAAATTGTTATCAGCACTGCAGGAACAGGCCGTGGATTTCCGTTTGGAACCGGCATTGTTGTCGTCTGTATTGAGCATCCTGGATGCTTTTGTTGACCCCTATCTTAAGCAGGGACTGGTTGCCGCCAATTGCGTACGTAAACTCGTGTTGGATGACAAGCGTCTGCAAATGACGCTGGTATATGCCTACCCCTGTCAAACCCAGTACCGCGACACCGTGATGGCGCTGACCAACCAATTGGCAAAGCTTGATGCTATTGATGAGGTAGAATGCGAAATCGATTTCCAGCCTGCCCAGACTTCCAGTGTTAACGTTGCTCCTATCCCGGATGTGCGTCAGGTAGTGGCGGTAGCGTCCGGTAAAGGCGGCGTGGGCAAATCCACCACAACCGTTAATCTGGCCTTGGCCATGGCACAGGAAGGTGCGCGTGTGGGTATTCTGGATGCCGACATCTATGGCCCTTCGATTCCTTTGATGCTGGGCTTGACTGAGTTTCGTCCGGTTTCCCACGATGGCAAGACCATGACCGCAGCCGAGGCTCATGGTGTCGCGGCGCAATCAATCGGCTTTATGCTGACCGATGATCAGGCTGCCGTATGGCGTGGCCCGATGGCAGCTGGTGCGCTGGCGCAACTGCTGAATGAGACCAGCTGGCCGGAATTGGATTATCTGTTTATCGATATGCCACCTGGCACTGGCGATATTCAACTGACCTTGTCACAGAAGGTGCCCGTCAGTGGTGCCGTGGTTGTGACCACTCCACAGGACATTGCTCTGGCCGATGCCAAGAAAGGGATCACCATGTTTCAGAAGGTGAACATCCCGGTATTGGGCATCGTCGAGAACATGAGTTTCCACATCTGCACAGAATGTGGACACAAGGATCATCCTTTTGGTGCCCATGGCGGGAGCAGTATTGCGCAGCGCTATCAGGTGCCGCTGCTGGGGGCGTTGCCACTGCAGCTGGATTTGCGTGAATCCATGGACAAGGGAGCCCCGCTGGTGGTCGCGAAGCCAGACAGTGAAGTTGCCGGAATTTACCGGGAAATTGCCCGCAAAGTGGGGGCGCAACTGGCGTTGCAACACAGCCAGTCTCAGGTATCAATTAGCGTAGAAGACGATGAATAAGGTAGCTATATGAATTCTTCGCAATGTGTCATTATCGGTATCGCAGGGGCATCAGCTTCAGGCAAGAGCCTGATTGCAAAAACAATTTATGAAGAGCTGTGCCGGGATCTGGGCACCAACCAGATAGGTGTTATCAATGAAGACGCCTACTACCGGGATCAGAGACATCTATCGATGGAACAGCGAGTCAAAACCAACTATGACCATCCCAAGGCGCTGGATCATGAGCTTTTGTGTCAGCATCTGGAGCAACTAAAGGCGGGCCAGGCCGTGGATATTCCGGTCTACAGCTATAAAGAGCACTCCCGCACCAATGATATTCAGACCATGACACCGAAAAAGGTGATCATTCTGGAAGGTATCCTGCTGCTGACCGATCCCAGATTACGCGAGTTGATGGATGCGTCAGTATTTATGGATACGCCGCTTGATATCTGTTTCCTGCGTCGTCTGACCCGGGATGTGGAAGAGCGTGGACGTACCATGGAGTCTGTTATTTCTCAGTACCAGAAGACAGTACGCCCTATGTTCTTGCAGTTTATTGAGCCATCCAAGCAGTACGCCGATATTATCGTGCCACGTGGTGGCAAGAACCGTATCGCGACCGATATCCTCAAGGCCCGTATCCAGCATTTGCTGGCGAAGTGATTGAATTAAGGTAAGGCCACATAAGAGTCAAGGGAGTTAAAGACCAAAAATGCGTTTAACCGATATTGAGATTGAACAGGCACTGGACAATGGCACGATTGTGATGGAGCCGCGTCCATCTGCCGATGCCATCAGTGGCGTCAGCGTTGACGTGCGTCTGGGCAACCAGTTCCGGGTGTTTAAGGATCACACGGCTCCCTATATTGATTTGAGTGGCCCCAGCGCCGAGGTTCAGGCAGCGCTTGATCGGGTGATGAGTGAGCAGATCACCATTGAAGGCAACGACGCCTTCTTCCTGCATCCGGGAGAGCTGGCGCTGGCGGTGACCTATGAAAGCGTCACGCTGCCAGCTGATATTGTAGGTTGGCTTGATGGGCGCTCCTCACTTGCACGACTGGGTTTGATGGTGCATGTGACTGCCCATCGTATCGATCCGGGCTGGCATGGCCGGATTGTTTTAGAGTTCTATAACAGTGGCAAATTGCCGCTGGCTCTGCGTCCCATGATGACCATAGGCGCACTTAACTTCGAGCGTTTGAGTAGTCCTGTAGCCAAGCCATACAACACCCGCAAAAATGCCAAGTACAAAGATCAGCAGGAAGCTGTTGCCAGCCGGATCAGCCAAGACTCCTGATGAAAGGCCGTCGGATGAAAGGAGGTCTGATGAATGAAATCTGGATTGGCGATGTCAAGGAAAACCTCATCGACCCGCGAGACAGAGCCTTAGCCTATGGCGATGGTCTGTTTGCCACCATGAAGGCCTCCGCTCAGCAGATCTGTTATCTGGATCTACACCTGCGCCGTCTTTCTGACGGCGCTGCCCGTTTGGGGTTCCACTGGCAGATATCAGATGTGCTGCGCCAGCGATTGATACAGCTGGCATTTGAGCACTCTACAGCCTGTATCAAGCTGCTCCTGAGCCGGGGCGTTGGCGGACGCGGCTACCAACCTCCGTCACCGGCAACGTCCATGGTGATGATTTCTGTCCATCCGATCCCAGCCCACTATGCTCAATGGCAGCTGCAGGGTATACGCCTGGGGCGAAGCCCGATTACCCTTGGGCGTCAACCGCTGCTGGCGGGAATTAAGCATTTGAATCGATTGGAGCAGGTGCTGGTGAAAGCGCAGCTGCCAGACCATGTGGATGATGTCTGGGTGACCGACTGTCAGGGATATGTTATTGAGGCCAGTGCAGGAAATCTTTTTATTATCAATGGTAATGAGGCCATTGTGCCACGGCACAGCGAAGCCGGTGTGAGCGGTGTGATGCGTCAGCAGGTGATACAGGCTTTACTGGCGATGGGACTGAACATCTCGGTAGAGGATGTTACAGAAGAGCAATTACTGGCGGCTTCCCATATCATGGTGACCAACTCTCTGATGGGGGCTGTGCCGGTCAACTGTATCGCCAATCGCCCGCTGGCCCGCTGGACAAGAATGACAGAATTACAACAAAGAATATGAAAAGCATGAAGTTTTTATGGGGCGCACTGGCAACGTTGATGACACTTGCGTTGATTGCAGCTGGTGGTGCCTATTGGGGATTGAAGCAGGTTGAAGCGTTCGCGGGGGCGCCACTGACGCTAGACACATCGCGGCAGCTTGAGATAAAACCGGGAACCAATGTCCGCCAATTGGTCAGGCAGTTGGCTGTTCAGGGCGTGACCGAAAATGACTGGCGAATTAAAGCACTGCTGAAGTTATATCCTGAGCTGGCACAAATCCGCGCTGGCTTGTATGAAATTCTGCCGGGGGAGACTCTCTCTGGACTACTCGAGCAGCTGAGCCAGGGTAAAGTAATGCAATTTCCTCTGACACTGGTCGAAGGCCGGACCATAGCTCAGTGGCAAACCGAGTTGGCACAGGCTCCCCATCTTAATTATAAGGGCGATGAGTTTGCGGCGGTGATGGCGGCTCAGGGGGATACTGGACTGCCTGAAGGCCGTTTTTACCCGGATACCTATTATTACGAAGCGGGTCATAGCGCCAGGAAATCGCTGACCCAGAGTTACCTCAGAATGCAGCAGGAGCTTGCGGTGGCTTGGGAAGGGCGGGATAAAAGCCTGCCGCTTAAAACCCCCTATGAGCTGCTGATATTGGCTTCCATTATCGAAAAGGAAACCGCCAAACCGGAAGAGCGTGGATGGGTGGCAGCTGTGTTTGCCAATCGACTGCGTAAAGGGATGCGACTACAGACAGATCCAACCGTCATTTATGGGATGGGTGAACGATATCAGGGTAATATCACAAAGAAAGATCTGCGCGAGCTTACCCCGTACAACACCTATCGTATAGATGGTTTACCGCCATCGCCCATCGCAGCACCAAGCCGGGCGTCTTTACTGGCAGCTGCCAATCCCGCGGATGTGGATTATCTGTACTTTGTGTCCCGCAATGATGGCAGTCATGTGTTTTCCCGCACACTGGCTGAGCACAGCCGCGCCGTGAATAAATTCCAGAGAAAGCAAAAATGAGTAAAGCCAAGTTTATTGTCATTGAGGGCCTGGAAGGGGCTGGAAAGTCCAGTGCCATTGCGCTGGTGAAAGATTTGATTGAAAAGCAGACCGGCCAGGGGCCTGTGTGTACACGCGAGCCAGGTGGTACAGTGCTGGCCGAGAAAATCCGCGATCTGGTTAAAATTGCCGAAGATGGCGATCCTCTGTGTGATGAAGCCGAATGTCTGCTGTTTTACGCTGCCCGGGCGCAGTTGGTGGCCAATGTTATCAAACCTGCTCTTGCCCGGGGCGAGTGGGTGCTGGGGGACAGGCATAACCTGTCATCGCTGGCCTATCAGGGTGGTGGCCGTGGCCTGATGCCTTTGGTCCGCGCTATCAGTGACGCCACCTTAAAGGGCTTCAGACCCGATATCACCCTGTATCTGGATGTTCCTCCCGAGCTGGGGCTTGAGCGTGCCGCCGGCCGCGGAGAGCTGGACAGAATTGAGCAGCAGGCGCTTGCCTTCTTTGACCGAACCCGTGAAACCTTCCTGCAGATTGCCGCCCAGGATGACAGCATTCACGTAATTGACGCCAGCCAGCCAATGTCCGAAGTGCACAAGGACATCCAGGCCGTGCTGCAATCTTTATTGTGAGGAATGACATGCGCCGCTCTGCTCATCTGCCCTGGCTGGATACCCTGTTTGAACGTGTTACCGGTCTGATCCTGAAAGATACCCTCAGCCATGCGCTGCTGATTGGCGTCGATGCGGCTCAGGGCGGGGAGTGGCTGGCGCAGGATATCGGAGCGGCAGCCTTGTGCCTGATCCCGGGGCCTGCGGGTGCCTGTGGTCAATGCAAAAGTTGTCATCTGCTGCAGTCTGGGAATCACCCCGACCTGCATCAGGTGAGAGCCGATGGCAGCCAGATCAAAATTGACCAAATCCGCGAACTTTGCAATGCACTGACGGCGACGGCGCAGCAGGGTGGGCGCCGGGTGGCCATCATTTATGCCTGTGAGCGCATGAATCAGGCCTCGGCTAATGCTCTGCTCAAGACTCTGGAGGAGCCGGGCAAGGACACTTTGCTGCTGTTGCAGACGCAAACACCCGCCAGATTGTTGCCGACCATTGCCAGTCGTTGCCAGAAACTGGCCTATGTAGCGCCGGACCGGCAGACGATCTGCAATTGGTTGATGCAGCAACATCAGGTGAGCGAAGACATTACCTGGGTATTGCCTGTAGCCGGTGGACCACTGGTACTGGCTGATAGTCTCAGCAATGGTGATTATGCCCGCTGGCTGCAATATCGGCAGGACTGGCGCACCAGTCTGATGTCAGGCCATCTTTGTGGCAGTTTGCTTGATCTGAAACAGGAGTATATTGTTGAAGCGCTCAAGGTACTTTATCTGGTGTTGAGATCACGTCTCATCCAACCGGGTAAACTGGACGCCTTTGCCCTGTCGCAAATTGTGGCGCTGGCAGATCGGGTTATGCGCCAGTGTCATCATCTGGAAACCATGGCAAGTGTCAACTACCTCGCGCTGTGCCAGAGATTTGTCCTAGAATACAAACAGGTCACTCAGTAAATGGAATAACATGGTCGACTTGGTAATCAGATTTGACACCATTCAGCAGTTATATCGCGCTTATATGCCCTTTGTCCGCAACGCCGGGCTGTTTGTGGCCACCAGTGAGGCTCATTATCTGGGAGAAACCCTGAGTTTTTCCTACCATCTACCCGGTGAGAGTGTCGCTGTTGAGACCCAGGGCAATGTGGTGTGGTTCAATCCCCAGGGGGCGTCAGGCGGTCGTCCGGCCGGGATTGGTATCCAGTTTGCCGCTGACGAAACGCATCACAAACATCATATTGAAAAACTCCTCTCCAGTGAGCTGGCATCCGGTGATTTGACCTCCACTATGTAGCTGGGTATGCTTGCCCTCCTCGTGTATATTGTTTGCTGGTATTCTTGTGCTAATCGACTCCCACTGCCATCTGGATCGTCTCAAGGGGGCGCCGGATAAGGCTTCTCTCGATCAAATTATTCAACAGGCGCATGCCCGTGATGTTGCTTATTTCCTGTGTGTTAATGTGCGTCAGCAGGGATTTGAAGCCATGCGTGAGCGGATGGCGACCTATGAACAGGTCTTTCTTTCCTGCGGCGTGCATCCACTTGATGTGCAGGAAGGGCTGGATGTCGCGCAAATCAAGGCGTTTGCCAATGACTCCAAAGTGGTCGCCATTGGTGAAACCGGGTTGGATTATTTCTATGCCAATGAGACCAAAGCCATGCAGCAACAGTGTTTTGAGCAGCAGGTTGCACTGGCCGTTGAAGTGAATAAGCCCCTGATTATCCATACCCGGGATGCCAGAGAGGATACCCTGGCCATTTTACGAAATGGTCATGCTGATAAGGTTGCCGGTGTATTGCACTGTTTTACCGAAGACTGGGAGATGGCCAAGGCCGCGATGGATTTGGGCTTTTATATTTCGGTATCTGGCATTGCAACCTTTAAAAATGCCGGACAGCTGCGCAGCGTGATCCGAAAAGTCCCCCAAGACAGGTTATTGGTGGAAACGGATGCACCATATCTGGCGCCTGTGCCTCACCGGGGGCAGGAAAATCAGCCAGCCTTCGTGCGGGATATCGCTGAATTTGTAGCAGAGCTCAGAGGTGAAAAATACGAAGAGGTTGCGGCTTACACCACGGGTAACTTCTTCAGGTTGTTTAAGGATGCAGCCCGTTTGGCAGGCCGCTGAGGGCGTTTTGCGAACATAAAAAAAAGCCCAAAACTATTCCAGTTGTTTTGGGCCTAGGGGAAATGGCTCTTAGGGTGAGCCGTGCGCTAACTTAGGGTACGAGGCAGCTGGAGAACAGCCGCTTCGTACTCAAATTGTAGTACAGCATTTATGCAATGCTCCAAGTATTCGCCTGGAATGGTTGTATGAGGCAGGGTTATGCGCTGAAAGATGTTGTTTGTGCTGGATAAAAAACTAACAGTTCGAAATAAAAACCTGTTTATGCTGGGCGGACCTTGTCCCGAACCAGTTCTCTGGGCAGACTGTTTTTCAGCTTACCCGGCATTGACTTGGCCAGCCCCAGCGGCACACCGTGGTGGCCCACAATTACTTCTCCTTTGGCAGGCTTATTGCCATTAAACATCACATCCCGCCCCATCAGATACTCTATCGCCTGCTGCTGATCCAGTTCAATTACGGCCTTTGGTTCGCATGGTAAGGCCATGATGGCTTCGTGCCTGAGTTTGAAGCCGTGTTTGGCTTCGTCTGCCAATTTTAACCCGATACGTTGAAAGCGCATGCTGCCAATCAGTTCATCAAAACCCTGCGGAAACAGCCAGTATTCGGATTCCCGCACCATCAGGCTTTGATCTGCCGGTAATCCGAGGCCCAGTGCCTCGAGATGCTCAGTGATGGCTTCCCGCTGTTTGCGTGACGCCCGACTGAAGGGAAAATTTTTTTGTGCTTTAGGTTGTGGCAAGGCGCGCTCAATAGAGGCAATCTTTTTAATTGCGGCAACGAAGAAACCCTCACTGTCATACATCTGCGGCCAGACGTGTAAAAATCCTTCGGGTGTGGTGGCGTTATCTGCCTGTTCAAACAGGTTAGCCAGTGAGACAAACTCCACGGCGTCCGGATAGGTCTCTTTGAGGAATTGACATACCTGCTGATTCTCGAGGGTGTTAAGGGTACAGGTGGAATACACCAGCATGCCGCCGTTTTTCAATGCTTGAAATGCGGAAAGAATAAGTGCCCGCTGGGTTTGGGCAATCCCATTAATCTCCTCCTGGCGCCAGTATTTCAGCGCATCCGGGTCTTTGCGCACTGTGCCTTCGCCACTGCAGGGGGCATCCAACAGCACGGCCTCGAAGGTTTCATATTGATACTCACCAAACACCCGGCCATCAAAGTGTGTAATGGCCGTGTTGCTGACGCCCATTCTGGCGATGTTGGCATGCAGCACTTTCACCCGGCTGGATGAGTATTCGTTAGCCACCAGGAGTCCCTGATTTTGCATCAGTGCCGCGATTTGAGTGGTTTTTGAGCCGGGCGCAGACGCTGTGTCTAGCACCATGTCAAAAGATTCATCGCCCATGAACAGGGCGGTCGGTGGCAGCATGGAACTGGCTTCCTGAATGTAGAACAGGCCCTGAATATGTTCGATGCAATTGCCCAGTTCATCATCATTGTGACCGGTCAGCCAAAATCCCGCCGGGCACCAGGGAATGGGCTCAAATTGCCAGCCCCTGGGGGCCAGCAGACTCTGGAAATCGGCCACTGTAATTTTCAGGGTATTAATACGGATGGAACGCCGCAGTGGTCTGCCACAATAGTCGATAAAATTATCAAGTGACAGGTGGGCAGGAATATCCTGTCGGATGCTATTGATAAAATCTGGATTTAATTGAACCATAAAGACGTTGTATGAACTTTTTTTCTGGCGCGAGTATATCACAACCTGATGATGTGATGGTCTGCGCCTTTGTTTACAGGACCCAATGTGCTGAATCGTATCTGGTGGTTTTTCTTTGTTACTGCGGCATTGGCCGTTGCAGTGCAATTGGGGATGGGCAATACCCAGGTATTGACCGATGTCAGTGCCGCACTTTTTTCCAGCGCTGAACTCGCAGCTCATATTGCGCTTGGACTGGTTGGCGTGCTGTCCCTTTGGATGGGATTGATGCGGTTGGGCGAAAAGGGCGGCATGGTGGCTGCTATTGCTCGGGTCACTGAACCTTTGCTGTCGCGACTGATGCCTGAGGTGCCAAGGGGCCACCCGGCCTATGGCAGCATCACCATGAATCTGACTGCCAATATGTTGGGTCTGGATAATGCCGCCACGCCGCTGGGGCTCAAGGCGATGCATGATCTTCAATCCCTGAATCCGGATAAACATACCGCCACTAATGCCCAGATCCTGTTTCTGGTGCTGAACAGCTCTTCCGTCACCTTGGTACCCGTGGCCGTATTTTTGTATCGGGCACAGCAGGGGGCCGCCAATCCTGCGGATGTGTTTCTTCCTATCTTGCTAGCCACGTCAGTCTCAACCCTGGCCGGACTCCTGGTGGTGGCGCTGGTACAAAGAATTAAGCTTTTTGACGCCGTGATTATGGGTTACGGCGCGCTGCTTATCGGTGCCCTGATGGCGACCGTATTTTATCTTGGCACTTTGTCTGCTCAGATGATTGGCGAGGTTTCCACTGTGTTGGGCAATGGTGTACTCATTGCGTTGGTATTTGCTTTTGTGCTGGTCGCAGGGCTTAGCAAGGTTGCCATTTACGATGAGTTTATTGAAGGCGCCAAAGATGGCTTTTCCCAGGCAATTCAGCTGATCCCATATTTGCTCGCCATGTTGCTGGCAATTGCGCTGCTCAGAGCGTCAGGGGCGTTGGACTTGCTGCTCTCGGTTATCGCTCATTTTGTGCAGTGGCTTGGCGGCGATACCCGCTTTGTGGATGCTTTGCCCACGGCCTTGATGAAACCCTTCAGTGGCTCAGGCGCTCGCGCCATGATGTTGGAAACTATGAATCATCACGGTGTAGATTCTTTTGCCGGACGTTTGGCAGCCATCTTTCAGGGCAGTACAGAAACGACTTTCTACGTACTGGCGGTTTACTTTGGCGCAGTGGGGATACGTAATGGCCGCCACGCGTTGGCATGTGGATTAACCGCAGATCTCGCCGGTATTATCGCAGCTATTGGTGTCTGTTATTGGTTTTATGGTTAATTTGATGACTATTTTACGCCGAAGGTAAATTGGACCAATTTATAAGGTCGGATAAACAGGTGATACAAGAGCAGGGTGACCACAAAGCAGACAGCCAATAGGAATAGAAACTTAATGGCAGGACTGTCGATGATCTGCACCACATAAATCCGATAATAACTAGGGTCTGTTGACCTTTCATGGTTGAATTTTGCTCGTTCTAGACGCGCTTTAATCGCGACGCAAGGTGTGCCGCCTAGGGGCCT